>JBMDXA010000178.1:0-3577 GCA_048594725.1 Candidatus Kapaibacteriota bacterium
TTTATAATATGGGGGGGGGGGGTTTGTTCGGCCCGCCCCCCACGCAGATGCTTCCAATATTCAGAGATGCCGGCCGCCGGTTCATCCCTCCCGGTTTCCTTCTTCGCGCAGCCGTTCCTCCGTATCCTCCGCCGGTTCGTAGACGATCCAGGTTGCCATCAGATCGGGGTTGTGCACCACCTCTCCGGTCGCCTGGAGGTGATAGTCTCCGGGAGGAGCCTCCTCGTATGCGGAGAGGACCGCCGGCATCGCATACTCTACGCCGGAGGGATGAAGCCGCACCACCACCCCCTCCTCCTGATTGATCCTGATGATATCGCCGTGCAATTGAACGCGATCCACCACTTCATCGAGATGATCGTGGATCGTCAGGCCGATCAGAAGATGTTTGCCGAGCATCTCCTCGGCGCGCTCCGGGTTGAATTGGGTACTCATGTATCGATTCGGTACTACGGTAGGTTGCCGGCGACCCTATGGAAATGGATCGTCCGGTTTGTTACTTCGCCGGTTTGGGGAGCCCGTCGTCAGCATCCTTGTCAAGCTCGTTCCGGATCGGGCCGGAATATTCCGGAGGGGGGAGGTGAACGATAATGCTGGTACCGAAATCGGGGTCCACCACCACATCACCGGTCGGGTCCAGCGTATAGGTGCCCGGCTCCAGGCGACGGAAGTCGTCCACATCGGGAGGGAGAATATACTCATGTCCTGATGAATGCAGCCGCACCACCACTCCCTCGCTCTCGCTCACCCGGGCTATCTCGCCGAACATCTGCTTCCGCTCGATGAACCGCTCATCGAAATCGTAGATCATCAGATCGATAATCACCTTCTTGTCGATGAGGGCATCGACCTCGTTCATATTGAATCGTGGATTCATACATCTCCCTGGGGCTTCTGGAACATGCGTTATCACTGGATGATCTACGCAAACCACCGGCCAACCGCGAATGGGCGCGAATCTTTATGGGGGGGCCGAGGGGAGCGTTGAACCGCTCGCACGTTGGAGATGAAATCTGCGCTAATGAGAGAGGGATCGGTATATCACCAATGCCCGCAATCCGCGAATGGGCGCGAATCGTTATGGGTGGGGCCGGGATGCTCATGAACCGCTCGTACGTTGGAGATGAAATCCGCGCTAATGAGAGAGGGAACGATACATCGCGGACGGCCCGGACCGCGAATGGGCGCGAATCGTTATGGGTGGGGCCGGGATGCTCGTGAACCGCTCGCACGTTGGAGATAAAATCTGCGCAAATCATCCTGCCCCTGTTCCTCCACAATCGTCAGTCGGCAATCGTAATGGACCCAATCGCAAATCCCTCATCTCTTTCCCAATCGTAAATCGTAAATCGACAATCGTCAAATGGCCCCAATCGAAAATCCAAAATCGCAAATCGAAAATTCCCCTCTACTCTTCATACTCACCCCAGACGGAGCGGAGGGTATCGGAGATCTCGCCGATGGTGGCATAGGCTTCCACCGCCGTGATGATTCTGGGCATCAGGTTGTCGGTTCCCAGCGCCGCCTCGCGGATGGCGTTCAATGCGGCTTCCACGGCCCCGGCATCGCGGGATGTCTTCACCCCGTTCAGGCGCTCCATCTGCTTGGTCCGGAGCGTATCGTCCACCTTCAGGATATCCTCGAACGGCGGCTCCTCGATCGTGAACCGGTTTACTCCCACCACCACATCCTCCGCGCTTTCGATCCGCTTCTGCGCCTCGTATGCGGCTTCGGCGATCTCGTTCTGAATGAAGCCGGCCTCCAGAGCCTTGACCGCGCCTCCCATGATGTCGATCCGCTTGATGTAGGCCAGCGCTCCCCGTTCGATCTCGTCGGTCAGATACTCCACGAAATAGCTCCCGGCCAGGGGGTCCACCGTATCGGCGATGCCCGATTCATATCCCACCACCTGCTGCGTACGAAGCGCCAGCCGTGCGGCGTTCTCCGTGGGAAGTCCCAGCGCCTCATCGAACCCGTTGGTGTGGAGCGACTGCGTTCCCCCCAGAACGGCGGCGGCGGCCTGCATCGCCACGCGGACGATATTGGTCTCCACCTGCTGCGCGGTGAGCGTTGAACCGGCGGTCTGCGAGTGGAACCGCAGCATCATGCTGCGGGGATCCTTCGCCCCGAACCGTTCCTTCATGATATGCGCCCACATCCGGCGGGCAGCGCGGAGCTTTGCCACCTCTTCGAAGAAGTTGTTGTGGATATTGAAGAAGAAGCTGAGCCGTGCCGCGAACGTATCCACATCAAGTCCGGCCTGGATGGCCGCCTCGGTATAGGCGATGGCGTTGGAGAGGGTGAACGCCACCTCCTGCACGGCGGTGGAACCGGCCTCGCGAATATGATAGCCGCTGATGGAGATCGTATTCCAGCTCGGCAGTTCGCTGGCACACCAGGCGAACATATCGGTGATAAGCCGCATCGAGGGGGCGGGAGGGTAGATATAGGTGCCCCGCGCGGCATACTCCTTCAGGATGTCGTTCTGCACGGTGCCGCTCAGCTTGCTGAGATCGGCCCCCTGCTTCTTCGCCAGCGCCACATAGAGCGCCAGAAGCGTGGCCGCGGTGGCGTTGATGGTCATCGACGTGGAGACCTTCTCCAGCTCGATACCGCTGAAGAGCGTCTCCATATCGGCCAGCGAGTCGATCGCCACCCCCACCTTCCCCACCTCTCCCTCGGCGATCGGGTGATCGGAGTCGTAGCCGATCTGGGTAGGAAGATCGAACGCCACGGAGAGACCGGTCACCCCCTGCGAAAGCAGGTAGCGATAGCGCTCGTTCGATTCCTCGGCCGTGCCGAACCCGGCATACATGCGCATGGTCCAGAGCCGTGAGCGGTACATCGTGGGATAGACCCCACGGGTAAACGGGTACTCGCCGGGAGGGGCCGGATCGCCGCAGCCATCCCTGGGTCCGAGGTACATCGGGATCTCGATATCGGAACTGGTCTTGAACTTCGCTTTACGCTCTTTTGCCATAGGTTTCGTATCTGCTCGTGCCGTGGAACAAGCCGGTAGAACCCCTTCCGGAGGGATACCCCATGCGGAGGAGGCGGAAAAGAGCAAAGTTACAACGAGAGGAGATGATGACCGTTATGGAGTCGTAAATGGGGGTGACCGGAGGGAGGGGGGCCGTAGTGAACCCATCCCGGATATGAGAGCATTCAGCGCCGGATCACCAGTTTACGTGTGCGGGTGGTGCCGTCGGCATGCACGGAGCAGAGGTAGATGCCGGATGCTATGCCGGCCAGATCCAGCCGGACATTATGATCTCCCGGAGTATGATATCCCCCTGCTGCTTGCGCTACCGTTTTCCCCTGAAGCGTGGTAAGCTCGATAGCCGCATAGCCTGGACGCTCCACATGATAACGGATCAGGCTGGAGGAGGAAGCCGGGTTGGGAGTGCAGGAGAGTGATTCCGCGAGCGCGGCGGAACCGTGCTGCTGCGGCGAGGCCCAGGTATGATACAGGCGGAGGCGGTTCCCCGGATCGCAGAGTTCCAGCGGGATGACCCTTCCCTGCCGCTCCTCCTCCAGCTCGAACAGCGGGGCGATAACCGATGCGTAATAACATTGG
>JBMDXA010000179.1:0-30559 GCA_048594725.1 Candidatus Kapaibacteriota bacterium
GTAATCTCTCCACCCAGCCATATCATCGTGCCGATATCGGCGGGTTCAAGGCCCGCGTGCTGGCTGCCATGATCTACCGGGCGGTGGGCGTGGAGGTTGAAACGGAGTTGAAGGAACTCGATGCCGGCAACGTTGCCAGGCTGCTCCGGGGGGCGGAGATGGTGGTGGATGCGTTTGATAACAGCGTGTCGCGGCGGGTTCTGGCGGATTGGGGGGAGCGTACGGGCGTTCCATGCCTGCATGCCGGTCTTGCCGATGGCTATGGGGAGGTGATCTGGAACGAATCCTATCGCGTCCCCTCCGATGCCAACGACGACGTGTGCGATTATCCCCTGGCACGCAATCTTGTGATGCTGGCCGCCTCCGTCGCCTGCGAATCGATCATCGAGCATGCGGCATCAGGGGGACGACACAGTTATACGATAACATTGCGCGATCTGGCGATCAGGCCGTTTGCCGCCTGATGCCGGTACTATATAATGCAGTCCATAATCGGTTCGGCTCGCGGCCCAACCGCGAGAGCATACATCTGGCCTGAACAACCAACCTTCTCGACAAAGGGACATGGCTCTCCGAACTTTCGCGAGCGGATCGGTTTATGGATGAATATGAATGAAATGTATCCCGCGAAACTGCGAAGGTGCAACCAGCCGCCCGGCCCCTTGCGTTGCGCCCCTCTGTCTATATTCTTTTCCGGGCGGAACATTACGCGCGGAATTATTTCGATGGTACTGTCCGGCTGATCCGGAGTAACGCCGGTTGTTTTTCTTCGAAGCTCCTGCATATCATCGCAGAATAATAGTTGCAGGAAATCCCAAGAACCTATTCCCCGATTTCTTTTGGCACGAACAACGCTCGTAAGCTGGAGCAGCGGCAAGGATAGCGCCTGGATGCTGGAAGTGCTGCGCAATGATCCGGAAATAACTCTTGCCGGGTTGATGACCACCATAAGCCGCCCACGGGGCCGGGTTGCCATGCATGGGGTGCGGGAGGAATTGCTACGCCGGCAGGCCGCATCGCTGGGGCTGCCTCTTCGTCTCATCTCCATTCCGGAGCCATGCAGCAACGGGGAATACGAGTCGATCATGGGGGAGATGGTGGCATCGCTGCGTGAGGAGGGGATAACGCAGGTGGGGTTCGGCGATCTGTTTCTGGAGGATATCAGGGCCTACCGCGAGGGGCGGCTTGAGGGGACGGGGCTTGCTCCCGTATTCCCGCTCTGGGGTATCCGGGCCGATATGCTCGCCGCCCGGATGATCGGGGGCGGTATCCGTGCCATCATCACCTGCGTGGACTCCAGCCAGCTGGACCCCGCGTTCATCGGCCGGGAATTCGATAGCTCCTTTCTGGCCGATCTTCCCGGCGGTATCGATCCCTGCGGCGAGCGCGGGGAATTCCACAGTTTCGTCTACGATGCCCCCGCCTTCGCGCGCCCGGTTATCTGCACGCCGGGGGAGATAACCGAGCGTGACGGGTTCGTTTATCTGGATCTTGTTCCAGGGGATTGACGATGTACGAATGAGGCTGCTATCCGGGGGCAGGTTGTTGCCTGGCGATTGCTCCGAGTATGTTCTCCGGAGCTTGTGGAGATATAATCGGTTGCCATCCCTTTATTCCTTTTCGGCTGATGTGATACGGTCCATGATGAACCCTCCGTAGTCATCGCGCATGGGAAGCTCGTATTCGGTACGGATGCGCCGGCGCGTTGCCATCGTTGCGGTGCCGGTGCGGGGATCGGTCGCCGGACGCTCGTAGCGTTCCCAGAAAAGCCCCACACCCCGTTTCTGCCAGAGAGGAAGATCGTTGAAATTGATGCCGTTACTGAAGAGGATCTCGTTCTTTTCGGCCACCGACAGCCGGTACAGCAACCCATCCGCTTCCTTCAGGCTTTTTCCCTGCCGCCGGAGCATCCAGTAGCAGTGGGCGTTCAGTGCGTTGCGATGCGCGTCCTCGTTCCGCCAGCGGAAATAATCGCGAACATACTCCGCTCCCGGCAGCTCGCAGATCCTGCAATCGAACACGGCATGATCGCCGAGCAGAAGGGAGAACCGTGCGCTCGCCTCGCCGGCCAGGATCGAATTGTATTTCCGGGTCTTGCGGCCGAACGTGGCTATATCACGATGGAACAGGAGCGATATCTCGTCGCTCTGGGTATAGCCGTAGACTACCTGGAATCCGCATCCCATCAGGTGTTCGGTGGTTGCGACCATATAATCCCGGACACGGATATCGAACGGGGATTCGAATGCATGCACCTCCTTGGTAAGCCGGGTGAAATTGCGCCCGTCCAGGCGCGCCACCATGTAGATCCCGGGGATCACGCAATGATCCTGTGCGGTCTCGAACACCCGCATCCTCCCATCCAGCTCATCGAATTTCAACTGCCCACTCCTTTACGATAAATCCCAGTTCGGGATCGAGTTCCACATACCATAATTCGTCGAAGCCCTCGGCCGGGGCCGGAAGCTGCATCCGCTTGTACGCGCCGATGATGGCCTTTTCGGGGATCAGCTCACGCCCGGTTCTCATCCTGTTGCGCTCCAGCGCGCCGGCAAGATCGGCCTTGAAATAATATCCCACCACACGGAAGCCCCCCTGCCGGGCGGCGGCGATATATCGCGTCCGGTCCTCTGCCAGCAGATTGGTGTTATCCACCACGAAGCGCTGCCCCGCAGCGATGCATGCGTCCAGCACGATCCGCTCGCGATTGCGCGTACGGAGCATATCCAGATTGATACGCAGGTGCGTGCTGAAAAATCGTTCGCGGTAGAATGTGGATTTTCCAGCCCCCTGTATTCCCGTGAAAATGACGGCTTCCATGCGTTGCCTTTTGTGTTCCTGCAGGGACGCGATTTATTCCTCCACCCGGACCCCGCGCCAGAATGCTACCCGGCCGGTGATCTGCTTTGCGGCCTCCTTGGGCTCGGGGTAATACCAGGCGGCGTCCTTGTTCTGTTCCCCTTCCACCTCTATCGAATAATAGCTCGCCGTCCCTTTCCAGGGGCAGATGGTATGCGTGGAGCTTTCCTTGAAATATTCCCTGTGGATCGAGTCGAGGGGGAAATAGTGATTCCCTTCCACTACCACCGTATCGTTCGATTCGGCGAGTACCGTTCCGTTCCAGACTGCTTTCATAATGGTATGATAGAGATTATGGAATGATTCTGTCCGGCCACCCCAGAGGTCTCTCCGCTTCTGGCTCCGCTCCCTTTGCCGACGCATCGTCCGCCGGAGCGGGTTGCCGCGGGCCGGAACCCGGCGATCCCGTCGCGGCCATGCCGGCGGGGGGATACAGGCGGGGAGGGAGCCAATTTACAGAGCGGGAGGGGGGAACGAAAGGGGCGATCCCTGATTCTTTCCGAGGCGATTCATCATCGCCTCCCGCTGCTGTTGCCGCGCCGCCGGACTCTGCCATGATAATCTTTCGCACGCAATTTGTTATCACACGGTTCTCCCCCCTGGACCTTGTCGCGGAGATGCGGGTTTGCCATCACTCGCCGCTCCAGGATGCCTGGTATGGTGCGGCAAGGTGCACAGTACACCCATTCAAGAGAAGGAAACCGTATGAGACGATCTATTGTACCGATTCTGGCTGCCGTGATGGGGATGGCTGCGTCGGCCACGTATGCGCAGGTACAGACCGGTGTTGCATTCCCGAATCTCACCTTTGCCGAGCCCATCGATATGCAGCATGCAGGCGATGGTTCCGGCCGCCTGTTCGTCGTGGAACGGCAGGGGCTTGTTCGCTCGTTCATAAATGATCCGGCTGCGGCAACTACCGATACGCTGCTCGATATCCGCGATCGCGTCCGCACCGAGGGCTCCGAGGAGGGGCTTCTGGGTATCGCGTTTCATCGCGACTTCAAGAACAACGGATATTTTTATGTGAATTATGTGGCGAGCAATCCCCGCAGAACCGTGATAGCCCGCTTCATGGCCGATTCAGGGGGCGCCCTCCATGCCAACCCGGCCACGGAGCTTCGCCTGCTGGAGGTGGAGCAGCCGTTCGCCAACCATAAGGCCGGCCAGCTTCAGTTCGGCCCCGATGGCTATCTCTACATCCCGCTGGGTGACGGCGGCAGCGGGGGCGATCCGTTCGGCAACGCGCAGAACCGCCAGAACCTGCTTGGCGATATGCTCCGTATCGATGTGAATACCACCGAGGGGAACCTGAACTACGGTATCCCCGACGATAACCCGTTCGTGGGAAATGCCGATGGATACCGCGAGGAGATCTGGGCGTACGGTTTCCGCAACCCGTTCCGGTTCAACTTCGACGCGCAGACCGGCTGGCTCTGGCTTTCCGATGCCGGGCAGGATGCGATCGAGGAGATCAACGTGGTGCGCAAGGGGGGGAATTACGGATGGAATATCATGGAGGGGAGCGGCTGCTTCGAGCCGAAGATCCGCTGCGATTCGATGGCCGAAGCCATGGGCCTTCAGATCCCGGTCTACGATTACACCCACCGTCTCGGCGATGTCGTGATAGGCGGGTATGTCTATCGCGGCAGCCGTATCCCCGGCCTGGCAGGAAAATATATCTTCGCTGATTTCAACGTCGGCGCGCTCTGGGCGCTGGAATACGATCAGGCCGATACCTCCGTGCGGAGAGCGCACGAGGTGCTGAAGCTGGAAGGGGAGAACAGCATCATGATCTCCTCGTTCGCCGTGGACCAGAATAACGAGCTGTATATGCTCTCGTACGACGGGAAGATCTATACGCTCAATGGCTCGATGACCGATCCGGTGCCCCCTCCGACGGTAAATCTGAAGGTGGCGTTCCCGAACCTCACGTTCCAGCGGCCGGTGGATCTCCAGCATGCCGGCGATGACCGGATGTTCGTGGTGGAGCAGGGGGGAACCATCAGGAGCTTTATGAACAACGGCACCACCTCGGCGGCCAACACATTTCTCGATATCAGCGATCGCGTGCGCCGGGTGCACAACGAGGAGGGGCTGCTTGGCCTTGCGTTCCATCCGAACTTCAAGAGCAACGGGTATTTCTACGTGAATTATGTGGCGAGCGATCCCCGCAGAACCGTGATCTCCCGCTTCTCGGTCGATACCGCCGATTCCAACCGCGCCAACCCGGCCAGCGAGCTTCGCCTGCTGGAGGTGGAGCAGCCGTTCGGCAACCACAACGCGGGGCAGATCCGGTTCGGTCCCGATGGCTATCTCTATATCCCGCTGGGTGATGGCGGCGATGCGGGCGATCCGTTCGGCAATGCACAGAACCGCCAGAGCCTTCTGGGTGATATGCTCCGTATCGACGTGAACACCACCGAGGGGAACCTGAACTACGGCATCCCCGACGACAACCCGTTTGTCGGGAACTCCGATGGGGTGCGCCAGGAGATCTGGGCGTATGGCTTTCGCAACCCGTTCCGGTTCAGCTTCGACGCGCAGACCGGCTGGCTCTGGATGCCGGACGTGGGGCAGGATGCCATCGAAGAGGTGAACGTGGTGCGCAAGGGGGGGAACTACGGATGGGATATCATGGAGGGAAGCGGCTGCTTCGAGCCGAAGATGCGTTGCGACTCGATGGCGCAGGCGATGGGGCTTCAGATCCCGATCTACGATTACACCCACCGTCTCGGCGAGACCGTGATCGGCGGGTTCGTCTATCGCGGGAGCATGATGCCCTCGCTGTTCGGTAAATATATTTTTGTCGATTTCATCTCCGGGCGCATGTGGGCGCTGGAGTTCAATCAGGCCGATACCTCGCTTGTGATGGTGCACGACCTGATGCAGACCGATGCGATGATAACCTCCTTCGGTGTGGACCGGAACAACGAGCTGTATATGCTCTCGATCGACGGGAAGATCCACACCTTCGCCTCGCAGGCAGGCTCGGTGAACGATCGCTCCGCAACTGCTGCGGCCATGAGCGTCTATCCCAACCCGACGCGCGGCGGGGCCCGCATCACTTATTCGCTGGCTTCGGCGGCGCAGGCCGATCTCCATATCTACGACATGACCGGCGCGCTTGTGCGGAGCATCTCCGCCGGGGCGGCCGATGCCGGCGTGCATGATATGATGTGGGACGGGGCCGCCGCCGATGGCACGCCTCTTCCCGCCGGCGCCTATATCTGCCGCCTGCAGGCCGGCAACCGCACCGTTGCCACAACGCGCGTGGTGCTGGAGCGGTAACCATGTCGTTCTCGTGAAAGGGGAAATCACGCGGGGAAATAATGATGGGGATGTTCTCGAACGAGGCATCCCCATCTGATTTTCATGGCTATTATTTCTCCGGCGCTATGGCTACCTTCCGGTTTTTCGGATGATTCCGCCAGCATCGGCAGAGAGCGGAATTGCCCCTGCAACGTGCCACGAATAATTGGCGCCACCGCCCAGACCCGGCGCGATCTGCTGGAGCGCTTGATCCCGCGCCTGAAGATCGCCGGCCGTTGTACGCTTCAGGACCGTTTCCTTCTGGTGCGCGGAGACCGGCGCACCTACAAGATTCATCTGGGGAGCGGGAATATTCTGATGGAGCCGAACGATCAGTATCTCTGCATCGTTCCGGCGCGTGGCGGGCCGGAGGGGAGTCTGTTCCTTCCGTTCGAGGGGGACAGGATGCTGTCGGTGATTCTCAGCAAGGCGTTTCTTCTGGCCGACGACACGAAGATCAGCGATCCCACGATCCTGAGCCAGATCCGGATGTGATGGCTCGTAACTATCGTCCGGCCGTGCGTTGCGGATAGCTACCGCGGCAGGAATGATTCCAGGATCGTTCCTATCGTGACCAGCGGAATCCGGCGATTGCACTCGATCCCCTTCCAGGAATTCTCTCCATCGGTATCGGCCGTAGCGTGGGCATCGGGCGGGCGATCCGTTTGCATCGTTCCCTTGTGTTGCGGGCTGGTACCGGCTTCCGGTTGCCTGCAATCGGCGGTATCGCATCCGGCAAGCAGTATTCCTCCTAGAGCCAGCAATAACGTCATCCGCGGCATGATCGAAACCTCCATTGTCCTTCCTGGGGTATCTTCATATCTGTTCCGGGAGAGGTGCGGTCTTGGCCGCTACCAATCCCGCGTTCCATCCCATAGACGCAGCCTCTCATAAATCTAACTTCCTTGTATCATGGGCACAGTTATCAGATCTCTGATCCTCTTGTTGATTCCCCTTCTGCTTATTTCCTGCGGGGGTGATCCGGGAGAGGGGAACGGAGAACAGCAGAAGGTTACCATCACCCGGGAGCGTGCCGAGACGTTCGCCCGGTCGGTTGAAACAGCCATGAACGAGGGAAATGCCTCGCTGGTGGATGACGCGTTCGATCTCGATACTTTTTTCGATCGTATCACCCAGGACATCGTCACCACCGATGCCGATCGCGAGGATTTTCTGAGAGAGGTGAAACCGGGGTTCGGCTTTGCCCGGAAATTGACGCAGGAGCTGGGAACCGAGGGTTCGTTCCGGCTGGTGCATTTCAATTGGAATGAAGGGCGTCCGGCCGCATTATACCGCATTGTTCCCCCGGATGGAAGCCTTAATTATGTGGAACTCATTCTCGGAGACCGCGATGATACCGTGGTTACGATCGGCGATGTATTCATGTACAATACCGGCGAGCTTTTTACCTCGTCGATGCGCCGGTTGATGGGAGCCGACCGCAGCAACCCTCTGTACAATATGATATCGCCCGATGTGAAGGAGAATGCCACAACGGTAACGACCATGACCGAACTCGTCAAAAGCGGAGAATACCGGAAGGCGCTTCAGCGGTACGAAACCGCGCCGGGACGGCTGAAGAACGATAAAATCGTGCAGGCGATGCGTCTGCGGGCCGCCATGGAGGTGGGGGATGAGGAGTACAAGGCCGCGCTGGTCGATGTGCGGCAGCGTTTTCCGGACGATCCAAGCCTGAATCTCATTCTCATCGATCACTATTATCTGCACAAGCAGCACGACTCCATGCTGGTGCTCCTGAACCGGCTCGATAGCATCGTAGGAGGAGATCCCTATCTGAACGTCTATCGTGCCCTCGTCTCGGCGGACCAGGGGAAGTACGATCTGGGACGCAACCAGCTTGAGGAGGTGATGGCATATGATTCCACGCTGGTGGTGCCCTATTACAACATGATGACCCTTGCGCTCAAGAATGATGAACATGCCGCAACGGTCCGCATGATCGAGGTGCTGGAGAAGCGCTTCAACCAGGAGTTCGATCCTGGCCTGATCGAATCGAACGAGGCGTATGTGAATTTCGCGCGCTCGGATGAATATCGCGCGTGGCGGGAGCGCCAGCGGTAGATGATCCCGCCCTAGAGGCTGCACTGCACGAATGCGAACGGCGGCCCGGATGATATCCCGGAGCCGCCGTTTGCCGTAGAGCACGGAACTTTTATTATTAATCCCCGCCGCAACCCCCGCAACCGCTACAGCCGCTATCTCCTCCGCTATCGCTCCCTCCGCCGTCATCGCTATCTCCTCCACTATCATCTCCGGAGTCATCGCCGCTCTGGTCGTTGCGGTGATCGCCATCATCGTAGCTGCTATCGAATATCAGCGGCTCGCCTCCTATCACCGTCGCTCCGCTGCTTTCTTCTTCCTCATCATCATTACGCTTCGATGCCTTGTTGATGACGAATGCCACGAACGCCAGCATCGCCAGCCCTCCCAGCATCACAAGCGTGGTAATGCCGGATGAGCCCCGCACTGCGCAGCCGGTAATCACCAGCGCGCAGAGAAGCGCGAGAACCGCCGGCATCGCCCGCCGTGGCCGGGGTTTGCGGATGGTCCAGTGGGTGCGCGCCGAGACCTGGCGTATCCTGCTTGCGGCCGCCAGACGGATCTCCGGAGGGGGCCAGATATCGGAGGGGGGAGGGGCGCCGAAGACGCTCGCGTAATACTGCAATGTCCTCCCATACCAGTCGGTGAATTTTCTCCCTTCGATTTTTCCGCCGGTGGTGGGCTCGTGATGCAGCGGGGCGCCGAGGGTCTCGCCGCAGAATAATTCCCAGTAGGAGCGGGTGTAGGTAAGGTGGAGGTGCCACGCCTGATCCACATCCACCGGAGGGGTAACCGGATGCGGTGAGGTCATCGCCAGAAAGACGAATCGTTTATACTCGGCGATCACCCGGCGGGTATGGCGGCGGCTCCAGCCGTTCTCCCTGCCCAGACGGTCCGAGAAGGAGAATGTGGCCTCGGGGAGATCGAGCTGAAAATCCTCGATGCGCCTCCAGAGATCCTGGTGTGCGGTCCGATGCAGTGGAGAATCCGGCATGGCTGGCAGGATAAAATCAGGTGAATACGAACCGGCCGGAACGCTGTGGCTCCGGCCGTTCGGGATTTTTACGGAATTATTCCGCGGGCTTTAGGGATAACCGGGACCGTTCCGGTTACCATCCCAGAATCCACGCGAACATCAGCGGGGCCACGATCGTGGCGTCGCTCTCGACGATAAAGCGCGGGGTATCCACTCCCAGCTTTCCCCAGGTGATCTTCTCGTTGGGAACGGCGCCGCTGTAGGAGCCGTACGAGGTGGTGGAGTCGCTGATCTGGCAGAAATACGACCAGAGCGGGACATCCTCCCATTCGAGATCCTGGTACATCATCGGCACGACGCAGATGGGGAAATCCCCCGCGATGCCGCCGCCGATCTGGTAGAAACCGACGCCCGCGCCATCGGAATTTCCGCGGTACCACTCCGAGAGCCACATCATATATTCGATGCCGCCCTTTACCACCGAAGGCTGAAGCTCCCCCTTGATGCAGTAGGAAGCGAAGATATTGCCGAGTGTGGAATCCTCCCATCCCGGAACCACGATCGGGATATTCTTTTCGGCGGCGGCCAGCATCCAGCTGTTCGCCGGGTCGATCTCGTAATACTGTTCCAGTTCCCCGCTCAGCAGAAGCTGGTACATGAACTCATGCGGGAAATAGCGCTCCCCCTTCTCCTGAGCCCCCTTCCAGCGCTCCTGGATATGCGACTGCAACCGGCGGAACGCCTCCATTTCGGGAATGCAAGTATCGGTAACACGGTTGTAGTGATTCTCCAGCAGCTCCACCTCCTCCTGCGCCGAAAGCTGGCGGTAGTGGGGCACGCGCTTGTAGTGCGAGTGCGCCACAAGGTTCATCAGATCCTCCTCCAGATTCGCTCCGGTGCAGGAGATGATCTGCACCTTGTCGCGACGGATCATTTCAGCCAGCGAAATTCCAAGCTCGGCAGTGGACATTGCACCCGCCAGCGTGATCATCATTTTTCCGCCGGCCTCCATATGCGCCTCGTATGCCTTGGAGGCATCGATCATGGCTGCGGCATTGAAATGACGATAATTCCTCTCCATGAACTGCGAGATCGGTCCTTTCGTATTCACTGATTATTGTTTCCTTAATTGGATTTGGTAAAGAATCGGGATTATGCCACACCGCGACCGCCCGGCCGCACGGGTGAGAGATCAGACCGCCGGGGTTTTCAGATCGCCGATATAGGCGGCCACCCCCGCCTCCAGCGGCGTAGGTTCCTTCCGGTAGCCCGTCGCCCGGAGTTTCGTCATCGTCGCCTGGGTGAAGTTCTGATATTGCGCCGAGAGGTCGGCCGGCATATCGATGAACCGTATCTGCGGCTCCAGCTCCAGCGCCGCGAAGGCCGCGCGTACCAGATCCAGAAACGTTCTGGCCTGGCCGGTGCCGCTGTTGTAGATACCGCCGTCGTGCGGGGCCTTCCAGAGCCAGAGCATGTGATCGATGCAATCCTCCACGAAGACGAAGTCGCGCTTCTGCTCCCCGTCGCCGATGGAGGGATCGTTCGATCGGAAGAGCCCCATCTCTCCATGCTCCAGAATATTCCGGTAGGCTTTCCAGACCACGCTCGCCATGGGGCCCTTGTGGGCTTCGCGGGGACCGTAGACGTTGAAGAATTTCAGCCCGGCCCAGCGCGGGGGGGCGGGCGCACCGCCGGCGATCTGTTGCAGCGCCCAGAGGTCGAACTCGTTCTTGCTGCGGCCATAGAGGTTCAGCGGGCGGAGTTCCTGCGGCGGGGTGGCATCATCGAACCCGTTGCTCCCGTCGCCATAGGTGGCCGCGCTCGATGCATAGATATAGGGCTTTGCGGCCCTGGCGCAGTGCTCCCAGAGTTTCTGCGAATATTCGATATTGTTCCGGCGCAGATAATCCCAGTCGGTCTCCATGGTATCGCTGCATGCGCCCAGATGGAAGATCGCCTCCGGCGCGGCTCCCCCCGATTCCAGCTCCCTGAGAAACTCCTGCGGTTCGAGAAATCCGCATCCCTCCATCCCCGAGAGGTTCGGGGCCTTTTCCGGCGTGAGCGGATAATCCACAAGGAGCACCTCCTCTCCCTGGGCTGCCAGGCGGAGTGCAAGGTTGGATCCGATAAAACCGGCTGCACCGGTAACG
This sequence comes from Candidatus Kapaibacteriota bacterium, assembly GCA_048594725.1. Taxonomy (GTDB): domain Bacteria; phylum Bacteroidota; class Ignavibacteria; order OLB7; family OLB7; genus JAFDZV01. Next base: position 11,359 of record JBMDXA010000179.1, read on the forward strand.
GCGATCATCTATGGTCTTCCTCGATGTGTATTGACAAGCCGGCCGGAATCGATCCCGGTCGGAATGAACATCCCGATTTTTTTCGGTGATATTCCCGCGCGCTCCCTCTCTATCGCGGCCCTGTATCTCCCTGGGAGATACGGAGACGGGCCTCCCCGAAGGATAATGCCGGCCAAGTTCTGAAATACCCGGCGCATCTGCAAGAAGGTTGCCGGCTCTTCCTCCCGCCCACTTCATAGGCCCGGGCTGGCTCCCGCCGTTCCCGATTTGAACCCGTCCTGAAGGCTCACCGTGGCGTTCCCCTGCTTGCGCCGGATGGTCTTCTGGAAGAATATATTATTCGGCACTTCGATCAGGAACTTCTCCCCGGTTTCCGGCGAGATCTGCTCCAGCGTCGTGAAGATGATATTCAGCGCTATCACCGTTCCCTTCAGTCCGGCACCCGATCCGGTGGGCTCTATCACCTCTATCTCGTCGCCGATGCGGAAGGGGGCGAAGATAATCAGGAAGACCGCGCAGAGGATATTGCTGAGTATACTCCAGACCGCCACGAATCCCACGGCGATCAGCACGAAAAATGCCGAGATGGCGGCCCAGAGATGCTGTACCGACACCCCGACCTGTTGCAGCGCCACTAATCCTACCAGCACCACGGTCACCCAGCGGAGGATGCCATCGGCGATCCTGTAGAGGGAGGGGGGAAGATACTGCCGGTCGTGGAGGAAGCGTAGCCCCCGGCGTACGAGCACAAAGGCCAGAAAGCCGAGCGCGGCAAGCACCGCTATGCGCGCGGCGATGAGCAGGTATTCGGTCAGGGTCGGAGACATGGCTGCAATAGACGTTCGTGGATGATCGGGGCCGGGCGGGGTACTGCCTGCGGCCGGTCGGTTCCAGACGTGAAATCTGATGATTTCCGGGAAGGCCCGCAAATCGTTGCGGGGGAGCACGCTGCTCAAACGCAGAGCGGCTCCCTCTGGAGCCGCTCGTATCATCCGTTTATCCGGTGAGGATTATTCCTCCTGGTAGCGGTAGCCGAGCTTCCAGTGGTCCAGCAGCGATTTCGGCGTCACGGTCAGGCCGATCGTCGAATAGGGCCACATCGGATCGTTCAGGTTCTGTCCCGGATGAGCCCCGCTGACCGGCACATATACCTGGCAGTGGCGTGACGTCCACATAGCCCAGAGCCTGTCGATATTGGCATGATGCAGCCAGAAGACGGGATCGTTGAGCGATGTGTTGTTCGCCATGGTGCCGGGGATGGAATCGGCCACGCCGGGCACGTCCGACATGCCGCTCACCCAAAGATGCACGCCGTTGTGCATCACGTGGGGGGTGGGCGTGGAGTCATGCAGCGGCGTCATCAGGGAGTCCTCGCAACCCTCGCCGGTATTGTTGCGCCATCCTTCCAGGTTGTTTCGGAAGCTGGCTTGGGGGCCGGGGGTGACATCCCAGGGGGCGGCATCGTAGACCGGCACGGCCAGCGCGTTCTGCACATCGGCTGCGGTGGGGAGTGTGGGCACGCCGGGGAAGGTGCCGAACGAGCGTGTGATATAGCGAAGCCCGTACGGGTCCACCTGCGGCTGGTCCACCACGTTCAGCGTCCAGTTCCCCTTCCTGAAGGCCCCGGTCGTAAGGGCGTAGCCTTCGGCGGGATTGCCGTCGCCTCCCATCAGATCATCCTGGAATACCGCACGCGTGCTTTCATTGTCGGTCCAGTCCCAGTAGGGAATCGCGATCGGTTTGCCCGCCGCCTGGCTCAGGGCATTTTCGAACATCAGCAGGAACTGCCGGTGCCAGGGAAGGAAGGCCGGGCCCATATGCGCCGCCATCGTATCGCAATAAAAGGAGTTGCGGTGCCACATCACGAACTGGTCGTAGTAGCTGAGCCCCGCGCCGTACGGGGAGGGGATGGTTTTCAGCGCAAGGACGGCATTGACGAAATCCTGGCGTTCCTGTGCTGTCAGGTTCTTGGCATTCTTGCGGACCTTGAGCGTGGAGGGGTCGGGTCCGGAGGGATCGTCATCGCCGCAGGAGGCAAGCGGCATTGCGATGGCGAGCGCCGCTATCGCGATAGAGAGAGCCGACGTGCGGGACGTGTTCTTCCGCATCGTCTGGACGAAGGAGTGGCTGTTCATTACGGGTAATTATCGGTGCGTGGAATCTATGATGATTATCACAGGCGCATCTGGACGAAAAGCGCTCATGTGGCGTTCGGTTTCACGCGGTCCATGCGGATGCCGGCGTGGGAAGGCGCATGAACATACAGAATATTCGGGATAACAAAATAGACGGCTGAAACGACTATCTATCATTATTGAAAAAAATACCGGAAGATGGCAGGTGATAGGGCTCCGTTGCACACAACCGTAACGAGTACACAACCATGTACTCCCCATGCGGAAAAAATGGGGGTAGTTTGCATTCGTACAACGCCGCACTTCTCTTTTTTCACTATCTGACGCGGCATCATGCAGTAACCAACGGGGGTATCATCATGATCGCATACCTGCGCGCGCTCCTGGCGCATATGCTCTTGCTTGCCATGTTCTGTACGGCCGGAACCGTACTGGAAACGTCCGCCCAGGAAATCGAACCGCCACCATTGCCGTATGCCACGGTGCAGGATACGGTTCACCTGCTGAGGATTTTCGGAAACGATACGGTCCCCGCCGGAATGTTTTCCGCCTCGTACGAGTACGAAATGGTGTACGATTCCATCAGCCACACCAATTATATGTTCACCGAATGCAAACGGAACCGCTCGGCGGTGAGTCTGCTGCACTGGGAATATGAGCGGGTGGTGCATGCGCCGGCGGAATATCTTACCTATAACAGCCGCACCGCCGATTTTCCGGTTCGTGCAGGAGATACCATCAGCTTCTACCGGGAATTGCGGTGGTACGACCCGCTGCAGCATCGCCAGGACACCAATAATTATTATGCGCTCGATACGCTCGATTTCTCCGTTCATCTGGTCCGCACTTCCGATGGGGCGCCGCTGGCTCTTCTCGACAGCATCGGCGTGATGCCGCGGCTGTTGCCGGGCGCGCCGGATATCTACGGTTCCCGCCCCATCATGGCACTGGTGGAATATGTAGTCCCGTCCGCCGGTCCCGGCGACAGCGCGTTCGTGGGAGTGACCGTGCGTGCGCGCGGGAGCGGAGCACATGATTTCACCCGGCAGGATCTGGTGACCATCGGCGTCTCGGAGCGGCTCAGGAAGGCGTATTATCAGGATTACCTCGATATCTACGGCAGGGTATATGGAAAGAGGAATGTGGAGGAGCTGGCCTCCGGGAATGGCGCGCAGGGGGCACGGCTTTCCGTGCGGGGCGAAGGGCGCTCCATCCGCATCGGATTTACTCCCGCTCCCGGGGGAGCCTGGACCGCCGTGGCGCTCTACGATGCATCGGGAAATCTGGTGTTCTATCCCTACAGCGGCCGTTCCGCCGAACCGGAGCTGAATCTCGAGCACCGGCTCTCCGCCAGCGGGGCTTATTTCGTGGTGTTGCAGCACGGCGGGCGTGTCGTGAAAACCGAAAAAATCACCGTCACCTATTAAAGAGGAATTATCATGAAACGAACGTTCGTATCGGCAGCACTGGGCATAGCGGTGGGAATTATCGCGCACTCATCTGTTCTGGGACGCGGGGTGAACCCGCCGCCGCCGCCATTTTCCGGAGGGAACGTGGGAGCCTGGCTCGGGAGCGGCCCGATCTTCGGGTTCGAGGACGGAGGGGGCTCCAACGGAGGATGGGGTGGCTCCTATTTCGAGCTGGGGGGCTGGAATGGCTGGGGGAGCGGTGCCGGCGGCTCCGGAGGATATCGCGGCCGCCGTGGCCCGAACACCGATGGAAGGGGACACGACTGGGAGGGGGGAGAGCTTGGCGGACTGCACGGCACCTGCTGGGTGGAGCGCCTGCCGGGACGCCGCAGCGAGTGCGCATGCAGCATAAAATATCGCACCATCACCCCGCCCCCGTCCGGAACCCGGTTGTATGGGGTCTGTGCGGCGTCGGAGGTCACGCAGGACTGGTATTATTCCTGCAATAACTCGGGCGATCCCTGCTCCGGGTATATGCCCTAAGGCCGCTCCATCGCATTGGAAATTCCAGGAATATCAGAGAACCTGGCCGATGCCATCATGCAAAAGGGCCGGGGAAATCCCGGCCCTCTTTTATTTCATGCAACGATTGCGAAGAATAATCTTCCAATCGAAAATCCTACAGATTCCCCATGCTGCGTAATTCCATTAGAGCAGCGACGGACTACTGACCACGGACTTCTATCCCCAATCAAAAATCTAAAATCGCAAATCGAAAATCCCTACACCCCCTGATAGATCTCCGCGCCCTTCTCCATGAACTCCTTGGATTTCTCCTGCATGCCCTGCACCAGTGCGGTATCTATCTCCACGATGCCGTTCTTCTCGGCGTACTCGCGCACATCCTGGGTGATCTTCATGGAGCAGAAATGGGGGCCGCACATGGAGCAGAAGTGCGCCACCTTGGCGGAGTCCTTCGGGAGCGTTTCGTCGTGATATTCGCGGGCGCGCTCGGGGTCCAGTCCCAGATTGAACTGATCCTCCCAGCGGAACTCGAAGCGGGCTTTCGACAGGGCGTTGTCGCGGATCTGCGCGCCGGGATGCCCCTTGGCAAGATCGGCGGCGTGGGCGGCGATCTTGTAGGCGATGATCCCCTCGCGCACATCCTCCTTGTTCGGCAGGCCGAGGTGCTCCTTCGGGGTCACGTAGCAGAGCATCGCCGTGCCGAACCAGCCGATCATCGCCGCGCCGATGGCGCTGGTGATATGGTCGTAGCCGGGGGCGATATCGGTGGTGAGCGGTCCGAGCGTATAGAACGGTGCCTCGCCGCAGACCTCGAGCTGCTTGTCCATATTCTCCTTGATCATATGCATCGGCACATGGCCGGGGCCCTCGATCATGGTCTGTACATCGTGCTTCCAGGCTATCCGGGTAAGCTCGCCCAGCGCCTCAAGCTCGCCGAACTGCGCGGCATCGTTGGCATCGGCGTTAGAGCCGGGGCGGAGTCCGTCGCCGAGCGAGAAGGAGACATCATACGCCTTCATGATCTCGCAGATCTCCTCGAAGTGGGTATAGAGGAAATTCTCCTGGTGGTGTGCCAGGCACCACTTCGCCATGATCGATCCGCCGCGCGAGACGATGCCGGTGACGCGCCGTGCGGTAAGGGGGACATAGCGCAGGAGGACGCCGGCGTGGATCGTGAAATAATCCACTCCCTGTTCGGCCTGTTCCACCAGCGTATCGCGGAAGATCTCCCAGGTAAGTTCCTCGGCCTTGCCTCCCACCTTCTCCAGCGCCTGATAGATGGGGACCGTTCCCACCGGAACCGGGCAGTTGCGGATGATCCACTCGCGGGTTTCATGGATGTTCTTGCCGGTGGAGAGATCCATGATGGTATCGCCTCCCCAGCGGATACCCCAGGTCATCTTCTCCACTTCCTCCTCGATGGAGGAGGTCACCGCCGAGTTGCCCAGGTTGCAGTTGATCTTCACCAGGAAGTTCCGGCCGATAATCATCGGCTCCAGCTCCGGGTGGTTGATATTGGCGGGGATGATGGCCCTGCCGCGCGCCACCTCGCTGCGGACGAACTCCGGGGTGATCTCCTTCGGGATGGCCGCGCCGAAGGATTCCCCCGGATGCTGCATCATAACTCCCTTCTGGTACGCCTCCTGAAGCCGCAGGGTCTCGCGGATGGCGATATACTCCATCTCCGGGGTGATGACCCCCTTGCGGGCGTAATGCATCTGCGAGACGTTCATGCCGGCGCGTGCGCGGCGCGGGTGCCGGATATGCTCGAACCGCAGGTGCTGGATGGCCGGATCGGCAGCGCGGCGGCGGCCGTATTCCGAGGAGAGATCGGCCAGCAGTTCGGTATCGTTCCGTTCCTCGATCCATCCGGTGCGGACATCGGGCAGCCCCTGGCGCAGATCGATGGCGACGGCCGGATCGGTGTAGGGGCCGGAGGTATCGTACACCACGACGGCTGGATTGTTCTCGGCACCGAAGCTGGCCGGGGTGTCGCTCAGGGAGATCTCCCGCATCGGCACGCGGATATCCGGGCGGCTTCCGGTTACGTGGATCTTCCGCGAGCCGGGATACTGCGTGATGCCCGGCCCGTCGAGCGATACCGGCTGTCCGTTGGAGGTCTGGTTGGTTTTCATGCGAACTTCCGTATAGGTAGGATGGAATATGCCAGGATGTGATAAACGGGAAGGGTGGAGGGCAGGCTGCCACGCCGCTTCCCTGCGCCGGTACTAACCGGATTCAGGTTCAAAGGGTATCATCTCAGCCCCGCAGTTGCGGAGCACCCCTAGCAGGCGCTCGTTATGAGCGGACGCAATATGCGTAAAAGGGAGGAGCTGGCAGCGGGAAGGTTTCGAAGGGAATCCGGCAGCCGGAACGGGGAGAAGAAAAGGGAATGCTGGGATGCGAGTAAGGTAGCGGCGGGGAATCCGTTCTATAGGATGAGAAGGGGGTATCGAGGGCATGCCGCAAAGGGAGATAAAAGAAGAGGCCGGGCACTTTGGAACGTCCATCACACAACGCCTGCCATATGGCTTTTATCCGTTATTGCAACAACTGATGATTAATCATGGCTCATCGAGGGCAACGGCCGGTTCCCGAGCGGGGGGTGATGCTCCCAACCAGTAGGGGATGCCGTAAGGTAAGTGCGCAGCTCCCAGGAAGAAGTTATTCCGTTTCGCGGTTCTGCGGCTGCCCGCGGGATTCCGCATGGGAGCTGGTGCGGGGCAAAAAAAATCCCGGAGCGGATATTCGATCCTCGTCCAGTCGAGGTGAGATATCACTCCGGGGGGAGCTTGATGCTTTTCGTATTTCATCCTGCGCCAGCGCGTGTTGTAGAGGGCAGAATTCAGCGGATGAGCGGCGCTTCTTCTATCACGGCGGCGCGTTTTGAGCGAGGAGGGCCTATTACGTCGGCATCAGCATGTGTCTTTGTCGTTTGTCCCTGCCGGAAAAGCTCCTTCGATGATATCGTTTCGTACTCGGGGCTTCCCGTCGATCTTCCCGCAATTCCTCCTTACAGATCCATGCCATCCTGGCAGAGATAGCGAATTTACGCCAGTAGGGCGGTTTCTCGCTCGGAGGAGATGGATTCTCCTGTCCGGAATCCGTACATGATTCCGAAAGCCGGACAATGCCGGAATGCATATGCCGGATACGTCCGGCATCGCTGGCGGATCGGCTACAGGTGCGCCGGACCACGGAGCGGGTTGCAACGATGCCCGGAGATACAAAGGGGCGAACATTCTTTCCTGCCATGGGGTTCCCCGGCATGATGTCCGGCCCGGTTATACCGATGCCAGGAACGAGACGAGGTTATCGCTGGAGGAGAGCCCGAGTTTCTTGCGGATGCGATACCGGTGATTCTCGATATCGCGCAGCGAGACGTGCAGCAGCCGCGCCACCTCCTTGGAGTTGAGATTGATCTTCAGCAGGGCGCAGATCTTCAGTTCCGTGGGGGAAAGGGAGGGGTACTGCGCCGAGAGTGCCCGGATATAATCGGGGTGCACGCGGTGGAACTGCTGCTGGAACGAGCCCCATTCGCCATCGGTGCGGTCGCTCCCCTGCATGGTATGGAACACCGTGCGGAGGGTCGGGTGAGCGCTTCCGTTCTGCGCGGTAAGCACTTCGGCTATGCCTTCCTTCACAGAGAAGAGCATTTCGCTCCGCTGCACCAGCCGAAGCGCCATCGTTGTAAGCTCGCCGGTTTTTATCCGGAGATCCTTCTCCAGCTGTTCGTTCCGCAGTCGGTAGATCTCCTTCTCCTGTTCGGCGCGTTCCAGATCGAACCGCACCTGGAGCTCGGCGATCTTCCGTTTGGTCTCCTCGCTCTGTACCTGCTCGCGCATATCGGCATAGCGGCGGTAGCAGGCCAGCGCCCCGGCCAGATCCCCGGCTGCCTCGTGGGCATGGGAGAGCTCGTTATAGATGTTGTACTCCAGCAGTGCATCCTCCACGCGGCGCGCTATCCTGGCGGCGCGCTCCAGGGTTCGAACCGCCATCGCTCCCTTTCCGGTTTTGCGGAGAATAGCGCCGATACACGCCTGGGTGTAGCCGTTGCTGCGGGCGTTGCCGATAGCCCGCGCCTCGCGCGCGGAGCGCCGGAGGTAGCCCAGCGCCTTGCGGTAGTTGCCCTGAAGTTCATGGCAGACCCCGAGGTTGTGGAGCGCGCGGGTGATGCCGTCGCGGTCCCCCAGGCGTTCGCAGATGGCGAGCGCTTCGTGCTGATAGCCGAGCGCCTCCCGGTAGTGGCCTGATTCGTTGTTCAGCGCGCCGAGGTTTCCCAGGGTCATCGCCTGGCCGTAGAGGTTTCCGCTGGCGCGTGCGCATTCCAGGGCACGCAGGAGGAACCGGGTTCCCTGCTGGTGATCGCCCAGTTCGGCATAGATGCCGCCGAGGTTGTCCAGGATGGTGCAGGCCTGGATAGGGTCGCGCTCCTCGTAATAGGGAAGAAATTCCAGGAAGATGCCGGAAGCCTCCTCGTAGGCGCCGAGGCTGCTGAGGATCAGGGCGATGTTGCAGCGGATTCTGCCGAGCAGGTCCCGGTCGTCATCTCCCAGCAATGCGGCCCCCTCGTTATAGGTGCGGAGCGCCTTCTGGGTCTGGCCGGTTCGATGATAGAGGCTGCCGATGCTGTTGAGCAGCCGCGCCAGGGACCCGCCGGCGCCGATCGATACGAAGATCTCCCGTGCGGCCTCCAGCCGTTCCAGCGCAGCATCGTAATCGCCGAGGAAGGTGAGCGCCTGGCCGGCGGCGTGGAGCGTACTTCCCTGGCCGGGAATATCGTTTCCGGCAAGCGCATGCTCGTAGGCGGCCAGAGCGATCTGATATGCTCGTCCGGGGGACACCATCAACTGAGCCGTGCTCTCGCGCAGTAGCTCCTGTACCGTGTTTCTGTTCGCCGTTGTTCTCCGGCGGCTGGTTGTCTGTGTGCTCATGGAATGTACCTGCCCATACCGTGGGACCAGGCATAAATAACGGTAAAAAATGCGAATCCGTATCTACCGCCCGGCTGGCGGTCTCATCGGTTCACAGAGCGGTGCCGGGAATGCCGGGTGCAGCAGGAAGGGTGGGAGGAGTTGCGGGCCGGTGCCGGATATCGCCATGTAACTTTTAGGGGATGTATTTGTACCTTGATTTATGCGCATTCAATGATGTATTTCGCCGGCGTTGGTTATATCTGTAAAATCGTAGTGGTTTTTGCCACAGTTTTCAATGGAGGCATTTATGAGTCGATTCTCACGAACCGTGATGATGGCTCTCATCCCAATTGCCGCCTTCTATGTCAGTATGAGCGCTCAGCCTTTACCGCACACAGAGTCGGCCTACGTCCTTATCCAGGACAGTTTGAAATTTCCGCTTCTTCAGAACGGGCGTCTGCTCCCTGCCTCGTGGTTTTCCCCGGCGTATATGTACATGATGTCGTACCAGCCTGCCAATCACACTGTATTTACTTTTACCGAATGCAGGAACAACGGCAGGCCGTTACGTCTTCTCGCCTGGAATTACAACAGGGTGGTGCATGCTCCCGCCGAATTGATGTCGTTCAACAGCCGGACCGAAAATTTCCACGTTCGTGCCGGCGACACAGTGAGTTTCTATCGTGAAATGGAGTGGTACAATCCTTCCACAAACCGCCAGGATACCAGCACCTATTATGCGCTGGATACGCTGGAGATGGTGACCTATCTGGTACGCGCCGGGGACGGGCGGCCGCTGGCACAGCTGGACAGCATCGGTATTCTTCCCCGCACACAGCCCGGAAAACCCGTTATCTACGGGACGCATCCCATTATGGCGGTGGTCTCGTATGTGGTGCCGCAGGCGCTGAATGGAGATTCGGTGCTGGTGGGCATTACAATCAGGGCACGGGGAAGCGGTGCGCATCATTTCATGCGCCGTGACGGAGTGACGGTGGGAATGTCGGAGCGGCTGGGGCAGGCATATTACCAGCAATATCTGGCTGCTATTGAACCGCTGTACGCCAAACGGAATATTGAAGAGCTGATGCAGGAATCCGGAGGGAGCACCGAGCTGCTTCGCATATCGCGACCTGCCGGTTCTTCACGGGATATGCGTCTCGGCTTCCATGCTCCCCGCGATGAGGGAGAGACCTCCATACTGATCTACGTTGAGGCCGGGAGGCTGGTGTCCTCCACGTATAATTCGCATATCGGAGGGGAAGAGATGGAAATTAATTATCGTGCACCAGCCGCCGGAGGCTATTTCGTGGCGCTCGTGCACAGAGGACGGATCGTCAGGACGGAAAAAATATTGGTCACGCAGTGATAGGAAGATGCAGTACTATGAGAATTGAAATTATGAGTGGAGGCGCACATGAAATTATTACTGGAGATTATTCTTATTGGAATATGCGCACATGTATTTGCCGTAGCCAGGGCTGATGCGCGGGGAGAGATCCCGCCCCCGCCACCGTTTCAGGGTGGAAGTGCCGGGGACTGGCTCGGGTCGGGGCCGGTCTTCGGATTTGAACCAAGCGTGAGCGATCCCTGGACGGGGATTGGCGGGAAAGGAGGAGGCGATCTGGGAAGCGGAGGGGGGAATGGGTACGGAGGATCGGGGGGAAGTTCCGGGGGAGGTTCCGGCGGAGGACGCCGTAAGGGAGCGTGGGGAGGGTCGTGGTGGACGATGGATGGCCCGCTCGGCGGCGGCGGCTGGGGGGGATGGGGAGGCTGGGGAAGCGGGCTGGGGCCCGGCTCCGGCGGAGGGATGGTTGACACCGATACCAACAGCACGGGGCACATCTGGCGGGAGGATACGCCCTTCCTGTTTACTTCCTGTTATCGCGAGACGTGGGTGGGGCCGGGACATAACGGCTGCGCCTGCATCATTCAGTATGATCCGCTCAATTCCGGCTCGGAGGATATGATGATAGGAGTGTGCGAGCCTAATGAGATCCCGATCGATATGAGCGGGACATGCGGATTCGTAGGGGTGCTGTGCCGGGGATCCACTCCGTGACGGCCGGATAGATTACCGGTACCGGAAACATATCACGCAAAGACGCCAAGACTGCAACGGGAAGAACATACGTCAGGTATCTTCTTCATATTCCTTGCACCTCGGCGGCTTTGCGTGATTTTTATTTTACTGTGTCGCTGTACAACATCCTTACTCGAACTTTCTTCTATCTCCATCACTATAACATGAGCGGTCTTCCACTAACCATGTAACCATTATACACCGCCAGCACTATCTTCCTTCCATCATTATCTCGGAATTATCTCACTCATGCGGGATGTTCCGGGCCCGGGAGGATAGAGTCCGAAGCGTATCACAGTTGCGCTCGACTCCCCTCGCACTCCACCTTCCCGTGGCCTTGAACCGTTTTCTCATCAGCCCTCATATTCTCTCATCAGGTCTCATCATTCCAGTCACATCATCGGATCGATATTCCTGAATACCGATTATCATCGCTCCGTTACTCGTATTACCGATTTCGTTCTCACTCACTCTCTCTTCCTGATCCATCCTTGCGGTCAACATCCGCACGATATCCTCATTGCATCTCATCATTGCTTTCACACGCTTGACACCTTGATCCTGCGGATTCATTCATCGCATCGCATCCGCTCATTTGCGCATCATCATCTAAGCCATCATCTCACTCATCGCATCTCACTCATCGCATCTCACTGCCATCGATACCATCTCTTCCGCCCTCATCACGATTCCGCCGCACCGCTCTCCATCGTCTCCATTCCTCCGGAACCTCTCCTGTTCCGTCCTTCTCGTCTCTTCTTCCGGCCTCCGACATATCTGACATTTCCGAGTGATTATCCGCCGCTCGCCTCTCATCTTCTCTCCTGGCATACGCCAGCGCTTTATCTATTCTTCCGCAGATTCTGTTCCGTACGCTCGTCACTTTTTCACTAAGTCTTTTCCAGACTTCCGGCATTCCATCCGGCAGGTCAGGATTCAATCCGTTTGTTCCATCGCGCAGCATCATTCATCACTCTACCTCCCTTCCGTTCAGGGTTTGTACTCGCTGCCGGCCGTGCACTGGCGGTGTTTGGGCTAACCGTTAGTGCAGCTGGCCGGCGAATATCGGCAGATCGGAACCGCCGTGCGAGCGAAGCATATCCTCGATCTCAGAGAACCCATTGGTTCTCGCCATTGCAAGCGGGGTCATTTGTACTTCATCCACCGCGTTGACGTTCGCATTTATCGTAAGAAGCATTGCAACCATATCTTTCTGTCCGAACGTCGCGGCTTTGTGCAGCGGGGTCTGCCCACCTGCGTCGCGCCGGTTTGCCTCGGCGCCATGCAGCAGAAGTAATCCGGCTATATCGTTAAAACCGTTCATGGCCGCCACGTGGAGAGGAGTCTGCCCCAGGCTATCGGCCGCATCCACCGCCGCACCGGCCTCCAGAAGCGCTGCCACGGCTTTGGCGCTTTTGAACACCACGGCCATATGGAGCGGAGTCTGTCCGGTAGCGGCGGCTACCTCAACCCTTGCTCCATGCTGCACCAGAAGTGCGATCAGATCCGGGTTGCCATTAAGTGCCGCATAATGCAGCGGGGTCATTCCCTCGTCATCCCGACTGTTGATAAGTTCCGGCTCGCTAGCCAGAAGCAGCTTCACCATCGTCACATCGCCATCATCGGCCGCCTTGTGAATTCCCTCGGCCATCGCCGGGGAGATGTTCCCCAGCGCGGCCAGGAGCGCTATACTCAGCATCACCACGAAGTTCGATATCCTTTTCATCACAGCACCCTTCGCCTTATCATCAGTTCCGAATCCCTTTCATCACCGCATCTATATGTCAAAGCCCTCTCAGAGTCAACCGGCCGGCATCCAAAGATTTCTATACATCAGGTTCAATAGGTCATCATCATAAGCAAGGTAAAAGCGCATTTCCCGGATGCTCGGCTTTCAGTTGACAATGAACAGCGTTCTGTAGGGGAATTACTCAATCACCGTTCCTAAATTCTCTCCCTTCCGGGTATCGGACAGAATGGGATGCTATTTTGCAATATGGTATGTGGTGGAAATGATAATATGCGTTTTTAGCGTAAAAAGGACGCTTTCGCTGTGCCCGCTGGCCGTTTTGCGATGCACTGTCCGGTGAAATGAAGAGAAAGAGATAAAACCTCTATTTCATTATAGATTGTTTCGCATCTGTCGTCTATTGCTAAATGAAATGAATGCGATGGTGACGTGGCTGAGGAATCAATCGAAATGAAATGCTCCGCCAGACTGATCCATTGTGAACGTTGCTTCCTACTAGCATGCAGGAGCGGAGTATAACGGCTCGTACGACTGCTGCCGGAATGACCACCTGATATGAAATCCGCTTCAGCCGGCGGTAGAGGGCCGGCGGTATGTGGCCGGAGGTGCGTAGCCGGGAGTCCGTATGTAAATAATCTAGGTCCCCGTTCTGGCCGTACCAGCATGGAGCGGAGAGAAGGGGGAGTGACACAGGAAAGAGAAGGGATGGGCTGATATACAAGTAGTGATATACCAGTAATGATATATCAGTGGCGATATAGGTGATAGAACAGTATGGGACCATATCCAGACAGTACGGATATGGTCCCATGAGGGATCGTCCGCACTCTCCGGAATGCGAACGTTCATTGTTGAAAACGGGAGGGCAACGCTGCCAGGGCCTTCTACCGGGAGAAGATCACGATGGTGGCGCGGCGATCCTGCCGGTTGCCATCCTTGCGTGCGGCCGCGCTCTGGTCGGCGAAGGATTCCCCGTACGACTTCGGGATGATGATCTCGTTCGGCACGTTCTTGCCGCGCAGGTACTGGATCACATTGTCGGCGCGGCGCTTCGAGAGCTGGAGATTGGCCTGCTCGTTCCCCACCGCATCGGTATAGACCTCCACGAACGCGCCGGTGACGGTGCGGCCGGTGACCAGGGTATCGATCCGTCCCCGCGCCTCGGCGGTGACGTCGGCCTTGCCGAGATCGAAGTAGATGTTGGTGGTATCGCGGCGGAAGCCTTCGGCGTGGGTGAGGAGCGTAAGCTGTCCGGGGCGGGGGAGACCGTAATGGGTGGCGACATAGCGTTTGCCATGTGCCGGGACCCCCTGTTCGTTCCACTTGGCGAGGATGCCGCTATCGGTATATCCTCCCTGGGTCAGATTCACATCCCAGACCACCGAGTGGAGGTAGGGCCATTTCCCCACATAGAGGAAGTCCGGCTTTACCGCCTTTCCCTTGTCGGTGACGAGCGTGGCCGCCAGCTCGTTCAGATCGCCGGGAACGCGATAGACCAGCACATCGGAGGGGACGTTCGCGCCGGTGAAGCTGGTCTGCTGCGCCACGCGGGTGCCGTCGGCATCCATCTGCGAGGCGTCGTTATCGTCGATCATCGTATCCAGCAGCAGCGAGATGCCCACGGTCTTGGTGGCGTCGGAGGGGTTGTTGATCTCGTATTCGACCCGGTAGTACTGTCCCCATCCCCCCACGGCCACATCGCGGAACTGCGCATCCACCGGTACCAGCCGCTGGGTGATCTCCACGCCATTGAAGGAGTAGGTGATCTCCGTATGCGCCGATGCCTCCGTGCCGCTAGCCAGGAGGGTTCCGGTGAGATATTCCACGTTGCTGGGAAAGCGGGGGTTGTTGCTGGCGTACCGGCCATCCACCGCGACCACGAAATGGGAGGTGGAGTAGGGGATCGGATAGCCGTACATCAGCCGCTTGCTTCCGGTGCCGATCGTAAAGCGGCCATCCTCCCCGGCGATCCGCTCGGAATTGGTGACCGATTCGGTGATGGCGGCGCAGCCGGAGCCGAGCGTCGCGCAACCGGAGAGAAAGAGTGCCGATAAGACGATGGCTATCGGTGCCGATGATACGATCGAACGCATGGATGCTCTCTCTAAATAATAATCCGCGAATCTCATCCGCGAATTTTCGCGAATCTTGATGGGCGGGATGGAAGGATCAGAAACGATCCTCCCTCTGGAGATGAAATCTTCGCGAATCCCAACTGCGAATGTTGATGAGCGGGGGAGGGAACGTACATGATCCTTCCATCGGGGATGAACTCCTTGCGAATCGCAGGGTAGAGGAATGCAGGGGCACGGAACGCTCCTTTCCCGGACGCTTCGTTCGGAACTTGAATCCAAACTTACAAGCCGCCGTGAGCATAGGAACTACTCTAAAACTACTCCAATCGCAGGGAGGCGAGGAGTGGGCGAGGAGTGGGTTGGCGAGGCGTTGGGTTGGCGAGGCGAGGTATCGAGGGAGTCAGGCGGAGCGGAGTCGGGGAGTCGAAGGGGGCGGAGTCAAGGGAGTCGGGGAGTCTGGGGGTGGGAAGTTATAAACGTTGTTCTTCATCGCTTTTGTCTTCATTCTCTATTCCATTCATCTGATATCCTTTGATATCATTTCCAATCCCCTCTTCATCAATCTTCGATTCGTGAAGATTTCAAGGCTTCCATACGAATTGAATGGTGCTCTCTCACCCCCGTCAATCAAGATTCGCGCAGATTCGTGGCTAGGGGTACACAAACATGTACTCTTGTGCGCGCTCCGGTTGTTGTAGTTTCGCACTCCGACTTCGATCCCTCAATTCGATGTTGGACGTGATAGAGAGAACAGTTGTTTGGGCGGGATCCGGATGTCGCATGGCTCGGCATGCGTGCTCCCGCGGAGTGCTGCTGCCACAGTAATCACCGTATCTGCAATCATAGAGCGTTGCGTGGGAACCGATCCCTCAGTCGGACCCCAGGCCCGACCCACCGTATGCGACGGTATCACCACGTCCATCTCCTGACAGGGAGGGGCGCCGGTACAGAGGGGGGGTGGCCGATCAATCATGTTTTTAGGGCCGTTCAGCGGCCTATGCTATCAGCTACATCATGGAGCCTGCCGGAAGCTATATGCCCAGGGGAGGTGCCATGAAGATTCCCGAGTTACAGGGAGCAACGGAATTCACCGTAGCTGATGCGAGCGGGAATGCTTCCGTGCCGGATCCCCAAATCTCCGGCATCGGGGCGCGGCATGTCACGGCAGGCCATGTCAGGTACAGGGCTGTCGCGGGCATCCTCCCGCAGCTTTACGGTTCCGGCGGGCAGGAGAAGATCCTCGTCCTGCAGGAGCCTGCCCGGATGGGAACTGGTGGGAGGGAGCGCGAGCGCTGCCGGGCATTCCCTGAAAATGATTCACCTGTTCGTGGAGCCGGAACGCCTCTGCGTAGTGCGGAGTCTCGTGACGGCACGGAGATGTCGGATAGAACGGACGGAGAGAATCGGCCGGAGCATTCAGGCCCCGGCTGTAGACGATAGAACGTAGTGCCACGAAAGACCAGAATAGCAGGAGACTCGATAGAATACGACTTGATAGAAAACCAGGAGAGGAACATATGGCGGCCGGCATGCGCGATGGTCCATGCGCGCTAGAGGGTACGCTGTAGCAGGGGAGGCGGGGTCCGTCACTGGATCACGGCTCCCGGATCGAGATTGGCCGCTCCCGGCAGGCAGTCCGGAGGTTCTGAAGATGATTGCAGTCCGGAGATGGCGGTCTATGAAAGCGTCAGTCCATCACAACGATAAGAGTACGGCAAACGCCACGACATCGGCAAAGATGTCGTGGCGTTATGCCTTATCAGCGGGCCCTCTGGTTACAAGGCGGCTTCGAGAGTCTCGCCTGATAACCTCCGCTGTTATGCTTCTGTACTTTTCATGCATGTTCATCGATAGCCACATCAGCTATCCCTGTATCATCACTCCATCACTCTACTCTATCATTCTCTAACCCATCTATCCGCGTGCAAGCGGCTTAATCGCGTGCTCCCTGGGCTCGCAGGTACTCGGCGATATCGGTGCGTTTGTTCATCTCGGCCAGGCTGAGTGCCGTCACCCCGGACCCATCGCGCAGGTTCAGCGCGTTTTTGCCGGCGGTTGCCAGTGCCGTCACCGTTGCCAGGTTGCCGAAGCTGGCCGCCTTGTGCAGCGGGGTCTGCCCCCCTTCGTCACGTACATCGGCCTTGGCCTTTGCCTGCAGCAGAACCGCGACGATATCGGAATACCCGTTCATGGCCGCCAGGTGGAGCGGGGTAGTGCCGGTTGCATCGGTTGCATTCACCTTCGCCTTCTTCTTCAGGAGCATCTCCACGATCTCGCGGTTGCCGAGCGCGGCCGCCTTGTGCAGCGGGGTCTCGCCGGCATTGTCCTGGATGTTCACATCGGTGCGCTTGGAGCCCAGGAGCGTACGCACGATCTCGCTGCGTCCCATCAGGGCCGCATAATGGAGCGGGGTAAGCCCATCGGGGTCCTTCTGGTTCACCGAGGCGGGATTCTTCCGCACCAGATCGGCCACCTTGATCTCATCACCCTGGTTCACAGCATCGCGCAGCTCATCGGCCAGCGCGGTTGCCCCGGCACAGAGCGCCACCATCAGCACCAGCACCGGCATTGTGTTCAGCATCCTCTTCATCGGTATTCTCCGTATACAATGTCATTCACTACTGTTATCAACACATCGATTCTCAGGTCATCTTGGGTCACTATAAAGCTGGTTATACCATGGACGTGCCAAATTTTCTCTACTGCCGCCGTCGGGAACGATCGCAGGGGGGGCGGAAGTGCCGGGAGAGAACAAAATGCAGGAATTCTTCTCGAAATCGGGGGTGTTAAAAAATGGTGGCGGAGATGAAAATCCTACTGTAACGGTATCAGCATGGCAAAAGGTTAGCGGGGACAACAGGGAATCCCCCTTCGGAAGGAGAGCAGCGGAGAAATCCATGGGAATTTTCCCGCCGGTTTTTCCCCGGCGCAACTCCCTCTCGCAGCACGCGTAGGGGCACGCCAGGCCATCCATCATGTAACTACGGCAAACCCACTATCAGAAGAGGAATTGATGAACATTCTGGTTATCGGCGGCACCATTTTCCTTGGTCGCCATTTCGTCGAGGCGGCGCTGCGGCGCGGTCATACCATCACCCTGTTCAATCGCGGAAAGCACAATGCCGATCTTTTCCCCGAGGTTGAGAAGCTGCATGGTGACCGCAATGATGATCTGGAGATCCTTCGTGGCAGGAGCTGGGATGCGGTGCTGGATACCTCCGGTTATTTTCCCCGTCAGGTGCGCACGCTCGCCGAGACCCTGCGCGACTCGGTAGGGCACTACACCTTCATCTCCAGCATCTCTGTCTACTCCGATATCAGCACGCCCGATATGGACGAGAGCGGCCCGCTGGGGACGATTCAGGATGAGACCACCGAGGAGATCACCGGCGAGAGCTACGGCCCGCTGAAGGTGCTCTGCGAGCGTGCCGCCGAGGAGGCAATGCCCGGCCGCGTGCTGAACGTCCGCGCGGGGCTTATCGTGGGCCCTCACGATCCGAGCGACCGCTTCACCTACTGGCCGCTCCGCGTGGCCGATGGCGGCGAGGTGCTGGCCCCCGGATCGCCCGATGCGGTGACGCAGATCATCGATGCGCGCGACCTGGCCGAATGGGTGCTTCTGATGATCGAGAAGAAGGGCACCGGCACGTTCAACGCAACCGGTCCGGAGCGTCCGCTGACGATGGGAGAGGTGCTGGAAAGCTGCCGGGAGGTCTCCGGAAGCGATGCGGCGTTCACCTGGGTATCGGAGGAATTCCTCGCCGAGCAGAAGGTAGGGCCCTGGATGGAGATGCCGCTGTGGATTCCCTCGGAGCCGGATACCGCCGGCTTCAGCCGTATCGACTGCCGCCGCGCTATCGCCGCCGGCCTTACGTTCCGTCCCCTGTCCGATACCGTGCGCGATACCCTGGAGTGGGGGCGTACCTTCCCGGCCGATCGTGAGCCCCGTGCCGGTATGAAGCGGGAACGGGAGCAGGAGGTGCTGCGGCTCTGGCACGAGCGCCAGGAAGCGGAGGCGGAAGCGGATGCGGAGAAAACGACGGTTGAGGAGGGGTGAGGGATTTTCGATTTTGGATTTTTGATTGGGGGAAAGAGAGGAGGGAGGATTTTGGATTTCCGATTTTGGATTGGGGGAGGGATGGGGAGATTTTCGATTTCCGATTTTGGATTTTCGATTGGGGAGAGGGTAGGGGTGGGGGATTGAGGATTGAGGGGAAGGGGGGCTTTGTATGCGGAAGGGACCATAGCGGTAGTTCGATAGTACCATCATGGTTTCCCGGAGATATTGAGCGGGCGCCCGTGAGGGGC
>JBMDXA010000018.1:0-82813 GCA_048594725.1 Candidatus Kapaibacteriota bacterium
CTATGAAAGGCCCCCATAGTAACGAAGAAGCCCGGTTCATGCAGATGAACCGGGCTTCTTTGATGAAAGAGGTGGAACAGCTAGCCGGATGCCCCCTACTCCTCAGCACCCCCTCACCAGACGACGTGGTAACACGGAGCAGGCATTTCGCGCCAGTATATCGGCAACGCCTAACTGAGCATTGTTGTTTCACTGCCAAACCGATTACCTGCCAGAGTCACGGAGATGCATTGATCTCTGTTATCGCTCACGACATACCTGGGCAAGAGCACACAACACGAGAGCGGTTTGAATGGCATGCTAACAAAGCCAATCGGAACAGCATATAGGAGTTCCATTCTCTTCTTCAGTGACTCTGTTTGCCGTTGCAGCCATCGCTATCACTCGTCCCCCCCTTCCCATGCTCACAAACGAAAAAGCCCCGGTTTCTTAGGAAACCAGGGCTTCTAGTGCACCCGTAGGGATTCGAACCCCAAACCTTCTGATCCGTAGTCAGATGCTCTATCCAATTGAGCTACGGGTGCATATCACCGCCAGCAGCCCGGCGCGGTAACGCACCTTCGGCTGAGGGCTGCGATTATACGAAAGATGAGGCATCCAAGACAATAACGAGTTGTGACAGCCGGTGGGATAGCACCTCCTGGCCTCCTCCGGAGGGCCGCCCGAGAAGAGTTTCGAGCGAGGGGCCGGGGCCACAGCTAGAACGGACATACGCCGTAGGGTGCCATCGGAGACGGGTATGTCAAGCGGCAGAACCATCATCCACATCGATGGGCTCCTCTCTTTCGAGTATCTTCCGGGAGAATAGATCACCGATGCCTGCTACGAACCAGGATGTGATGGCCTGGCGCCTTTCAACAGGGTATTCCGGCCGATTCAGAAGATGAGCCCCCGGTAGTAGAGGCAGCTCATCACGAAATAACGATCATACAGACTTTAAAAGCTTTTTCATCGATGCCAGTATCATTCATTGCAGGCAACCTTTTTACCTATCCCGGACTTGATGCGGTCGTTCATGGATGCAATTGTGCCGGAGCCATGGGGAAAGGCATCGCCCTGGAATTCAAACGGCGCTGGCCGGATATGTATCGTGAATACAGAACTCGCTGCCTCAACGACCTATTTCATCCCGGAGATATTTTTGTCTGGCAGGCGGGAGATATCACCATCTTCAATCTGGGAACGCAGAAAAGCTGGAAGACGAAAGCGGAACCGGAGGCGATTCGCCAGAGCCTTTCCGCGATGATCGTCCAGGCAACGCAGATGGGAATAATGACGATCGGGCTTCCCAGAATTGGAGCGGGGCTTGGGGGATTGCAATGGGAGGAAGTAAAAGCTATCATCACAGAACTGGCCGAAGATCCGGGCGTAACGCTCGTTGTCTTCGAACATTTCTCTTGAGCAGCTATTCTACATCACTGAGCCGGTAAAACTATTCGCCGTTCGCACACCCCAGGACATCCAGCAGAACCCCTCCTATCAAGCTATACTAATCGTTCAATACGGAAAACCAGCTTGTCAAATTCGGTTTCGAACCCTATGTCATTGCAGCGATAGCGCGTTCCATTGGCAAGATCCTCGGCAATCATTCCGGATGAGTAGGACTGGGATTGCGTGCCTCTTCCATCATCCCAAATATTATAGAGGCTCAGAACTCCATCGGTCGTATAACACTCGATGACGATCTCTCCCGGAGATGTATCCTGCCAGAGTGTAGCTTGTGGACAAAGTTGGCCGTTGATCCTTAGGCCTCTGTCAGTCATCATCCATATCCCTTGTCTTGATACGGATGTAGCGAATTCAAAGACAATCTTAAGCGATTCGCCATCTCGAATTGCAAAAGCCTCGATCAGAGCCACATTATGCCTGCCTCGTTTCGTAAAGGCAGAATTATAGACTCTCTGTTTCAGCAGATATTTATATGACATAATCGAGCGACGTAATAATAAATTGGCCTAGAGCGACAACGCATATTAGACGACTGATACCCTTTTTAGCGTCGTGTGAGGATATATCCCCGCTTCCTGCAAGCTCACCAGCAGTTTACCGCTTCCCTGCTCCAGAGCATACTCCATCTCCTCTCTGGTAATTCCGATACACCTAAGGATCGAATATTCCGTACCGCCTATCTCCGTGGCAAGCACTTCTTCGAAGATAACTCCCTGAATGGGAGCATCCTCATCCACCCATGCCCCGATATCCAGAGTATGCCCATCACCGAAAGCGATATCCAGCGACATACGGCCTATTTCCGAGAGAATGGATCGAGCCCATCGCTCATCGTCGCAGGAAACCAACAATTCGTATCGCCCATGCTCGCCGGGTTGTTGACCTGCGTGTACTGCGAGTTCACAAGAGATATAAGTAGTATACGCACTTTCATTTCGGGCGCCGATGGTGCAGAAGTTCAGTGGCCCTCCATCATCGAATCCGATGAGAGCAACGATAGTGTGAGGATCGATTGCACCGAGCTGCCGTTCCAGAGGAGCGAAGAGCTGCCCATACAATGCCTGATGACCATCACTATCTCTTTTGGGATCTCTCATACTCACTCTTATACCATTAAAGGAATCATACTGATGGGGGTACACAAAGATGTACTCTCACAATCGCCCATGTTGTTGTAACATCAGCTTCTAGCTCATAAGTAGAAGAAATTATCCGTCACTTATCTATCCGGTGACATCGAATATCCTGTTTCGATGCCCGGAGACACGGGAGAGCATGTAACCAACTCTGATACGGCAGAGATACATCTCTGAAAACATCCCCACCTGAGATACGCCCTGATATCACAAGCTACGGCTCTTTCAAGAGTACCGCAGGCATCTGCCTGAAATGGCCCGATCCTCCCCACCATCACCGATTCCTTTCAGCATCATGGCACCTTATTATGCTGCATACTTCTTCCCCGATCTCCACTATCGAATCTTTTATCACGCGCTGGGAGCATTCCGCAGCTTCCGAGCGAAGCAACTACGTCAGCTTTCTCAAGGAACTCTGCGAGGTTCTCGGCGTACCACAGCCCGATCCGGCAACAGGTAATCCGGAGCACGACAGGTACGTCTTCGAATACCCTATATATTTTGCTAACGGTGGCGAGAAAGGCTCCACCGGATTTATCGATCTCTATAAACATGGCACCTTTGTGCTGGAGGCCAAGCAGGGAAGCAACGCCCCGGCACCACCATCTGAGATTTTCCCCAACACTGTAAAGAAAAACCGTCGCCGTGGCACCGCTGTGCGTGGCACCGGAGGATGGGATACAGCCATGACAGCCGCCAAGGGACAGGCCGAGCAGTACGTCCGAGCTCTTCCCGCCACCGAGGGAAATCCTCCGTTTATCGTCGTGATTGACGTGGGACATACTATCGAACTCCATTCAGATTTCTCGCGCGCCGGCAAGACCTATCTCCCCTTTCCTGATGCCCGATCCTATCGTATCCGAATGGAAGATCTAGCCCGGCCGGAAATCCGCGACCGGCTCCGCGCACTCTGGCTCGACCCGATGTCGCTTGATCCCAGCCGCCGCAGCGCCCGTGTCACCCGGGACGTGGCCGCGCGCCTGGCTGCACTGGCTACATCACTGGAACGCTCCGGCCACGAACCACAGACGGTTGCGGCGTTTCTGATGCGCTGCATCTTTACCATGTTCGCCGAAGATGTACGGATGATTCCGGAGCGGACGTTCACCGATCTGCTGTCCGATATGCGGGAGGATCTGGAACATCTTCCCGCCATGCTTTCCTCCCTCTGGAGTAGTATGAATACCGGAGGATTCTCCCCTATTTTCCGGCGCAATATTCTCCGGTTCAACGGGGGACTTTTCGCCGACAGCCAGGCGCTCCCCCTCACCCGTGAACAATTGGATCTGCTGATTGACGCGGGCCGCGCCGACTGGCATGATGTAGAGCCTTCAATCTTCGGCACTCTCCTGGAGCGGGCCCTTGATCCGGTGGAACGCCATAGGCTTGGCGCCCATTACACACCACGCGCCTATGTGGAGCGCCTGGTGATGCCAACCGTGGTGGAGCCCCTCCGCGAAGAATGGAACGCAGTCCAGGCAGCCGCGCTCACCCATATTGGACGTGCCGACGGCCGCGCCGATGCAGTCAAGGAACTGAAGGAATTCCACCGCAAGCTCTGCTCCACCCGCGTGCTTGATCCGGCCTGTGGCACCGGCAACTTCCTCTATGTCACCATGGAACACATGAAGCGCCTGGAAGGCGAGGTGCTCGATATGCTGAAATCTCTCGGGCAGATGACCGATACGCTGGATCTGACGGAGCTGACGGTGGACCCGCATCAATTTTTGGGAATCGAGATCAACCCGCGCGCGGCAGCAATCGCCGATCTGGTTCTCTGGATCGGCTATCTGCAATGGCATTTCCGCACCCATGGGGATACAATGCCCCGCGAGCCGGTGCTGAGGAACTACCACAATATCGAGTGCCGCGATGCCGTGCTTGCCTACGATCGCGCCGAGCCGCTTCTGGATGCCGAGGGACAGCCGGTCACCCGCTGGGATGGGCGGACCACCAAGAAACATCCGGTTACCGGCAAGGATGTGCCGGATGAATCCGCCCGCACACCGGTGATGCGCTATGTGAACCCGCGCAAGGCGGAGTGGCCTGAGGCAGAGTATATTGTGGGGAATCCGCCGTTTATTGGTGATAAGAGAATGAATGAGACGCTGGGTATAGGATATGTTGATGCACTTCGCGAAATATACACTAATGTACCAAGATCAGCTGATTACGTAATGTACTGGTGGCATAGATCCGCCGATGAAGCAAAAAACAAAGGCACGATACGTTTCGGCCTTATCACAACAAACAGTATTTGCCAAAGCCTTAATCGTAAGGTATTAGAAAATCATCTATTCGAACTGCCACCTATTAGTATCGTCCTCGCAATTCCGGATCACCCGTGGGTAGACACTCAAGAAGGTGCAGCCGTTCGGATTGCAATGACAGTCGCCCAAGTAGGCACACATATGGGAAGAGTTCAGCTAATACTCACTGAAAGGGAGGAGAGTGGTGATGGGCTAAATTTAGTTGAATACCATGGACGAGTCGGCCCGAACTTAACAGTGGGAGCTGATGTTACGAGAATAAGTCCATTACGATCAAATCTTGGCCTATGCAGCAATGGTGTAGGTATTTACGGACGTGGATTCATTTTGAGCCTTTCTGAAGCTAAAGATTTAGGGCTAAATTCAAAATCTGGACAAAAACGTCATATACGCCCATTACTTAATGGACGTGATATCATTGATGGATACCGGGGCAAATATGTCATTGATTTGTTCGGTCTCTCAGAGCAAATGGTCCGAGATACTTACCCCAATATCTATCAATGGGTCTTCAATCATGTCCGTTCAGAAAGGCTCCAAAACAATCGTGCAGTATATAGGCAGAAATGGTGGATATTCGGTGAACCCCGGAAGACGTTCCGTCCCGCACTGGAAGGTCTATCTCAATTCATAGGAACTCCACGTACAGCTAAACATCGAGTCTTTATATTCATTACGTCCGATGCCATTGTAGAAACTGAAATTGTCGCTATTGCTTCTGAAACGCCCCTCCATCTTGGCGTTCTATCGTCGCGCATTCATGTGATTTGGGCACTCGCAGCTGGAGGCCGACTCGGTGTCGGGAACGATCCACGATACAATAAAAGTCTCTGCTTCGATCCATTCCCCTTCCCCACCCCCACCGAGGAACAGAAGGCCCGCATCCGCAATCTCGGCGAGGGGCTCGATGCGCACCGTAAACGCCAGCAGGAGCTCCACCCTGGACTTACGATCACCGATATGTACAATGTTTTGGAAAAACTTCGCGCCAGCGAAGCCCTGACCGAGAAGGACCGGAAGATCCATGAGCAGGGGCTGGTATCACTGTTGAAGAACATCCACGACGATCTCGATGCCGCCGTCTTCTCCGCCTACGGCTGGCCCGTTTCGCTTACCAATGAGGAGATCCTGGAGCGGCTAGTGGCGCTGAACGCCGAGCGTGCGCGTGAGGAGGAATCGGGCCTGGTTCGCTGGCTCCGCCCGGAATTCCAGAGCCCAAAGAGATCCGCCGGCACCGCACAGCGCATGACCGAGCTGGATGCAGAACCGGAACCGAAGGATACCCCGAAGAAACCTGCAAAAGGAAAGAAGACTGCGACCGAAAAGCGCCCCTGGCCGGCCACCCTACGCGAGCAGGCACAGGCTGTCCGCTCCGCCCTGGCCGAACGTTCCGCCCCCGCCGAAGCAGCGGATCTCGCCCGTCTCTTCGACAAAGCTCGCAAGGATCGCGTCGCCGAGTTGCTCGATACTCTGGCCGATCTCGGGCAGGTACGGGAGGTGGAGGATGTTTTTTTTGCAGCATAAATAAATCTATACTGATAAGGGATCAACGATAGCTTTATGCCTCTTTTTCAAATCGCATCCGACCGGCTCTCCCCTGTCGAGCAATCGAACTTTCAATCGGAACGGCTGTTGCAGCGGCTCATCGAAGGAAACCTGGCAACCGTCTTCAACTGCCGCCTGGTGGCCAGCGAGTTTTCGACCGGCGCGCAGCACGCCGGCCGTATCGACACACTAGCACTCTCCGAGGATAATAATCCGGTGATCATTGAGTACAAGAAGGTAGAATCGTCAGAGCTGATCAACCAGAGCCTCTTCTACCTGGCATGGCTACGGGATCATCGTGGTGACTTCGAGATCGCCGCACAGAAAGCTCTGGGAGCAACAGTCAGCGTCGATTGGTCCGACATTCGCGTCATCTGTATCGCCCCGAACTACAGGAAATACGACCTCTATGCGGTTCAGATGATGGGTACCAATATCGAGCTCTGGACATACCGACTGTTTACAAACGGAGCCCTATACCTGGAGGAGATACAGCAGAAGACATCGGCTCTTAATATTAGCCGATCTTCCGGAGCGAATGATACAGATATAGCGGCTCCTGCAAAGGAAGCGGAGAGCGCCAGTCCTCCAGAACAGTATACGTTCGAGGATCATCTGCATGGGAAATCCTCTGCTATCCATGAGATCTCGTATTCGGTTCAGGAATGCATTCTCGGACTCGATCCTGCGATCGAAGAGATCCCCAAAAAGCATTATATCGCCTACAGGAGCTCGCAGAACATCGTCTGCATGGAAATACTGAGGCACAAAGTCTACCTCTTCCTGAAGCTGAACCCGAAGGAGCTGGCCGGACTGCCAGTTATTGCACGGGATGTCTCGTCGATTGGCCATAGCGGTACGGGCGATTTGGAGATCACCCTCAGCAGCCTCGACGATCTTGAAGTCGCTAAGCCGCTCATCGAGATGGCATATAGGAAAGTTGGAGGATGAGAGGAGCAGGGATTTTACAGGAACTTAATCCAGGGCATCCGCAATGATCGTCTTCGGGTAAAGCCTCGGGAGAAGAACCGGGATGGTAGGTATGATGGAATGATGATAAACAAAAAAAGCCTCGCATTACTGCGAAGCTTTTAGTGCACCCGTAGGGATTCGAACCCCAAACCTTCTGATCCGTAGTCAGATGCTCTATCCAATTGAGCTACGGGTGCAACGAGTCTTACTGTCGCGCGAACCGGACGGCCTTATAGATCAGGCCTGGTCGTAGGCAGCGACGAGACGCGCCATCTGCGACTTGCGATGCGCCGCGAAGTTCTTGTGGATGAGACCCTTTGCGGCAAGGCGATCCAGCACGCGCGTGGCCTTGCGGGTTTCCTCGACGAGGGCATCCTTTGTAGTTGCAGCCTTCACCGCCTTCAGGGCGTTGCGCATCATTACCTTGTAGTAACGGTTGTGCGCGCGGCGCTTGGCAGTTTGACGAACTCTCTTCTCTGCTGACTTATGCTGAGGCATGTTCTATTATTGGCGACTGTCGAATTGTTCAGAGCACACAAAACTAAGGCATCGGGGGGGCGCTTGTCAACAAGTTTTTATGCTGCAACGTTTTTTAGCACTCTCCGGCGGTTTCCCGAACGCTGGCGGAGTCGTACTTTTGCAGACCGGGTTCCCCCTTATCCAGAATTGCAAAGATATGACGGCACGGTGGCGGCTGCAAGCAGATAGAGAGCTTCCGGCAGGAACGGCAAAAACCGGCCGGCCGGGAGAGGTCCGTTCGCCGATGAGTCGTATCATTGCATTCCTGCTCGTTCTTGTGGGCACCTGGCTGCCTCTCGGGGCACAGCAGAAGGACAACCTGGAGCGCCTGCGCGAATGCGCCGCCGCAATCGCCGATTCCGCGCTGGCGCATTATGCCGCCGGCGATACCATCTCCCTGGAACTGGCCCCGCATCCGGCATCGTGGCTCCTGGAAAGCACCCTGCTGGGCGCCGCACGCCAACGGGGAATCGGCGTCGTCTCCTCGGCGTCCCCCTCCGGCGGAAGGCTTGTGATGGCGATCACCTCCATCGGTGTGGCATACGGGCAGACCGATGACGACGACCTACTGACGCGGGAGTGCGGGATCGGTGCCGATGCATCGTTCACCGAACGCGGGGGGGCCGGACGCCGCATGGGAGGGTCGTTTTCGGCCATTCTGGGGGACACGGTGGAAGCCGATGAAACGTCCCTGCTGGAAGCCTCCGGATACGATTTCACGCGGGGCGCACTCCCGTCAACCGCCAGCAGCGGGTTCTGGAAAACCATCGTGGAGCCCGCCGTTGTGCTGGGCGCGTCGGTGGTGATAACAATTCTTCTCTTTACGGTGCGAAGCCAGTAGCTATTATCCCCCTTCCCGGAAGCCGGTTTCGCGTTACTACCGGACGTATCGGTCGTCATCAGCATATCTCTATGCCCGCGTGGTGCGACGACAAACAACTATCTTCTCATGCTCAGATCACTGTTCGTTCGCGGTCTTGCTCTCGTTCTCCTCTCTCCCCTGTTCCTGCTGGCCGCCTGCGGGGACTCCGCGCAGACACTCCGCACGATGACCACCGAGGAGCGGTTCCGCCGGGGAATGGAGGCGCTCGAAGATGAGGATTATCTGGAGGCGCAGGAAGCCTTCAACACGATCATCCTTCAGGACCCCGCCAGCGATTATGCCGATGACGCCCAGTTCTATCTGGGAGAGACCTATTTCCGCGACGGCGATTTCAAGCTCGCCGCGTTCAACTACAACCGGCTCCGCACCTCGTTCCCGAACAGCCCCTTCTACAAGGACGCGTTCTTCCGCTCCGGCGAGGCCTACTACTTCAGCTCCCTCAGCTACGACCGCGACCAGCGGGAGACGAAGTTCGCCATCGATGTCTTCCGGGCGTTCGGCACCTACTACGCGGCCGACTCCCTGGCAATCCTGGCGCGCCAGCGTATCGGCGAGCTGCAGAACAAGCTGGCCGAAAAGGACTACCGTACCGCAGAACTCTACCGGAAGATGGAGGAATACCGCGCCGCGCTGGTCTACTTCGAGAAGGTGATCGAGAACTTCCCCGGCACCGAGTTCTACCAGCTTGCGACGATCGGAAGGATCAAGGCGCTGCAGGAGCTCGACCGGAAGAACGAGGCGCTGGATGTGGCCCGCAAATTCATCGACGAAAACCCCGGCAGCCAGGTGATAGGCCAGGTTCGCCAGTTACAACAGGAACTCGCCCGCTAATGGATCAGAACCCACGCCCCGTCAGGGAATCACAGGTTGTGATGACCGAACTCGTTCTCCCCAACGATACCAACCAGCTCGGCAACCTCCTCGGAGGCCGCCTGATGCACTGGATCGATATCGCCGCGGCCCTGGCGGCGATGCGGCACTCGCACCGGGTGTGCGTTACCGCCTCGGTGGACGGGATGAGCTTCCACGCCCCGGTGAAGCAGGGAGAGGTGGTGATCCTGAAGGCATCGGTCAACCGCGTGTTCAACACGTCCATGGAAGTGGGCGTGCGCGTGGATGTGGAGGATCCCCGCAATGGAACTTGTTTCCATGCGAACACCGCCTATCTTACCTTTGTCGGCCTTGATGAGAACGGCAAACCGCTGCCGGCCCCCCCGGTGCTGCCGGAATCCGAGGATGAGATCCGCCGCTACGCCGCCGCCGCCATCCGCCGCGCCGGACGTCTGGACAACAGGACCAGGATCGAGGCTCTCGGCCAGCACTGAGGCCGGCGGACGCCATTGCGGCCATCGCCGTTGCGGACGCCGCCGCTGCCGGATGCCAAACGACTCCCCAACATCATCTCCCGGATTATGATCGCACGGTCTACCCGTCTGCTCTTCATGCTTCTGTTCCTTGCCGCGGTCCTGCCGGCCACGGCACAGGTGGACCACGATCACGACCACCATGAGGAGACCGGGCAGGAGCGCCGCGCGCAGTGCGGCACCATGATCTGGATGCAGTACCAGAACGGCGGCGGCAGAGATCCGAAGCTGAACCGCCTGCTCTCCTCCATCCGCTGCAACGGCGCCCGCCCGATCAAGGGGAACAGCATCCTCACCGATCAGCTTCACTTCCGGATTCACTACGATACCTTCGGCGAGGATTCGGTATCGGTGACCGATCGCAACAACAACTCCATCCCCGATTACATCGACTCGGTGGCCTACTACCTGGAGGATGCGTGGACCAGAGAGACCGGTGAATACGGCTTTGCCCCCCCCCCTCCCGATAACCGGGGTCCGGGGCCGGAGATCGACGTGTTCGTCTGCAATCTGGCCGGCGAGGTCTATGGGTTCGCACAGCCGGAGACCGATCTGCCCACCGGACCGAACACGGTGAGCGGCTATCTGGTGATCGATAACGATTACCGCGAGCCGTATTTCACGCAGGGGATCAAGGGGCTGCGCGTAACGCTGGCCCACGAGTTCCATCATATCATCCAGTTCAGCCGCTATCGCTTCGATTTCTCCCAGTCGTCGTTCTATGAGGCCACGGCCGTCTGGTTCGAGCGGGAACTTCACCCCGACGTCAAGGACTACAGCCAGTACACCGACGAGTTTCTGCGGATTCCGCAGGAGTTCGGGCTTTCCACCCATAGAACCTATCAGCAGGGGGATGTCACCGGATATGCCCACATCCTCTATCTCACCTATCTGACAACCCGGCTGAACGACAAGCAGGTGGTGCGCAAGGCATGGGATCAGTTCCGGACCCAGGAGAACGTCTTCACCGCCATCGATCTGGCGCTGCGGGAATACGGGCTGAACCTGGAGAACAGCTTCTGCGAGTTCGCCGAATGGTCCTACTATACGGGGGTGCGGGCGCAGGGAAGCAAATATTTTCTCGATGCCTCCAGTCTCCCAACCATGGGCTCGGCCTCCAGCAAGCCGTTCGATGGGGATGATCTGCTTCTGGTGCAGGGGCGGCTCTACCCGCTCGGCTTCGGGCTGTACCGGTTCTGGGTGACCGGCACCGGAAGCGGGGCCCGCGATACGGTCGATTTCCTGGTGACCAATGCCCGCACCGATTTCGGCAAGGGGGGCGCCGGCATCGCCAAGGATCTGTTCACCCTGGAACTGAGCCGCACCGAACGGAGCGGCTTCCGTCCGCTGCGATTGAAGGATACCACCGAGACGATCTTTTTCCGGCTGAACGCTCCAAGCCCGCAATTCTGCGTAAACCCGATCATCGGAGGGACCGCCGCGGTGCTTCTTGCAACCACCGTGGCGCCGCAGCCCTTTATCAGCGACGGCGCGGCACAGCTTATCTTCGGCGTCAATCTGGCGAAGGAACAGGTGCGGAACGCGCGGCTGGTGATCTACAGCACCTCCATGGCCGCCGTTACCGAGATCAACCTCACGGAGCTGGAATCGCTCAACAACATCCTCGGCGTGATCTGGAACGGCACCGACTTCCGTGGCGATCTGGTGCCGAGCGGCGTCTATCTCTACGAGTTCACGATCAACGATGGAACGCCGAGCTTCGGTAAAATCGCCGTGATCCGGAAATGATGGACGCAGCAGCGGACCGCAGCGGCCGGACCGATGGACTCCGGGAGAACCGGCCGGATGAGGGCCTCCCGGCTCTTCCCCCGTTCCCCCCGGCACTCCGGGAGCGGAACGTGGAACTGCGTGCCGAGCGTCTTACCAGGCGATTCGGCCTTCGCACCATCTTCTCCGATCTCTCCTTCACCCTGGGCTCCGGGGATATCCTCGCCATCACCGGGCGCAACGGCTCCGGCAAATCCACCCTTCTGAAGATCCTGGCAAACGCTGCGGAACACTCCTCCGGCTCGGTACGCTGGAGCCTGGAGGGGAACGCGCTGGACGCCGAACGCCTCCCCGCGCAACTCGGCTATGTGGCCCCCTACCTCCAGCTCTACGGCGAATTCGCCGCCTGGGAACATGTGGAGCTATTGCAGGAGATGCGCGGCCTCTCGTTCGATCCCGAACGGGCCTCCCTCCTGTTCGAATTGTTCGGCCTGGGCTCGCGCCGCAACGAACCGATCGAGACCTACAGCTCCGGGATGATGCAGCGGGTGAAGTTCATCTGCGCGCTGATCCATCATCCCTCCCTTCTTTTTCTGGATGAGCCGATGAGCAATCTGGACGTGCAGGGAATAGCCACCATGCGCGCCCTGATCGGACACGAAAGCGCCGGCCGGATCACGATCATCGCCACCAACGAGGAGGAGGATGTGGAATTGTGCACGAAGATGCTGTCGGTGGAGAGAAAAGGGCGGATGACTTCGTAATACGAGCGTTCGTGGCCGTACGGCAATTACCCGATTACCGTACCATTCCCGCAGAACGGCGCCGTACCACGAACTCTCCCCCCAATCGAAAATCGAAAATCGAAAATCCATCAATCTCCAAACCCGATATTGATGCGGGTTCGGATGCCGGAGCGTTCTATGTCCCTGATGAGGAGCTGCACGGCATTGAGGGTGCTGTCGAGCTGGGAGGCGAACTGCTTGTCGTAGAGAAGTTTCGAGATGGCCCCGCCGCCGCTTCGTACATCGGTGGCGATGGAATCGAGCCCGGCCAGAAGATTATCGACGCGGTAGAGGGTGCTATCCACGTGAAGGATGGCCTGGCGCGCATCGGTTGCGGCCCCTTCGGCGGTCACCAGCATGCGGTCCACACTCGGGCGGGTGCGATTGACCAGTTCGCGCAGATCGGCTGTTGCGCGGTCGATGTTGGTTACGGTGCGCTCTATCGCCTCGCGGTTCCCCACGGCGATCTCGCGGGCGGTCTGGCTGGTGGCCTCCAGATTGGAGAGAGTGTTTTTCAGGCCGCTCTGAAACTGCGGCGATCCCAGCATCCCATTGACGCTCTGCATGGTGGAATCGAGCCTCTGGAGCAGCACCTTCGCACGTCCGCCGATATCCCCGACATCGGCCAGAAGGGCGGAGATATCCCCCTGGACGGTTCCGGGAATCACCGCCCCGGCCGCAAGCGGCTCCGGCGAGGCACCGGAGGAGATCTCTATCTTCTTGCCGCCGGTCACCTCCAGCATCTGAAGGGTGGCGGCCGCATCGCGTTGCAGCGGCACCCCCGACTCCACCGTGGCCGTGATCCGCACCTCATCGGAACGCACATCGAGGCCGGTGACCGCCCCCTTGCGCACCCCCTTGACGGTGATGGGCGTGCCCACATCGACGCCGGAGGCATCATTGAAACTCATCTGAATGCTCCGCTCCGCCAGGCCGATGCCGAATCCCCCTCCCTTCCCCCAGACGATGCCACCGATCAGGATGACCAGTGCCAGCACTGCCACCACACCAACACGTATCTCTTGCGACCTGGATATTGCCATTGAGAGAGGGAATTTTCGATGTACGATTTCGGATGTTCTATTGGCCGGGAGAGGGCTCAGGGGCCGGAAGAGAGGCCGGGGGTCGAAATTAGCGTGGGAAGGGTCCCTGCGCTACATTCTTTTTGCTACTATCGATCAACCGCTCGCAGCCGGCCACCGCCCGCAAGCATCTCCCGGCTCTGCTATTCCGGCAACTTCGTGCCAACACCTGCGGCCCCGTACTTCCGACGGCGGCCGGCGGCGGATGCAACGGCGCGTGGCACTCATCATCATCCTCGCAGAGCGGAGTACGGTTGACTTAACCTCTCCCCCATAACACAAGTAGCTCCGGAGGAATCCCCGGAGCTACTTCAAGTATCAGATGACGGAGCGATTCTCTCTTAGAACGGGAGATCGTCGTCCTTGATATCATCCACGCCGACACCGGCGGGCGAGGACTGGGCGTAGGAGTTTGCGGGGGCCGATCCGGCGGAGCGGGACATCTGTCCTCCCCCCATCTGACCTCCCATCTGGTCCCCTTCGCCGCCACGGCCGCCATCCAGGAATGCGAAATCGCTGCCGTTGATCTCGGTGATATAGCGGGTCTGCCCCTCCTTATCCTCGTACTTGCGGCTCTGGATACGCCCTTCCACATAGATCTGGCGGCCCTTCTTCATGTACTGGCTGATGATCTCGCCGGCCTTCCCCCAGAAGACAATATTATGCCACTCCGAACGCTCTACTTGGTTACCGTCCCGGTCCTTGTAGCTTTCATCGGTCACCAACTTGAACGTGCAGACGGGCTGCCCGTTCTGGGTGTAGCGAAGTTCCGGGTCATTCGGCTGGATATGGCCGATCAACATGACTTTATTGAGGCCTCGTGCCATGGGTCTACTCCCTCGTAGTAAAGAACTGAACTTGTGGCGTTTCAACCGAAGTTACAACGCCCGCGAATATAGCGTATAAGGCTCCGCTCGCCAATAGCAAAACCGGTTACAGTTTCGGTCCCGTAGAGACGTATGAGTGCCAGGGATATGGGGGAGGGTTTCAGGGAAAAACGAAAAAATTTGTTGTCTGCGACACAGTGTCGCAGTATTTTTCACCTTGATTCGGGGAGCATACCGGTCAGGGATCACCCTTCCACCCTCCGAGTTCAGATTCGGACCATCTCCTAACCAGAACCAGAGAGTTCTCGTTAGAGTATCTCAACCCTTCTCTACATCGAATTCCAATCCGTTTTCAATAACGCTCACTGATTCCGGGCGCTGCGTTCCGTATCATCCCGGGAGTCATTCCCGAACGCAGTGAAGAGGAATCTATCTCTCAATTGAAGGATCATTCCCTATGAGCAACAATGGCGAGAAGTATAAAGGCAATCTCATGCAGGGGTTGCTCTTTTTACTTATCCTGGTAGCGGCCACCTATAGCTTTCAGACCTTTGTCATCAAGCCGGCATTCAAGTCCGCGATGATCGGTCTGTTCGCTCCCCCGAGCGCTCGTGCTCACAGTCACCAAGAAACCATCCAGGAAGAGGAATTCATCCTCGACATGAGCAACAAGGTGCAGACGGCCAATGCCGACGAGGGGTATGAGAAGGGCGCCGGCGAGTGGATCGTTGCCGCAGAGGGTCTTGGCGAGGCACCTATCCATATCCAGCCGTGGGTTACCTTCGGCATTTTCTCGGTGTTCTTCGGGTTCATTGTGGCTACGTTGGTTACCGCCATACTTCCCCGCCCGATCGGCTACATTGCCAACAAGATCGAACGCGAGATCGACTCGACGATCAACCGTATCGATGAGCAGACCGGTGACAAGATCTCGCGCGAGGAGATCGAGCGTATCACCGCCGCCAATTCCAAGGATGACCTGACGCCGATCGAAAAGCAGTTCGGCCCGGTGATCGTCAGCGAAATCGAGGACGTGCGCAACGCCCGCCGCTGGAAGCGCAACCGCCTTCTGGTGTTCAAGGGGCTGCGCCTGTACATGACCCGCCACTTCTCCGAGAAGTATGCGAACAACGTGCAGGGCTTCGCCTACGGTGGCGCCGCTATCCTTATCGTGATCATCGGTATCCGCGGTCTGAAGTTCATTCCGCCGACCCAGCCGTCGATCCTTCTGGCAGCTATCACGCTCGAGTTCTCGCTGCTTGTGCTCCTGGCCGTCACCCTCTTCTACACCGAAGAGGAACAGCGTATGGACAAGCTGATGCGCAACCTCGAGGAGAGCTCCGAAGGGCAGAAGTATGAACTCATCAACCTGGTTCGTACCTCCCAGCAGCAGCAGCGCGACCTGGCCTCGATGGTCGATTACATCCAGCGCCAGACCGATAACCTCCAGCGCATGGCCGACGCCCTTACCGGCGCCAACCGCGAGTACATCATCCAGGTGGCCCAGCGCGCCGTGGCTGAGTACGTGACCGCGGAGACCAGCAAGGAGATCACCGAGAAGGTGATCCGCGAGAAGATCGACGCAGCTCTCGGCCAGATGTTCGGCAGCAACCGCCAGATCGAAGGCTAAGAGCCCCGAAGACGAAACAACGAAGAGCATCCCCATGCAGGTGGGGATGCTCTTTCTTTTTTATGGAAGGATCGTTCTTAACAGAAAGGTCGGTGGTCGGTGCGCCGGCTTCGAGCGCCTCCGGCAGTTCGTGGTCGCCGGAGAATGAAATCGCCGGTGCCGCCGGGGCTTCCGGCGCAAGGACGACGGACTACCGGCGAGGGAATTCCCCCCATCACTTTACAATCGGAACTCCCCCCCACTCCCGTAGATCCCCGATCGTGCATCGCACATCGTTCTCCAGGCGGCGGAGCCAGGTCATCTGGCGCTTTGCGTAGCGGCGGGTGGATTGCTGGATAAGATCGATCATGCGGGACTCGCTGATTTCCCCGGCAAGCCAGGCAAGCACCTCCGCGTAGCCGACCGTTCGCATCCCCGGAGCATTCCGCTCGTAACCGGCGGCCAGCAGCCCCCTGGTCTCCTCCACCAGCCCGGCCTCCAGCATCGACAGAACGCGCCGGTTGATCCGGTCATAGAGCGTGGCCCGCTCCGGCGCGAGAATGTGATAGACGGGTTTGAACGGAGCCGCCTGGATCGATTCTCCGCCGCTCATAAAAGTGCTGTAGGGAATCCCGGTCTGGTGGTAGCAGCAGAGCGCCCGCAGGGTTTTCACGTGGTTGTTGGGGGAATGCGCGCGCGCCGCCTCCGGATCGATCCGCATCAGCTCATCGTGGAGACGATCGAACCCCTCCTCCTCCCCCCGCTTCTGAAGCTCCGCAAGGATCTCCGGGTCCACCGTGGGAGCCCCCAGCCCCTCGAAGAGCGCCTTTACGTAGAATCCCGATCCTCCCACCACCAGCGGCGTCCCCCCGCGTTCCAGTACCCCGGCGATGGCGTTCCTGGCCGCTTCGGCATACTCACCGGCGGAGTAGAGTACGTCCGGCGCGACGATATCGATAAGATGGTGCCGGACGCGCGCCAGTTCCTCCGGCGAGGGTTTGGCGGTGCCGATATCCATGCCGGCGTAGATCTGCCGGGAATCGGCCGAGATGATCTCGATGCCGGGATGGCGCTCCGCCAGCTCCAGCGACAGAGCGGTCTTGCCGGATGCGGTAGGACCGATGATAACCGGAATGGCTCCCCTCTGCACGGTCATCGCGACTCGTTCCCCGTATCATCCCTGTCCCAGGCATTGCGGCCGATCAGCGGCACGAACTTGAACTCGCCGTACTCGAACAGATCGTACTCCCCGCTATCCCCCACCTTCACCGCCATCTGCATCCGCTGCACCTGCCGGTCGCCGGTGGGGATCACCAGACGGCCATCCGGGGCGAGCTGCCGCAGAAGCGACGAGGGGATCACCGGCGCACCGGCGGTGACGATGATACGGTCGTAGGGGGCATAGCTGGTCCAGCCGAGCGTCCCGTCGCCGAGATAGGTGGCGACATTGCAGCCGATCTTCTCCAGCGCCCTGCGCGCGCCGGCCATCAGCTCGGCGTGGCGCTCCACGGTAAACACCTTCATTCCCATCACCGAGAGCACGGCGGCCTGATAGCCGCTTCCGGTGCCGATCTCCAGCACCTTCATGCCGGGGCGCGCTTCAAGGATCTGGCTCATCGTCGCCACGGTAAAGGGCTGCGAGATGGTCTGCCCGCACCCTATCGGGAGCGCATCGTCATCGTAGGCGCGATGGCGGAACGCCGGAGGAACGAACTCCTCGCGGGGGATGGAGCCGATGGCATGAAGCACGGCCTCGTCGTGGATGCCCCGGTCGCGCAGCAGCGCAACCAGCTCGCGGCGGGCGATGGAATTGGGGGATGAGAAGCGTCTCTGATGATCGATCATTATCCTGTTACTGCCCATGATTTCCGGAAGAGCGTTTTGCCTTCCGTGTGCGTCGTCTCCGCAGCATCGTTCCCTGCCGCTGCGCCAGTGAATCCATGATCGCCCGCATCACCCGGCGGTCGCGCCGGTTCAGCGTCACCTCCAGCGCCTGCAGGAGCGTCAGGCGGAGCGTGTCGATCGACTGGTTGTAATACAGCTTCCCTTCCTGCGCAAAACTGATCCTGCCGGTCTCCTCGCTTACGATGATAACGAAGACGTCGGCCTGCTCGCTGATGCCGAGTCCGGCACGATGGCGGGTTCCGAGGAGCACATCGGCGATACGGGTGGCGGCGCTGAGCGGGAGCACCACCCGCGCCGAGCGGATCTGTTCGCCGCTCACCACCACCGCGCCATCATGCAGGGGGGATTTCGGGTTGAAGATCGAGACCAGCATCTCCTTGGTCAGCTTGGAATCGATCGGCACCCCGGTATCGAACGTCAGGGAGATATCGGTGGTGCGCGTCACCACGATCAGCGCGCCGTAGCGCCGCAGCGCCAGATCCTCCGAGGCGCTCACCAGTTCGTCCACCGCCTGGCTGATATCATATCGCTCGAACGACGTAAACAGGCCGTTGCGCCCTATCAGCAGGAGGATTCTTCGGAGTTCCGGCTGGAACAGGATGATAAGCGCTATCACCCAGATATCGCTCACCGTCCGGAGCATCCAGCTCAGAAGCTTCATATCGAGCGTCTGGCTTACGAAGCTGACGGCGATGATCAGGAGCAGACCGAGGAAGATCTGCGCCGCGATCGTTCCGCGCATCACCGAGTACAGGCGATACAGCACAAACGCCACGATCGCGATATCGATCAGGTCGATAACCGTGATCCGGAGAAAGCCGATCTGAAAAAGAAGTGGGTTGGGCATCAGGAGCTTGTTGCCGCGTTGATGCAAGCCGGATGGAAGACCATATCCCCCCTGTTGTTCCGCGTTATTGCTGCGCGCCGGGCCGGGACGGAAGAGCGCGCTGTTGATCCGCCGGCCAGGGGGCGCTGAAAGAGAGTAAAATAGCACATCCTCCCCAATCGCGCGCAGTGACCGTTCCAGGCAAGCGGCAACTGCGGGCCATGCCGGAAGCGATGATGCGAACAGAAGGAATGATGGTGGGCCGGAATCCGGCAAGCGGCGCGGCAAAGATCTGCTGTCATCTTCCGCCTGCAGGATTGATTATCGGGAGATCACTTCTTGCGGCTCAAGGCCAGGAACAGGGTTCCGAGCGTTATCAGCATGGTTCCGGAGACAAGGATCACCAGAGAGGGCCCCAATTCCCCCTCCATTCCGATCCGTACCATCGCGAAGATCTCGATCAGGATGCCCAGAACGAGCATGACGATGGAGATGATTTTAAGCTGCGGTGCGGCCTCGTTCATAGACTACTCTCCCGATACTGGATGATGCTCCCGTGCGGCGCCCTGCACCGGCGGGAGCGGATATGCCACGAACAGTTCCCATGGTTTAGTTACCACGGTTTCAAGGGAACCGTAGATCCTTCAGATAGACCCCGTACGGAACACCGAGGAGCGAAGGGGCGTCATGGCTGAATTCAAAGCCCATCCGCTGGTACATCCCCAGAGCCACATTCATCATCGGCGTGGTGTGCAGGGCGATGGCCCCCACGCCGTCGCGCCGGGCACGGCGGATGCATTCCTCTACCAGCGCGCGCCCGATGCCGTGCCCGCGAAAAGCGGGGTCCACCGCCAGCATGCGCACCACCGACCATTCCGGCTGGAAGAAGCTGCTCCGTGGCCTGCCGGGCCCCACATATACCACCGCTCCGGCAAGGCGGTCTCCGGCATCCGCCACGATCAGCTCACCGGTTTCCGTAAGAGAGGACATCTTCGCGATATTGCCCGCAAGCGCCGGCCAGTCGGAATAGGCCTCGCGGTACTGTTCATAGGCCGCCAGGGCAATCCGGTTGACCGCGGCATCATCGTCCGGACGAAATTCTCTGAGCTGGTACTGCATGGGGTCGGGGCAACAATTGGGCGGAACGATAAAACCTTCCAGGCGTCGGGGCAGTGGCCTGAAAGGTTCATCATGAAGCGCGCGGATATCACCGCCGGAGCTACCCGGCCGTGCACGGCATATTCTATCACGGAGGCGGCATACCGGGCCGCCCGGCGCAGCGGTTGCCGGAGGAGCCTAGAGCCCTCCGGTGACCCCGCTCTCCTCGTAGGCGCGGATGATCTCCTTGACCAGGCGATGGCGCACCACGTCGGCCTTCTCGAAGTAGGTGAAGCCGATGCCATCGATCCCCTGAAGGATGCTCTCGGCCTGCACCAGACCGCTCTCCACGTTCCTGGGCAGATCGATCTGGGTAAGATCTCCCGTGATGATCGCGCGGCTGTTGGCGCCGAGACGGGTCAGGAACATCTTCATCTGCATGGTCGTGGCGTTCTGCGCCTCGTCGAGAATCACAAACGCGTTATTGAGCGTGCGGCCGCGCATATACGCCAGCGGCACCACCTCGATCCCCCGCTTCTCCATCATCGACTTCAGCTTCTCCGAGGGGATCATATCGTCCAGCGCATCATAGAGCGGGCGGAGATACGGATCGATCTTCTCCTTGAGATCTCCCGGAAGAAACCCGAGGCTCTCCCCGGCTTCCACCGCCGGGCGTGCCAGCACCAGCTTGTTCACTTCGCGGTTGCGGAACGCGGCCACCGCCATCGCCACGGCGAGGTAGGTTTTGCCGGTACCGGCCGGGCCGATGGCGAAGACGATATCGTTCTCGCGCACCTTGCGATAATAATCCTTCTGGCGATCGCCACGGGCCTTCACCACGTTCTCCTTGCCGAAGAGGATCACCTCATCGAGGTTCTGCCCCTGAAGCTGCTGCTGCTGCTCGGCCTTGCCCCCGGCCACCAGATCGATAATCATCTCGACATCCTTCGGCAGAAGCGACCCATTGCGCTGCACCATGTAGATCATCTCGTTGATGATCTTCTCGATGGAAGCGGTTTCGGCCGGCTCGCCACGCAGGACCACCGTATCGCCACGCACCGTCACGGTGGTATCGAAGCGGCTTTCGAGCACGTTCAGATTGGCATCATTGAATCCCAGAAATGCAAGCTGGTCGATGCCGCCCAGTTTGATCTTTTTCTCGACTATCTCCATGTATCAAAGATATATAATGAGAATGACTCCTCCTTCAGATACGCCGGAGCCGATACGGAAAAGCTCCCCGGGAGAGTTCTCCCGGAGAGCTTTCACTCCACTATCGATGACGCGGCAGCCGATTAGCGATTGCCACTTCCGGCGTCCTGCTGGTCCACCTGCTGCTGGCGTTCGGTAGCCACGCGGCGGGTTGCCATCCGCTTCTTGCGGTAATAGAGGCGCTCGGCGCGAAGTTCCTCATCGGACTTCGGACCGGCCGGCGGGATCGTCAGAACCTGTCCCGGATAGATGATGTCCGGGTTGCGGATCTGGTCCATGTTCGCCACGTAGATCTTCGACCACATCAGCGGATCGTTGTAGATCTGCTCCTTGCCGGCGATGTTCCAGAGGCAGTCACGGTCCTGCGCCCAGGTGCCGACGGTGTAGGTGTTGCTACGGGCACGGCCACGGATGCTGTTGATCTCGCGGGCGACCTCGATGATCTTGTTATAGAACTCCGGCAGCACTGCCAGGCGCTCGCGGCGCATGGCGTTGAGCTGCGACTCCAGCGTGGCAAGCTCCGGGAGCATGCTGCCGATCTGGTCGTCGCTCATGCGGCCGATCTCACGTACGCGCGATTCGATACGCCCGAGCCTCTCGCGGAAGTTGCGAACATCGGCCTCGGTGGCGCCCACAAGAGCGTACAGCTCCTCGTTGCAGCGGCGCGTATCGTTCATCATCTGCGTCATCTGCGAGTTGAGCGTGGAGGTCTCGGTCTCAAGACCGGCAAGCTCGCTCTGCAGCGTGTTGACGCGATTGGTGAACTCGGTGATGCGGGCTTCCGCTTCGGTCTTGGTGAGATCCTCGTCGCGCTTGTTCGGGTCAACCACCGGCGGCTGCGCAAAGAGCGGAGCCGTAATCAGTACGGCCGCCATCGAGAGGATGAATTTCTTCATATTAAGATATCTCCAGTTTGTTTCAGCTAATGAGTGGATGTGGATTAACGACGGGGAGCCGACTGAGTCCCCGAAGCGACCGTATCCTTCCAGTCCGGCCATACATCAGGCCACTGGGAGAGCTTCCCCTGGACAAACGCCTTGTCCTGGTTGCAACGGTCGAGTTCAGCCCGACGATTGTTAATCTCACCCTGGAGACGGGTTCTTTCATCCCTCTTGGCACGCACCTGCTGGGTCAGCGTCTGCTCCTGCTGCCGCAGCTCGCGAAGCCGTGCGAGCTGCTCCTCCGTGATCTTGTTCGAGCAGCTTGCGAGCGTCGCGGCACTCGCGACCGCCACCACGAGTGCTCCATACCGCAGTGCTTGTTTCATTAAGATTCCTCCTCAGTATTTGGATCGGTTATGTGAGAGTCGGTTCAAAAGTACATGTCGAGCGATTCACCGACAAACACCACGCCAACTCATCAGTACGCTATCCGCTAGACACCATTCCATGGGAATGTAACGTTGGGGCTTGTGGTCAACATCGTCTGAGACGACAGACCCATTACGCACGTTGGCTATATCGGAGATCGCGAATTTGTCTTAACAACGAAACCCCATTCGCGGAAGTTAGCGCCCGCATTTTGCGCGATAATACGAAATCCGATCTTAACGGGAATTATGCGCATTTTTTATTACAGTTCCAGAGGAGTTTCGCCAACCCGCCGATACAGGGATCATCGCTTTTCCCGCCCCGCTGCGGGCCCATCCCCAGTGCTCCGGCGCCATCGGTGGCGGCAGAGCGGTGGAATCTCCTGAAGCATGTTCGGCTCCGCAGAGAGAGGTAGAAAAAAAGGAGGGAGCGATCTGATGTTCGCCGATCGCTCCCTTTTCATCATTCCAATTCCGGACTCCCCGGCCCCGTGTCTCCCTCCCCTCTTCCCCCTACTCGTATCGCAGCGCCTCGATAGGATCGAGCCGCGACGCGCGCCACGCCGGATAGATGCCGAACAGCAGGCCGATGGCCGTGCAGCTGCCGATGGAGATCCCCACCCAGTCCCACGGCACCGGAGGTGTTACTTGAAGCAGCGCCCCCATCGCCAGCCCGCCGAACAGCCCTATCCCGATGCCGATCAGCGCGCCAAGCTGGCAGAGCGTCACCGCCTCGATGATGAACTGCCCGAGGATATCGCCGCTTGTGGCTCCAACGGCCTTGCGTACACCGATCTCCCTCGTCCGTTCCTTCACCGACACCAGCATGATATTCATGATCCCCACACCGGCGGCCACCAGCGCGATGCCGCCGCAGACCAGGCCGAAGATGGAGATATACTGGGTGAAGCCGCCGAACGTCTCGCTGATCGATTCGTTGGTGAGCACTTCGAAATCGTTTTCCTCTCCGATCTCCACCCCTCGTATCGCGCGGAGAATCCCTATCCCCTGCCCCATCGTCTCGTCGAGATCGGCCACCGACCGGGCCCTGACATTGATGCTGGTGGAGGTAGTCCATTCATCGAAGAAATACTTCGCGGCGCTGGTGATCGGCACCAGCACAACCTCGTCCTGGCTCTGGCCGAACACCGCCCCC
This sequence comes from Candidatus Kapaibacteriota bacterium, assembly GCA_048594725.1. GTDB lineage: Bacteria > Bacteroidota > Ignavibacteria > OLB7 > OLB7 > JAFDZV01. The sequence continues at coordinate 23,676 of JBMDXA010000018.1, forward strand.
TTGGCCGCCAGCACGCCGATGACGGTGTAGCGGTGGCTGTTCACCGAAAACGCCTTCCCCAGCGGGGAGCGGTTACCGAAGAGCTTTCCGGCGATCTCCGCGCCGATCACCGCCACGTCGCTCCGCAACTGCACATCCTGCGCGGTAAGGTTGCGCCCCTGCGCCATGGCGTAGTCCGCGTTGACGATGAACGCCTCGTCCCCGCCGTAGATATCCACGCTGGGATCGGTGGCGATACCTTCATACTTGGCGATGCCGCCGATGATCTGGTTTATAAGGCCGATGTTCTCGGCCGAGGTAAGCCTGCGCTTGAACTCCAGCGCCTGGCGGAGCGTGATATCCTTGCGTTCGCGGTAGCGGCGCCTGGAGTTGCCGAACTCCACCCCGGGATCTTTCTGGATGATAAAGGAGTTGCGGCCGAACGCCGAGAGCTGGTCGTCCACCTTCGCCTCCAGCGCTCCCACCGCAGCGGCCACCCCCACGATGGCGAACACGCCGATAGCTATCGAGAGCAGCGTCAGACCGGCGCGCAGCTTGTTGCCGCCGATCGACTGCACCGCCATTCTTACCGATTCGGTTACGTTCATCCTTGCACTCCAACGTTATCTGCGTTACTCCGCGCGAAGAGCGTCCACCGGGTCCATTCGCGCGCCGCGATATGCCGGAATGATACCCGCCAGCACCCCCACGAACGCCGAGACCATCACGGCGATCGCCACCTGGGCGGGGGGAATGATCGGGCTGAGAAAATCGAGATCGTACGCATCCTTCAACCAGGTGGCGCCGAAGTAGGCGGCCACCGAGGTGATCGCCAGCGCTATCAGCGAGCCGAGAAGACAGAGCACCACCGCCTCCACCAGAAACTGCAGCAGGATGCGCCTGCGCGTGGCCCCCAGCGCCTTGCGGATGCCGATCTCCTTGGTGCGCTCGGTCACCGAGACGAACATGATGTTCATGATGCCGATGGAGCCCACCAGAAACGAAAGCCCGGTCAGCGCAAGGCCCACGCCGAAGACGATAAAGCGGAGCTGCGCGGTCTGGTCGCGAAACGCCTGCTGCGTGTTCACCGCGAAGTCGTCCTTCTGCCCCGGCGCCAGCGATCGCACCTGGCGCATCACACCGATGGTCTCGTACTTCACCTCCTCCACCTTGTCCACTCCACCCGCCTTCACGTTGATGGTGATGCGGGTGTTGGTGCCATACATCGAGAAGAATTTCTTGATCGGGATCAGGATCTGGTTGTCCACGAAATCCATCCCGAGCGCGCCGCGCTTCGGCATCACGCCGATCACCGTAAACGGCGTCCCGTCGATACGGATCGTCTTGCCGATGGGGTCCACAGCGGAGAAAAGATGATCGGCGGTCACCGGTCCGAGCACGGCCACACCGGCGGCGCCTTCATCCTCCATCGGCGTGAAGAACCGTCCTCCCCCCATGTTCCCTCCCAGCATATCGTTGTACTGGCTGGTAACGCCCAGGGTGGCGGTGCCGCTCAACTGGATGGTGCCGTAATCCACCTTGTACGCCCCCCGCCGTGTGGTGGGGAGCACATACTCCGGCGATTCCAGCCGCTGCGCCACCTTCAGGAACTGGTTGTAGTTGATGTTCTTCCGGTTGCGGGCCTCCATCCAGTTTCCCTGCCCGGTCCAGTCGTACTTGTCCACGTAGAGGATATCATCGCCGAAGATATCGAGCGTATCCTCGAGAGCGGTATCCAGCCCCGTCAGCAGCCACCCCATGATAAGCACGGTGGTAATGCCGATCACGACGCCGAGCGTTGTCAGCACCGCCCGCATCTTGTTCGCGGTCAGCGCCGCGAATGCCATCTTTATGCTTTCTATAAGGGAGTTCAGGGGAATTTTCGATTTTCGATTGACGATTTCAGATCGGGCAGAAACATCCGTGATCCACGGACTACCGACAGCCGGCGAAGCCTGCTATCTACCATCCGGGTTTCCCATCACCACGCGGTCCTCGTTCGGCAGGTCGCTTTCGATGGCGCCGTCGCGCACACGGATGATGCGGGCGGCATGGCGGGCGATATCCTCTTCGTGGGTCACCAGGATGATGGTATTCCCCTGCTCCCACAGCTCCTCGAACAGCCGCATGATCTCGATACCGGTCTTCGAATCGAGATTTCCCGTGGGCTCGTCGGCCAGGATGATCGACGGCCGTGTGACGAGCGCCCGGGCGATGGCAACGCGCTGGCGCTGGCCGCCGGAAAGCTCGTTCGGACGATGGGTCATCCGGTTGTCCAGCCCCACATGCGTCAGCGCCTCCACGGCGCGGTCGCGGCGTTCGCCGGAGCTTATGCCGGCATAGATCAGCGGAAGCTCCACATTGCGGAGCGCATCGCTGCGCGGCAGCAGGTTGAAGGTCTGGAAGACGAATCCGATCTGCTGGTTGCGGATGCCGGCAAGCTCGGCATCATCCATCGCCGAGACCAGCTCGCCGCTGAAGAAATACTCCCCCGAGCTGGGCGTATCCAGGCAGCCGAGCAGGTTCATCAGCGTGGACTTGCCGGAACCGGACGGGCCCATGATGGCGACGTACTCGTTCCGGTAGATCTCCAGCGACACATCCTGCAGAGCGTAGATACGTTCCACCCCCATCTGATACATGCGGCTGATATTCTGAAGCTGGATCAGCGGGGTTCTGTGCCCGCCGGCTGCCTCCATCTGCATCTGGTCTTGTCTCATCGCTACTCTTTCCCGGAGTTTTTATCCCGCTCCAGTTTCGTCACCTGCTCGCCATTCTTCAGATCCTTCGTGATGGCCTTGTAAGGCCCGCTCACCACGATATCTCCGGCTTTCAGGCCGCTCTTGATCTCGATATACTGATCGTCGCGGATGCCGGTCTCCACCTGGCGGGCATGCACCACGGTTCCCTCCTGCACAAAGACGATCGGCTTCGGGCGCTCATCGCGTTGCGCGCGCACCAGCGCCGTGTTGGTGACCCCCTCCGGCTGCTCGGCCTCGTCGTCGGCAGCGGTGGAATCCTCCTCGCGCGTGGTAACCGACTGGATGGGCACGGCCACCACATTCGGCCTGGAATCGGTGCGAACGGTTGAAACCACGGTCATGCCGGGACGGAAGCGCTCATCGGGGGAGATGAAGCGGAGGCGCACCTCGAAGTTGGTGAGCTGCTCCTGTGTTCCCACCCCGCTCTGCTTCGGGGAGTTGGCGATACGGCTTACCACCGCCAGGAACTTCTGGTTCGGCAGTGCATCCACCTCCACCTCGGCGGTATCTCCCATCGAGACCTGCACCACATCGGTTTCCGAGACATCCACCACCGACTCGATCACGGAGAGATCGGCCACGGTCATGATCTCGGTGCCGGTCATCTGAATGGCTCCCACCACCTTTTCGCCGAGCTTGGAGTTGAGCTTCGTCACCACGCCGGAGATCGGGGAGGTGATGGTGGTTTTGCCGAGCGATTCGCGGATCTGGCGGTAGCTGGCCTGCGCCTCATCCACCTGGAACTTTGCGGCATCCACCTCGGCCTGGCTGATATTGACCTGTGCCTGCGCGGCCTCCAGATCCTGATCGGTGGCGAGCTTCTTCTCATGCAGCTGGCTCAGGCGGGCCAGATCCTGCTGGTTGCGCAAGAGCGATGCGCGCGACTGCGCCTGGCGGGCCTTCGAGGCGGCGATACCTGCCTCGGCCTGCTGCACCTGCGCCGCGAACGACTCCGGATTGATCCTGACCAGCACCTGTCCCTTCTTCACGCTCTCCCCCTCCTTTGCCCCCAGAAAGATGATCTCGCCGCTGACTTCCGGGGAGATCTTCACCTGGGTTTCCGGGTCCACCACGCCGGTGGCGGTCACCGTCTGCACGATCGTGCGGGCCATGACCTTTTCGGTCTCCACCGGAGTTCCCTCCGTCTTCTTCCCTCCCATCACCACCATCACCACGATCAGGGCCAGCACGAGCAGACCGATGATGGCGATGACGGGCCCCTTGCGGGATTTCTTCTTCCGCCTGACGGTGGCCCCGGCGGCATCATGCCCGCCGGCCGGTTCCCCGGCTGCCGCATTCCGTTTCCGCCTGAGCTCTTCTGATATGCGTGAATCTGCCATGCTGATATAGGACTGAATGCTTGGTGCTAGGTTCTTGTATGTAGTACTTGCTGCCTGAAAAAACCGCCGGGGATGAGCGCGGGGAAAGGGCCGGTTGTCCGTTCGAGGGCCTGACCACAATCTTCCCCAATCGAAAATCTCTCCCCAATCGTCCCCCTCTTCCCAATCGAAAATCCAAAATCGAAAATCGAAAATTCCCCCTCTTCCAATCCTCCCTCTTCCCAATCGAAAATCCAAAATCGAAAATCGAAAATCCCTCACTCTCCCACCTGGTAGCGGATCTCGAAGATCGCCATGCGGTAATTGAACACCGCGTTCACCTGGTTGATCTGGGCGGTAAGGTACTGGTTGTTTGCCAGAAGGTAATCCGAATAACTTCCCGCTCCCAGCCTGAAGCGCTCGTCGGAGGCGTAGCGGCTCTGGCGGGTGGCGGCCACCGCCTTCTCGGCCGCGCGCAACTGCCGCTCGGCCCCTTCCAGGCGTGCGATCGACTGCTGAAGCTGCGAGCGCGCATCAAGCTCCAATCGTCTCAACTCTATCTCCGCCGACTGGCGTTGCGCCTCGGCAAGCTCCACCTGTTCGCTGGTACGGAACCCGTCGAACGGGGTGAACTGGAAATTGAGACCGAACTGGGTGTTGGCGCTTCCATCGGTTGCACCGGCCTTCTGCCAGTACCAGCCGAGCGATGTGGAGATGGTGGGATAATACCCGGAGCGCGCCACGGTGACGGAGCTTTTGGCCGCCTCCACCCGCAGCCGCGCGGCCTGCAGATCGGCACGGGTACGCCGCTGCGATTCCAGCATCATCTCCAGCGTTCCGAACTGCCCCCTGGTACGGGTCATCTCGGCCGAATCGATGCTGTTGGCAAGCCCCTCGGAGGAGAGCTGCACCTGCGTAGCCGGATCATAATTCAACAGAAGCTGAAGGTTGTTGCGCGCTATCAGCGCATCGGTGCGGGACTGCTCCAGCGAAAGCTCCGCATTGGCGACCTCCGCCTCCTGCGAGTAGACCACGCCGATCTGCGCCGCCCCCGCATCGACCAGCGCGCGGTTCTGCGCAAGCCGCTCGCCGGCCAGCTCCAGATCGGCCTCCCGTATCTCGATAAGCTGCTCGGCGCGCAGCGCGTTCAGAAAGGCGCTCCGTGCCTGCCAGCTTACATCCTGGCGGGTGCGCGCAAGGCTCTGCAGCGAGGCATCGAACGATGCACGGGCGTTGCTGTAGCTGGCGGTGCGATTGAACCCGTCGAAGAGCACCAGGCTGGCGCCGGCCGAAGCATCGTAGCTGTAATCGGGACGGCCGGTCTGAAGGGGGATTCCCTGCACGATCACCGTGGGATCATCGCTGAGCTGCTTGGCGTAACCGCTGTTGATGCTGATCTGCGGAAGGAACGCGCCGAAGGCACCGGTCACCCGCGCCGAGGAGGTCTCCACCTGCGACTGCGAGAGCGCAACCGAGAGATTCCGTTCCAGCGCAAGCTCCACGGCCTGATCGATCGTGAGGGTTCTGGGAGGCCCGCCACCCGGCACCTGCGAGAATGCCCCGGCGGAACCTGCTACTATACCTATCGCAAGAAGAAAAGCCTGTGCGGCTCGTGTTGGTCGGTCCATCATGGTGTGGCCTTACGGGATGGTTCGCAAAGTGTTACGCCCATCATGCCGGGAGGTACGATTCGTTCGTATGATTTTATGCGGTGGATACAGCAGCCCCCCGCTCGCCGGGGAACGAGGTGGCATCTGCGCTCCGTGCCCGCCGGGGCCGGATGGGTGATATGCGGGCGGGTACGCGCCGATAGCCCGGCATCAGGAAACGAAGGCTCCCGGCCAGGCTATATGAATGGCTGTAGATCTAGCTCCCCTACCCCGTGCAAAACTACGAGATTTCAGCGGACTGCATGGCGGGCAGGCCGGCTATCCGTTATCTGCACTATAGACAGAGGACTACTCACAACGGAGCGATCTTCCGAGCGGCGGGTACGTGCACACCATGACAGAACACCAGGATGCATCGGGAGCGGCCGGTATAAGTAGACCGGTCCCCTGCATGCGGCTTCCGTCCGTCATGGATATGACGATTCCCTGCTCCTGGCTGCATGGGGCCATGGCGGCACGGGAACGTGCTGGCAATCCGGCATGATCGCATCAATCCGGTAGCGGGCGCCGTACTGACAGGGATCGGCAAGGTCCGATAACGGGTCTCCTGTGACACAGGTTCCTGGTAACGATGATCTGCGTACGATCATTGTTATCAGCGGAACCGGGCGGGGTCACCGGCTGACGTTCGATCGATGAAGGATGTTCACGATCCGGCCGTGCATCAACCACATGGGGAGCACTGCTCGTTGGATTGTAAAGAGCTGATTGAGTTCGAGAGGGAGTTACTGCATCGGGAGTGTGTACCGGTTGGCGGCGTATCCGGTCACGTTTTCGCCGTAGATATCATGGACCGAGCCGAGACATCGAGACAAGACCCGATGACTCATGCAACGTTCCAGCGACGGCGCGAGCTGTTGCGGCTCATGGAGCGATATCCGCAGAACGTGTTCTTGCAGCGGTGTCCGTCCTTCTTGGCGGCTTCCATCATAAGGCTGTGCTCGCCGCACTTCGGGCAGACGTCATAAACGTTCATGTGGAGCTTGGAATGCTTCTCGGTGTTGAAATTGTTCTGCTGCATCGTTGGTTGACTCCTGAATCTGATTCGTAGTATCTGTTCTGATAACTCTGATTTGCTTGTTGGAAACAGCATGAATTGCTGCTCTACAGATAAATAGAACCAAAAGCCGGGCCAAAACTTTTGAAAGGGGGAGACAGATGATGAAAGCAGACCGGGTTGTAAAGGCGGAATATGCCGGAAAGCGCCTCTGACGGGCCGGAAAGGGGCCTGAAGACCGGTTTTTCCCTCCGCGTGTGCGGATTTCGGAGGATGAGCCCGGCGCAGCGGGATTCAAGAGCTTTTTTGGATGGAATGGGCCAAAAACGAAGAATCCCCCCCGGAACCGGAGGGGATTCGTATGTTTTGCCTGCGATTTCGTTTAGAACGCAATCAGCTCTTTCGACTTGGAATAGATGTCATCCGCGTTCAGCAGGATAGCCCGTTCCAGAACCGGGGAGAAGCCGACCGGCGTTTCCCTGCTTCCGAGACGGAACACCGGGGCATCCAGCTCGCGGAAACAGTTGGCCGAGATGATCCCCGCCACCTCCCCGCCGATGCCCCCCAGCACACGATCCTCGTGCGCGATCAGCACCCGGCTGGTCTTGCGAACCGTTGCCACGATCGCCTCCTCATCCAGCGGCTTCAGCGAGCGAAGATCGAGGACCTCGACTTCGATCCCCTCGGCGGCCAGCTTCTCGGCGGCCTGCAGGGCAAGATGCACCGCATTGCCGTAGGCGATGATGGACATATGGCGTCCCTCGCGGCGCACCCGCGCCGAGCCGAACGGCACTTCGAATCCCTCCGGGATCGGGGCCTTGGCCCAGCCGTGATTGTACAGGAACTTCGGCTCCAGGAACACCGACATCCCGCGCGAACGAAGGCAGGTGCGGAGCAGGCCGGCGGCATCATCGGCGAACGCCGGATAGACGATCCTCATCCCCGGAAGAGGGAGCAGCGACGCCTCGATGTTCTGCGAATGATAGAGGCCGCCGGTGATATACCCGCCGGAGGCGATACGAACCGTGACGTTGGGGGAGAACTGCCCACGCGTGCGCCAGTATTCATGCCCCATCTCCACGCACTGCTCCATGGCCGGCCAGAAGTAATCGGCGAACTCCGCCCCTTCCACCAGCACCCGGATGTTGTCGTTGAAGCGGCTGAAGCCGTTGGCCGTGCCGACGATATAATCCTCGGCGATCGGGGCGTTGTGCACCCGCGCGCGGCCGAACTCCTGCTGCATCCCCTTGGAGACGTTGAAGATGCCCCCCTTGTCGCGGGTGGCGACATCCTGTCCCCACATGAACGTATCGGGGTTGTGGCGGAACTCCTCCTTCATGGTGGCGTTCAGCGACTGCAACAGGGTCATCTCCTCCCCGCTCCCGGTGCGGTTCTCCCTGGCCGGGTACGGATCAGCGATCAGGAAGTCCTTGTAGCTCTCCATCGTCGGGTCGGGCATGGCCTCCCCCTGATCGGCCGCGGCGAACATCTCGGCCTTGTTCTCCTTCTCGATGGCGGCCAGCTGCTCTTCGGTGGCGATGCCATCGTTCAGAAGAAGCGCGCGGAGCTTGCGGACCGGGTCCTGCTCGCGGGCCTTCCCCAGCTCATCCTCGGAGCGGTAGAGCTCGTGGCGGTCGGAGTTGGAATGCGAGCCGATACGGACGCACTGCGCGTGCACCATCGCCGGCCCCTCGCCGCTCCGGATATAGGCTATCGCCTCCTGCATACCGCGCCAGGAGTCCAGCACATCGGTGCCGTCCACCTGGATGATCTTCAGGTTGGGGAAGCCGCGGAAGTTATCGGAGATGACCGGTGTGGGGAACGACTCCTCGATCGGCACGGAGATGCCGTAGCCGTTGTTCTGGATCACGAAGACCACCGGGTACCTGTTGGTGCAGGCGCCGTTGACGGCCTCGTAGAAATAGCCCTCGGCACAGGCCGACTCGCCGCTGGAGTAGAAGCTGATGGCGTCCGACTTGTAGTACTGGATGGCCTTGGCGGTTCCCACGGCCTGCGGCGCATGGTTGCCGGTGGCGCTGGAAACGTTCTGGATGCCGATCTCCGGCTTGGCGAAGTGGTTCGACATATGACGGCCACCGCCGGCTACATCCCCATCCTTCGACAATCCGTTCAGGATGATCTCAAGCGGCGTCAGCCCTGCGGCCAGGCAGGTCATCAGGTCGCGATAGTAGGGGAAGAGGAAATCCTTCTTCTGGCGGAACGACGCCCCGAGCGCGAGCTGAATACCTTCATGCCCTGCGCATGGCGCGTGGTAACTCCACCCTTTTGCCTGCTTCAGATAGTTGGCGGCCTTCTCGTCGAGGATACGGCCGAGGTGCATCAGACGATACCACCCGATCAGGGTGGTGTTGTCCGGGCGGGAATCGGCAGATGCAGGGGCTCCATTACCGCCGTTGACGGCAGCGGCCTTGCGCTGCGCCGCCCGTACCGGCTTGGCTTCCCCCCCGTTCTTCTGCTCTATCTCGCTCTTGGGCTTGCTTTTGGCTTTCGGTTGACTGGCACTCATAGTTTATATTCCGCCCTTCGAGGCGCCTAGTTCTCGATTGACACGTGAAGATCTTAATATACGGTTCCCTCTCTGGACGGCCATATGAAGGGCTTAATTTGTTACATGAGCGAACAAAACGAGCGGCGGCGGGGCGAACAGAGTAAAAAAAGAGGGCACCGGCGCTCAACACCGGGACATCTTCATCGTCATTTCCAGACCACACGCCCGGCCGTTACGCCGGGTATACCGGGCCCGCGGCGGTTTCCGTGGAGATTTTCTTTCAACCTTCAGCATTCCCTGCATCCGTATGAGGCATTTCAGACTACTGTGCTCCGCGCTCCTGATTGCTCTGTGCTCCTCTCTGGCGCTGATGGCGCAGGATTCGCTCCGCTACTACCGCCTCTACCTGAAGGATAAAGGGACCCCTGAAAGAACTCTCTCCCCTGCCGATCCCTTCTACAAGCAGGCAACCGCCCATCTTACCGGCCGGGCCCTCGCCCGCCGCGCCAGGGTGCTGCCGGCCGGGAGCCTCGTCTCCACGAGCGATCTTCCCTTGTACCCCCCCTATCTAGAGGCCATCGCCGCGGCCGGAGCCGAGGTGCGGCAGACCTCCCGCTGGCTGAACACCGCCATGGTCCTGGCCGACTCGGCAACCTACGAGCGGCTCCGCTCCCTCCCCTTTCTCGATTCGGCGCGGATGATGAAGGCGCGCCGGCGCACTACCGATATCCCGTTCGGCAAGGGAAGCTCCCTCGTGCGGATACAGACTTCTCCCCCCCCTGCCGATCCCCGTTCCTTCTGCATCACCGATCACTACGGGCGCGCCGACTATCAGAACCGGATGACCGGCATCGACAAGGGACATATGCTCGGTATCGCCGGCGAGGGGGTGCTGGTGGGAGTGCTGGACGCCGGGTTCGACTGGCGCGGGCATGCCGCGCTCCGGCATCTGAATGTGATCGCCGAACATGACTTCGTCTTCAACGACAGCAATGTGGCCGACGAGCCGGGGGAGTTCGGAGCCGAGTCGCACGGCACCACCGTGATGGGGATGATCGGGGGATATTACCAGAACGTTCTGATAGGAGGTGCCCCGCACGCCAGCTTCATCCTTGCCAAGACCGAGGATATCCGGAGCGAACGGCAGGTGGAGGAGGATAATTTCGTGGCCGGCCTGGAGTGGATAGAATCGATGGGGGCGGATGTGACCAACACCTCGCTCGGCTATACCACGTTCGATGCCCCGGAACGCTCCCACGACTATAGCGAACTGGACGGGCGCACCGCCCATGCCTCGCGCGGGCTGAACCACGCCGTATCGCTCGGGGTGGTCTGCGTGGTGGCCGCCGGCAACGAGGCCGGCAGATACAACTACGTCAGCGTCCCGGCCGAGGCCGATTCGGCGATCGCCGTGGCGGCGGTGGACTCCAGCGGCAGAGTGGCCTATTTCAGCAGCAGGGGATTCGGCGAGATGACCGTGCCGGGACGGGTCCGGCTGAAGCCGGATGTTGCCGCGTTCGGCGTGGGCAACTGGGGCGCCGATCATAGCGATACCTTCAGAATCCTGACCGGCCAGGGAACATCCTATGCCTCGCCGATGGTGGCCGGGGCGGTGGCGATGATCCTTTCGGCACGGCCCGGACTTACCCCCTACCAGGTGCGGGAACTTCTGTACAAGACCTCCAGCCGCGCCACCGATCCGGATACCGCCGTGGGACACGGGGTGGTGAATGTGGGAAGAGCCCTTCAGGAATTGAGCCGGAGCGCGCCGGTGGTGGGACTGCCGAAGGTGATGATGTTCGGCGATCATCTCTCCATCATCGCCGGAACCCTGTTCGAGGGGGGCATGCCGATGGGGCAGTTCCGGAACGATCTCCCCCTCTCCTCCTATCTGGCCTTGACGGTGGGGGTTCCCGGCGGGCCCGATACCACCATACTGCAACCGCAGCCCCTGGCCGGGGTGGCACGATGGTACGTTCCGGCAACCGTGCGCGGAATCAGCCTTACCCCGGAAGACAGCGTGGACCTGATGATCCGCTATGCCTCCACCGGCGAGATCGTCCGGCAGGGACGCTTCGGCCTGGGAGCATCGCAGGGCACCTTCCAGGTGGCGCAGGGGGTTCCGGATCTGGTCACAAGCACGCTCTGCGAGATACCGGCCATGCCGGGCACATCGGTAGCGGTGGCGGTGCCGAACCCGTTCCGCCAGTTCACCATGATCGGCTTCGAGACCGGCGATAGAGCCACCGTCTCGCTGACGGTCTACAACGCGCTCGGCCAGGAGGTGGCCCGGCTTATCGACCAGCGGGAGATGGACCCCGGATTCCATACCAGCTACTTCCAGCCCGCCGGGCTGCCGGCCGGCTCCTACTACTACATGCTCCAGGTGGGAGAGGATGTGCGAAGCCAGCAGGTGATTTATACGAAGTAAAAGGGTCAGTGGTCAGTGCGCGGGCTGCGCCCGCTGTCCGTGGTCCGTGGCTGGTGGAGCAGGGGCTTGCGGCAACTGGGGAGAAGATCTTCTCTCCAACTCCGGACCCCGAACTCGGGGGCTCCAGAACTATTCTCCCCGATCGAAAATCCAAAATCGAAAATCTCCAGGAACGATTTGTATCCCTCCCCCGTTCCTGCTTCCCGTAGATTCCCGCAAGAGCGGGCTAGTCCCTGCCGGGGGCCGGCTCCGGAGCCATAGAGTTCCTCTCCGGCCGGGTGCCGGCATGGCGCCCCTGCTACTGAACGCGGCGGATACACCTTCATTCAATCCCCCGGCGCCGCGCCGCGATGGCCGCGGCCGTGGGGATATCATACAGGCACGATGTCCGATTCCTCAAAGACACCCGAGACGGGGAGCGAAGAGAAAAAAGGGTTCGATTTCAAAAAACTGAAAATCACCCGGGGCTCCATCGATGGCGCCCGGTTCCTGTTCCGCTACCTTCGCCCCTACCGCTGGAAGTTCATTCTCGCCCTGGTCGCGCTTCTGTTCTCGTCGCTCGCCGGACTTGTCTTTCCGGGTCTCACCGGAAGGCTCGTGGATGCTACCACCGGGAGCGATCCGGACCGCCTTTCGCTGAACCAGATCACCCTCATCCTGATAGCGGCGCTCTTTGCGCAGTCGGCATTCAGCTACATCCGGAGCTACTTCATCACCGAGGTGGCCGAGCGTACCCTCTCGGATCTCCGCCACGATCTGTACGGCCGCATCCTCCGCCTTCCGATGGAGTTCTTCCACAAGAACAGGGTCGGGGAGCTTACCAGCCGCATCACCACTGATGTGGGGCAGATCCAGTACACCATCACCACCGCCCTGTCGGAGCTGATCCGCCAGGTGGTGATCCTGATAGGCGGCATCGCGCTGGTGGCCTATACATCGCCGCAGCTGACGCTGGTGATGCTGGTGGCAGTGCCGCTGCTGGTGCTGATGGCACTGGTCTTCGGACGGCTGATCCGCAAGGCGAGCAAGCAGCTGCACGATCTCCACGCAAAGCTGAACACCGTGGCGGAGGAGACCTTCCAGGGGATCAGCGCGGTAAAGGCGTTTACCGCGGAGAGCCGGGAAACCGCCCGCTACAGCCGGACGCTCGGGGAGCTTGTGGGCGTTGCGCTCCGGGTGGGACGCGCACGCGGTGCGTTTATCGCGCTCATCATCTTCATCCTGTTCGGCGGCATCGTCGGGGTGATCTGGTACGGCGGCCATATGGTGATGGATGGAACGCTGACGATAGGCTCGCTTACCTCGTTCGTCCTGTACGCCCTGTTCGTGGGAGGGGCGATGGGGAGCTTCGCCGATCTGTACGGATCGGTGCAGAGCGCCATGGGCGCCAGCGAGCGGGTGCGGGATCTGCTCCAGAGTTCCGCCGAGGATATCGACCGCTCGCTGGGTGCGATCCCGGCGCGCGGGCATATCCAGTTCCGCGATATCTCCTTTGCCTACCCCTCCCGCCCCGATCTTCCGGTGCTTCAGGGGATCACGCTCGATGTCCCGGCCGGAACCAGCCTGGCGCTGGTGGGCCCCTCGGGAGCGGGCAAGTCCACCGTGGCCGGCATCCTGATGCGGTTCTACGAGCCCACCTCCGGCGAGCTGGTGGTGGACGGCCGCGCGGCCGTGGATTATACGCTGCTGGACTTCCGCTCATCGGTGGCGATCGTGCCGCAGGATGTGATACTCTTCGGCGGCACCATCGCCGAGAACATCGCCTACGGCAACCCCGATGTGGGAGAGGAACGGATCAGAGAGGCCGCCCGCCTGGCGAACGCCGCCGATTTCATCGAGTCGTTCCCGGAGGGATACCAGACGGTGGTGGGTGAACGGGGAGTGCAGCTTTCCGGCGGCCAGCGCCAGCGCATAGCCATAGCCAGGGCGATCGTGAAAGACCCCGCGATCCTGATCCTGGACGAGGCCACCAGTTCGCTCGACTCGGAATCCGAGCGCCTGGTGCAGGATGCGCTGGACAAGGTGATGAAGAACCGCACCACGCTGGTGATAGCCCACCGCCTCAGCACCATCCGCAATGCCGACCGCGTGGCGGTGCTGCGCCAGGGAACCATCATCGAGAACGGCAGCTACGATGAGCTGATCGCCGCCGGAGGAGTATTCGCCCGCCTGGTGTCATTGCAGAGCCGGGGCGAGATCGACGACTTCCGGCTGACCATCGACGAGTGAGGCGATTTACGATTTCGGATTTTCGATTGGCGATTTTCGATTATAGACCTGATAGAGCCAACCACGCCAGATGCATCACGCGAAGGCGCAAAGAAGATGTATTCCTTTGCGCCTTCGCGCCTTCCCGTGGGATTCTTCAAAGATTGGCGATTGTGAGGAGAGTCCGTGGCGGTTCCAACTGAACGGCTGGTTCCATCTCACTCATGCTCCGGGCAGCGGCCGCTCAGGTTTCTGGTGGTCTCGCGGCAGTACTCTCCTGCGGAACTGCGGTAGGAGCAGCGCACCGCCCGCGCCCGATCCCGTCCCCACGCCCCCCGCTCCATCACGCGGGCTTCGGCAGCCGCTACGAAGAACTGTTCGCGCGACCCATGGGCCGAGATTGTGGTGGGAGCGGCATAGCCATCTCGCAGCATCTGCACGTTCACCATCATGCCGTCGGCAAAGACGAAGCGTTCCTCCTGCGGGTGATCCAGCGTCGTATCCCGCACCAGGAACACCTGCCGGCCGCCGATAAGCTCGCCCAGATGTTTCTTTGCGTCGGCCTCGGTGATGGCGAGCGTGCGCGGAGGAAACCGGAGGCCCAGCAGCACGATCCTCCGCCCGCCCGCGGTGATGAAGGTGGTGCCGTTGACCACCTCGGCCACGGTGGCGGTATCCCTGACGGGCTCCTGTGCATGCAGCCGGCCGGCCTGGGCCAGCCACATCATTCCCATGAACATCGCGGTGATGGTGGCGTTTCGAAAGTTCATCCGGGGATCTCCTGTGCAATGGTGTTTTCTGCCTCCGGCAACCGCTCCGCAGATCGGGCGGAAGCGGCGCCGACAAGGATTCGGCGCCGCACAAGATAGAGCCGGAGAAGCTGCCTGTCAACAGATCGTCCCCACTCCCGGTGATGCCGCCGGCGGGCCCGGCCGGCCCGCGCCCGGAATGAATTTCCCGGCCGGGGGATCCCCCTGGGTTACACTATTGCATAACATCGGGATGATGGCTATCTTCGTCCCTATTGTGAAGGCCGATCATCACCCCAGATGACGATCCGCCGGCTCACGTTACAAGAGGTTCACTTGTAGGTCATCCACAATTTAATCGCAGGTCCAGCACAATGAGCACATTGTATGCCCCTGGAGGCACATCCCCATCCTGGCAGAATCGTGATGCAAGCACGCTGAATGATACATGGGGGGCAGATATCCAGAACGCTCCCACGTTTATCCCCGTATCGGATTACGAAGCAGGCCGTCGCGACGGTGTGATGATCGGTCTTATCCTCGGCGCCCTCTCCGGTGCAATCATCTCGATGCTCTTCGGATTCATCATCTGGTGAGGCCGGAATACCAGAAGAATTGCTGTTAGAAACGAAGGCCCGGCCGGGAATACTGCTCCCAGCCGGGCTTTTGCATAACAGGCCGGTTTTGCCAGTGCCAGCAGCGCCCTCCGGGCTCCCGGCACGGACTACCCGGCCATGGCTATCTCCCCGGCGCGTGCGTCGCACACATCGCAGTTGCCGCAGGGGGGCTCGTCGTGGAAGCCGAAATACTCGGCGATGAAGACGCGGCGGCAGCTCTCGCTCCGGAAATAATGCACCATCGCCAGCAGCTTCCGGTTGGCGGCGGTCAGCTTTTCCTGCAGGGCGTCCTCGTCCAGCAGCTCGTCCGGCAGCGCATCCACCACCCGGAGATTCCGCTCCTCGATCGATCCCTCCGTGACGCCATAACGATCCAGCATGCCCAGCGCGGTCTCCAGACGGAAATCGCGGCGGTTCCTGAAGTTGAGCTGCTCGCGGAGATGGTCCATGCCGAGCGCATTCGCCATCTCCCCCTCCCCTTCCAGCAGGCCGTACAGGCGCCCGTAGAAGCCCGCGTTCGGGTTGGACCATTTGATGAAATCCATCTGGATCTGAAGATCATCCTGGTCGTACAGCAGCAGGCAGAGCGCATCCCTGCCATCGCGCCCGGCGCGGCCGATCTCCTGGTAATACGATTCCACCGACGATGGAACCTCCGCATGGATGATATAGCGGATATCCGGCTTGTCGATCCCCATGCCGAACGCGTTGGTGGCGAGTATCAGCATATTCTCCCCTTCGATGAACCGCCGCCCGGTGCTCTTGCGAGCGTTCGCCGGCAGCTTGCCGTGGTAGACGCTGTGGCGCACCCCCTTGCTCCGCAGGGTCTCGGAGAACCGCTCCAGCGTCCCGATCAGAGAGAAGTAGATGATGCCGGAACCGCCGTAGCGCCGGGCCACATCGATCATCGATTCGATCTTCTCCCGCTCCGAGAAGATCTCCCGCCCCTGAAGCCTGAGGTTCGGGCGGCGTATCCCCTCGTGGATGATCTCCACATCCTCCAGCCCCAGCCGCGCCACGATATCCTTCTGCACCTCCTGCGTGGCCGTGGCGGTAAGGGCCACGGTAACCGGATTGCCGATAAGCTCGCGGAACTCGCCGAGCCGCGAATAATCGGGACGGAAATCGTGCCCCCACTCGGAGATGCAGTGCGCCTCGTCAACCGCCAGCAGCGATATCCGCGCCTCTCGTATGCGCTGCACGAACTCCGGCTTGCGGAAGCGTTCCGGGGTGACATACAGCAGCTTGTAGCGCCCGGCGAGGAAATCCTCCAGACGCTTCTCGCGATCGGCCTTCGAGACCGTGGAGTTGATGAACGCCGCCGGGATGCCCCGCCGGCGCAGGGCATCCACCTGATCCTGCATCAGCGCTATCAGGGGGCTTATCACCAGGGTTCCCCCCTCAAGCGCCAGGGCCGGCACCTGGTAGCAGAGCGATTTTCCTCCGCCGGTGGGCATCAGCACCAGACAGTGCCCCCGCTCCCCGCCGATGCCGAGCAGGCGGTTGATGATATGTTCCTGCTCTCCGCGAAAGCTCTCGAAACCGAACGATGAACGGAGGATATCGATTGGGGGGTGAAGAAGCATGGAAAAGATAGGAGTGCTTGGATTGTAGAACGTAGTTCGTAGTCTGCCGCCTGCGGCGGCTGTAGATAGTAGTCTGCAGGGAGAAGGTCCGTGCTCGGTAGTCCGCCGTCGGCCGGACGGCACTGCACACCATACTGGTAGATTCAGGAATAACGGCGACGGACTACTGATAGCGTACCGACAGCGGGCGAAGCCCGCGAACGGACTACGCACATCTCTGCCAGTCGTCAATCGAAAATCTTCAAGGCCGGCCAAAATCGTCATTCCCGCCGAATAGGGAAAATGTTCGTAGCATTGCCGGACGTTCCAGATGTGTTATCTTTGGGCATTCCCAAACGGCCGGGCGCTGCTGCATCATGGCGACACGATAGAGAGTTTCGGAACGTCGGTACAAGGCAGCGCTCAGCAGTCGCACGGTATATCCGGAGGGCTCGCATAATGGTATTGCAGCGGTCTTGAAAACCGCCGGGCGCAAGCCTGTGGGGGTTCGAGTCCCTCGCCCTCCGCTTCCTCATACGTCCCAGGGGTCTGGGACCTTCTTGTAATCAGGATGGATGGTGGTGCTCTGCCGTTTGTAGCGATTGGTCCTCCTCGCGGCGACCTGTAGGGGCATCGTCCATCAACATTCTCCGCGATCGCATCCCATACGCTGCCAAACTTCCTCTCCTGCGTAGATCCGATATGTATTCGATATGATCAATCCCATAAAGAGTCGTGTTCTTACTGCTATATTGCTGCTTCTGTGCGCCCTCGGCACCGGCGGCTGCCTTACTGCCGAGCGGAAGGAAATCGTTCTGAAGGTGAAACCCGATGGCTCCGGCTCCGGTACCATCACCTTCTACAACATCGGCTCGATAGAGGAAAACGGCAGCGATATCAGCATCCGCGATTATACCGATCTGATGAGCAATTATCTGAAAGGGAAGAAGTTCGAGGAGACCTATCCCGAATATATCAACCTGAAGAAACGGCTCTACGAGAACGATGGACAGCTCAACGGCGAGGTCACCTTCGACTTCATCCATTACGAGGACGCCGGCCTGTATCGCTATCAGGAGAAGGGCCCGTGGATGTATCACGTGGGGCAGCGCTCCGATTTCGCCGTCGAAACCTTCGATGCCAGCAGCGGCACCGTGCCGAACACCCTGATGCCGGTGGCATTCTGGCCTGCGGAAACCACCGAGTTCCGCATCACCTCGAAATTCGATGGCTCCGAAGCGACCCGTTCCCTCCTCCCCCTGTTCAGGCGTATCGGAACCGACTAACAGCCCATGCGAACAGAGGAATTTCTAGCCCGCTTTGCACGGGAATTGCCGCTGGAACTGGCGATGGCCGATGATCCGGTGGGAATCCAGGTGATGGCGGAGGACCGCGAACTGCACACCGTTGCAGTTGCCTACGAAGTGAACGAACAGATGGTGGCGCGCGCCGCCGAGGCGGGAGCCGAACTTATCGTCGCCTTCCACCCGCTGATCTATCCCTCGCTGAAACGGATCACCAGAGGCAGCCGTGTGGAACGCACGGTGGTGGAGCTTATCAGCCGCCGTATCGCGCTCTATATCGTGCACACGGCGTTCGATGCCCACCCCGATGGTACCAGCGCCCTTCTGGGACGCCGGCTAGGTCTGGCCGCTCTGCGTCCCCTGGTCCCGGACTCACGCCATGAAGGGGCCGGCATGGGGGCGATAGGTATTCTGCCGGAACCGATGGAACTGCACCAGCTTGCACGCCTGCTGAAAGATGCCTGCGGAGCCCAGGGGGTACGGATATCGGTTTCCCCGGATCGCCCGCAGAGCCCGGTGGTGCAGAGGGTGGCGATCCTCGGCGGAAGCGGGATGAGTTTTTACGACCGCGCGGTAGAGGCCGGGGCCGATGCATTTATTACCGCCGATGTGCGCTATCATGCGTTTCATGCGGCCAACGATCACATCCCCCTGCTCGATCCCGGCCATGCCGAATCCGAGGCGCTGGTAACCGGCGGGATGGCGGCGCTTCTGGCACGGGCGGCCCAGGGGCTGGAACCGGCGGTTGGCGTGGTGGCGCTGGAGGATTCTACCAATCCCGTGCGCCTGATCGTATAACAAGAATTTGAAATTTACATTCAACGGCTGAGATCATAACGGAGGCAATCAATCGTGGAAGAAGTACTTCGAGCACTCTACAGACTACAACAGATCGATCTGGAGCTCGATGAGCTGAATGACGGAGGGGGCGATCTGCCGGCCGAGGTCGATCAGCTTCAGAAGAAAATCGATGAGCTCTCGGCCGCCATGGCGGTTGAAGAGGGGAAGCTCCGCGATCTCCGTGAGTCGCGCACCGGCGCCAACAACGCCATCAACGATATGCGCGAGCGGGTGAAGATGCTGAACGAACGGCTTCGTACGGTGCGCAACAACAAGGAATACGAGGCCACCACCGCCGATATCGCTTCGGCCGAGGAGGAGCTTCTTGCCATGGAACGCTCCACCACCACGGTCAATACCCAGGAGGCGATGCTGATCCGCGATATCGAAACGATCAACCGGCAGCGCGAGGAACTGGTCAAGGAGATGGACGAGAAGAACGATACTCTCACCACCATCCGCGATACGCACGCCGATGAGATCAACTCTCTTCGCACCGCCCGCGAGGAAGTGGCATCCCAGATCAGCCCCGATCTGCTGAAGCGCTACCGCCATATCCGCACCGCTCACGACGACGCAGTGGTGAAGGTGCGCAAGGGAGCCTGCAACGGCTGCTACCGCGCCATCCCCCCGCAGACGCTCGTGGAGATGCGCCGCTCCGAACAGCTCTTCAGCTGCGAACACTGCGGCCGTATCATCGTCGATGAGGAAATCGCCGCATCGGTGACGGTGTAGTCAGTAGTCAGTAGTCAGTAGTCAGTAGTCAGTAGTCAGTAGTCAGTAGTCAGTAGTCAAAATGGCGAAGCTGCTAGCCATGTCAATGCTAATCAATCACGCTTCGCCGGCTCTACTCCGGATGCCGGGGTTTCAGCCACGAACGACGGACTACTGACGACGGACCAATACCTGATAACCAGAGAAATGCCTCAGCCAGCCGTATAGCGTTGGCGGCGCTATCTGAATCCCGATCTTTGACATCTCCGGAGTGTGTCGGGCAGTCGCTCGCCGATCATTCGGCGGGAGGAACGTCCGAACTCCATAGGGCAACGTGCCAGCTAACGGCTGGGCGCCCAATCCCGCGCCGGAAACGGCCGGGAGAGGCGACGGAAAGTGCAACAGAAAGGATACCGCCCCGTTCCGGCCCGCAGCTGCAATACCAGATGCGGGCCGGGACGGGGTAAGGGTGAAATGGCGAGGTAAGAGCTCACCGCATCCCGGGCAACCGGGATGGCAGTGCAAACCCCACGTGGAGCAAGGCCAAATAGGGTGTCGTCATGGAGCTGCCCGCTCCCGATCCTCCCCTCGCGGGAAAAGATCACGGCACCGGGTAGGCTGCTAGAGGGCGCGGGCGACCGCGCTCCCAGAGAAATGACTGCCTCCACCACCAGGTGTAGACAGAATTCGGCGTACAGACACGCTTCGGAGTATGTTGTTTTCAGGATTGCGGATGGCGATTGCAGAAGCGATCCGTAACGGCCATGGAAGATCGGACCGATCGATCGTACCGATCTCCCCCCCGTTCGTCGCAGCGGAAACTTCCGGCCGGTTCCGGTATGATTCATCGATGGGGACCCCGAGGGTCCCTTTTCCTTTTCCCCTTCATTCCTCCTCCCCACGCCCCGGCGCGGGACCACGTTCATCAACTTGCACCCGTAGATGACACGCCTGGAACAGATGCTCTCCTTTCTGGAGCAGGACCCGAACGACAGCTTCACCCGCTATGCCGTGGGGCTGGAATATATGAGCCTCAAGGACTATCCGACCGCAGCACGATATCTGAATGAACTGCGCGAGCGCGATCCCGCCTATGTGGCAACCTACTACCAGCTCGGCCAGCTCTATACGACCCTGGAGGAATGGGACAAGGCCGAGGAAGCCTATACGGCCGGCACCGCCGTGGCCCGCAATGTCCGCGATCTGCATGCCCTCAGCGAACTGCAGGCCGCACTCGATGATCTGGAAACGCTGCGATAGAAGAGCCGAGTCGGGAGAAAAGCCGGGGAGCCGGAAAGCAGATATACGGTGGAGTGTGGGATGTCAGGGTGGCGACCTGTTCGCATATCTCGCATGAGAGATTATCAGCAGGCAGCAACCCGCGTTATCGATAGAACTCCATCCCCTGCCACGAACCGCGGGCAGAGCCCGCGCACGGACTACTGGCCCCGGTACCACCGGCCCCGCCCCATTATTTCCCCTCCGCTTTTTCTCTCCATTCCTCCTCCTCTCTTCCGGCCAGCCGTGCGGTGGCAACGGCAAGCTCGGTGAACAGAGTGGAATATTCCGGCGCCAGCCGCCGCACCGCCTCCCCCTGCATGGCAACCACATCCCCATCACCCCGTGATATGGGCCCGGTAAGGGCGGCGGACGGCCCTACCTCCTCCCCCCGCTCCGCGCTGGCAGCGATGAACTGCGCCACGATCCGCCGCGCCTGCGCCTCCGGGATTCCGGCACGCCGGTACAGATCCAGCGCGATGGCAAAAAGCGCTACCGAATAATTGGCCGCAACCGAGGCCGCAGCATGGTAGAGCGGGCGATACTCGTCGGAAAGCGAAACCAGCTGCGGCGCCACATCACCGATCAACCGCCGCACAACCGGCAGAAGATCCTCGTCCGGTTCCGAAATACTCCATACAAGCCCCGGCGGAATCGCCTCGGTGCCGGTGAACGAGCCATTCGGATGCAGGGCGAAGATCGTGGCACCGCGATCGGCGAGAGGGGCCAGAACGCCGGCAGATGTGGCTCCCGACGAGTGGAGCACCGCAATCCCCTTCCAGTCCCCGCGCTGCCGCGCAAGCATGCCCGCCACCTCGCGCAGCGATATATCGGCAGTCACAATCCAGACGATATCGTACGACTCCGGATCGATGGCTTCAAGTGATGCGATAACCGGAACACCGCGAAGAAGTACTTCAAGTGCCTTCCCTTTCGCCATGTCGCGCAACAATACGGCGCCTATAGCCTCGGGGATCGTGCGAAGAATCGATTGCGCGAACCGTCCCCCTCCTACAAGGATCACTCCCCTCTTTTTTCCCCCGGCTCCTCCCTTCTCTCCGGAATTTTCGCTGCTGTGCTGTGCCATGATCGGTTTGTACGCTTGCTGGCTGGTGTTGAAAAAATGCAAACTGAATTACAAATAACTTGCAAATGAAATATCCATTAGTCGTATTTTTGCCGGTCGAAATTCCGAACGGGCATTGTCCGCAAAAAAAGGACAATGCGTCATCCAATTCCTACTTACTAACTTAACGAACATGAAGATGCGCGCGTTCTTCTTTACTGCGCTTCTCGCTTCCGGTCTCCTCTTCACCGCATGCGGTGGCAATCACGAAGAGGGTGCTACTGGTGACACGACGACGATGGCTCCGGCAACCGAGACCTCGACGACGACCACGACCACCACGACGGCTCCGTCGGCCGACACTGCGGTCCTGGTTCCGAACGGCGATACGGCTGTCGTCAACACCAGCAGCACGACTACGACCACGACCACTGACACCACGAAGAAGTAATTTCTTCCGGTATACTGGAAGTGTTTATAAAATCCCCTACCGATGGCAACATGGGTAGGGGATTTCTTATTGAGAGTGCTGGCTTTTTCGTCCGCCACCTGCGGCGGCTGTGGTTGGCCGATTGTAGTGCGTGGTTTTTAGCGCCTGGGTCCTGGGAAGAACGCCGGTATTCAGCCCGCGGGCGCCGCCGTCTTCCGGCCCCGGACTTCGTTCTCCTGGCCCGGAGTTCCTCTCACTTCACGATCCGTACGCTCTCCCGCAGAACCGCCGATGGCGTCTGCAGCAGAAGCCAGTAGCTGCCGCTGGGCAGGGCGGTGGCGTCGATTGTGGCGGCATAACGGCCGGGCGCCGCATCGGCGTCGGCAAACGGCACCAGGACCTCGTTGCCTTGCGGATCGTACAGCAGAAGCCGCGTGGCCCCCTGCTCTATCGTCTCGAACTCCACGATGCCCCGCTCGCGAATGGGATTGGGACGGGAGACCGACAGACGGAGAAAGCCCTGCGAGCCGAGCAACCGCACGCCCCCTTCGCGGCACAGCCCGAGCGTGCGGAAGATGCCGTCGATGGTGTCATGCAGGCGCACCGGGGAGCTATCGGCGGCGCGGCGAAGATCGGAGCCGGCAAAGGCAAGCGGCGTGGTCTCGGCCGCGCCGAGAGCCGCGGTCGCATGAAGCTCCGCCAGCACCCCCGAGTCCGGGAATACCCCCTCCACCTCGATGGTGACGATCCGGCCGCCCCCGCGAACCTCATCGCCGATGATGCGCGCACGCAGGCGGCCATCCCCCGCATCCACGCCGAGAGGAAAGAGCATCGACGCATCGAACCGCACGGCGGTACGCAGCCGCAACGTATCGGCGGGAACGGGGATGGTGCGCTGCTCCACGCGCAGACGCAGCACGGCATCCTCACCGATCATCCCCTCGCTCTCCTCCCAGCGAAGCCCCAGCGTCCGCTGCTCGCTCCGCCCCCGCACGGCAAGACGCAGCGAGTCGGGACAGGGAGAAAGCTCCCGCAGCACGGCCATGCCGTTCAGACTATCACCGGCCACGGAGGGCGTGTAGAGAACTTCCAGTTCCACCATCTCCCCCGGCAGCAGCACCGTATCGCTGCCAGGACGCACGATCCGCACGCCATCCAGATCGCCGGCCAGCGATGCGGCCGACAGCGTGCGCGCCACCGTTGAAGCGTTGGTGACGGTGACGATCGCACGCGCTGTAAGCGGGGTCTGTACGGCCCCGAAATCGATAACGGAGGAGGAGAGTACAAAGCCGCCGCCATCGCGCGCGCCGCGCAGGTAGACCACCCGCTCGCTGCCGCACGCCCTGGAGCGGAGCACGATGCTGTCGCGGAACGCACCATCGCCCACGGGCCGGAAACGGACCGTCACCGGCACCCGCACCCCCACCGGCGTCTCGATCGGGGAACCAGGGAGCACCACCTGGAACACTCCCGTGGAAGGGAGATGCACCACATCGAACGTGTCGGGGAGTTCGCCCCTGTTCTCCAGCATCAGGCCGGTCTCCAAGAGGCTGTCGCAACGGTTCAGCAAACCGAAGTCGATACTGTCGCCGGAGAATACCACTGCCGCGCCGGTGCGGCGGCCACGCGCCGGCACGAAGAATTCCTGGCCGCACTCTCCCAGCCGCAGCCGGATACCGCCGTTGAAGGCTCCGGCCGCTGTAAGCCCCACTACGAAATCGAACGTCACGGTATCCCCCGGCGCCGCCAGATCGCTTGTGGCGGAGCTGATCGCCACGCCGTCCAGTTCCAGCCGCTCGCGGATGCCCGCCACCGTCACGGTTCCCCGGTTGGCGAACCGCAGGCTCAGCACCGGAGAGGGAGCACAGAAATCGGTGACGCCGAAATCGAGCGATCCCTCTATCGGCACCAGCAGAAGCGAGTCGTTGCGGACATCGAACGGAATGGCGCTGGTATCGGCGTCGCTGCTTATCAGACGGAGCGCGGCAACACGAACCCCGAGCGGCCCCGGCGTATAGATCACCTGCGAGCTGCCGCTCTCCCCCGGCTGAAGAACGGTTCCCACCGGAGAGACCGGCAGGGAGAACTCGGCGGCGGCCGGACCGATGATATCCGCCTGAACGATGGTAACCGGAGAGTCGGTCCGGTTCACGAACGCGGCAACTATGGTATCAGGAGATTTCGGCGCGCAGAGCAGCCGTACAGAATCGAGCGGACCGGAGGATAGCGCCCCCCCTTCCAGCCGCACTCCGCGAAGAAGCACGGTCTGCGGCTCCGGACAGTTGGACGAGATGAACGTGATGCGCCCATCGAAGGACCCGGCCGCCAGCGGCATGAACCGCAGCGTTACGGGGATGGATTCTCCCGGAGCTATCACCGCCGGGAACGACGGGGCTACGACGGTGAACTCCGGGGGAGTGATCGCCGGAGAGAGAACCGTCATGGGAACCTGCGCCGGATTGCTCAGCGTGATGGTGCGCTCCGCATACGGCACCAGAGCCGGGAGGCTCCCGAAATCGAGCGTGGCCCCGGCTCCCGGCGTAACAAGGAGGCGATCATCGGTAAAGCGCACCCGTATCACGAAGATCCTCGGATTGCAGCCATCGCCATGCAGGACGATGCGCCCTTCGCGCGGCGCGGCCCCATCGGCGGCGATCCGCACTCTCAGCCTGATCGTCCCTCTCCCCTGCGCCGGAAGGGGGATGGGATTGTTCCGGATATCATCGAGCGCCGTACCGGTCACGCCGCCGAGAAATTCCACCGAGTCGATCTTCACCGGAGGGATGGTATCGGGAAGAATGAAGTTGAGCGTGAGAGTGGTATCGATCGTGGCCGGATCGAGACAGGTGTTGATAATCACATCCTCCAGCCTCACCGGCCAGGGAACCGTGACGCTCCCCGGCGATGCTGCAAACGCATCGGTAGCGGAATATCCGTACACGTACGTGGCGAACGGCTCCCCGGCATCCACCAGATGATCTCCCGGCCCCACCTCCACCGCTCCGGCGATAAACGATCCGGCGGCATGGCGCTCCGCCCAGACCGGCGGCAGGCCATCCACCAGCAATCCTGCTTCGGCGCGGGAGGGGATCATCACCTGGATGAAATATCGCCAGTCAACCGGATTGGAGCCGGACATGCGCGCGGCCATCGCCGGCACATACAGGCGTGCCCCCGCGCCCCACTGCCAGACCGACGGCACCACCACCATCGACGGATCGCCGAAGGGGGTATTCAGATCCTGAAGCGAGCGGGCGGTGCTGGTCCCCCACTGCACCATCATCACCGGCTGCGAGGCCGTCACATGGGAGAGCCCGAAATTCTCGAACTCCACCGTCTCCCCATTCATCAGCACGGCTATCTCCCCGCCATTGACCCTGACCGATGTGCCATCGCAGCGGGCCACCACGCTATACAGACCGCGCTCCTGGCGTACCAGCGGCCCCACCACAAACTGGTTGCCCCAGGAGTCGATATCGGGAAGCTGCTCGATAAGCGGGTTGCAGGCGCGCTCCGCCCCTATCGAAAAATTACCGCAGATGGCACCGCTCAGCACTCCTACCGGACGGCTGGCAACCACCCGGCTTCCGGTAAGATCCACCGGGCCGGAGCCGGAGGTGAGCATCTGATAGACCTCTCCCCGGTCCAGCGCCACGGTAAACGGCGCATCCGCCGGCAGGCCGCCCCGCGTGGGGACCGCTGGCGTGATAGTGATCTCTGTTTCATCCTCGATCCCGATCACCGTCATAAACGAGCCGCTGATGGCGCTTCTCGTGGAGACGGCGATATACTCGAACCCCAGAAGCGAATCGGGAATGGCGGCATACGATTCGCTCTCCGACGCCTCCCCCTTATCGAGCAGAAGAGCGGCGGTGATCCCAGCCGAGGCATCGATCTGCACGGTTCTGCGGAACGTCCCCTCCTGCTGCGGGAGGATAAGCTCGGACGAGTCGATGGCGATCTCCACGGCCCCGCCGGGAGGGAGCGTGAGGGTCTGAACGCGGCCGGTGGCGGTGAACAGCAGACGCACCTCCGCACCAGGCCCGCTGTTCAGCAGCAGGCGGGCCACGGGGGTTGCCGAGCCGAACAGGGGAAGGGTGCCGGGAAGCGTCAGGACGAACGAACGCCCCGCGCCGGAGACCTGTGCGGCCGCGCCGGCGCAAAGCAGAAGGAACAGGAGCAGAGAGGAAAGAATTCGGACCATACCTGCACAAGAATGAAGGGATTCTATCGGAATGGCTTGCCGGTCTCAATGTATGACGATACAGGGAAGGATCTGAGTAAAAAGACCACGGTGATAATCCCGAAAAAAATAAAGGCGCCCCGTCATGTTCCGAAGAACGGAAACGGAGCGCCTTGAACCATGAAGGGTCTGCACGGGAACGATTCCCGCCTGCACATGCTTTTTCGAATCGGACGGCTGATAGCAGCCGGTGTGAATTACGGGTTCAGAACCACGTCGGTCTTCTCCAGAACGAACCCTACGGTGCCATCCTCGGCAATGAATTCCAGCGGCTTGTCCTGCTGGACGTTCACCCCCTGAAGCGGCAGGCTGTTGACGTTGCTGGCACGGAGGTTCAGCGGGCCGTTCGAGAGATAACTCTGTCCGCCCAGAGCCGAACCGGTGGCCTGGAGGTTGATATTCAGATCAAGCTCGGCCGGGAAGAGCGTGGGGCTGCCGGCAGCACCGGTAAGGGTGGTGGGCTGCGAGGTCGGGACCAGGTTGGCATCGATCGTGCCGATCTCGCCGGCGCCGTTGGAGCTGAACTGGTCCACCTCGAAGATCACCTGGCAGGGATTGTACTGCAGGCCGGTAACATGCACCACAGCCTGGCCGCTGCTGTTGGTGGGAGCCGGACCGCCCGGCAGCACCACCACCTTGCCGCCATTGACGAAGTAGCAGATATAGGTATCACCGATATTGGGGAGATCCGGGCACTGGGCATACGCCTTGCCGCCCACCAGAATCCCGGCGATCATAAGAGCGAAGAGATAAAAGAACTTGCGCATGATTAATCCCTGTTCGGAGGTTTATACTTGTTGGTATCGCCGATTATCCTCTCGGAACATCTACGGCGTTCATCGTTTTACATGGTGCAATAATAGGGGTATGGTGGTGGCCCGAACTTCTCCCGGATTGCTCTCTTTACGCATCGCCCAGCTCTATCAGCCAGAAGGGATCACAGTATATCCGATAGCCTCACCGGATAGATTACGCAAAGCCGCCAAGGCGCAAAGGGACGCAAAGAAAGAGAGAAAAAAAATGAGGCATATCACAGGAGAAATTGATTTTTTTCTTCTCAGCGATCTTTGCGGCTTTGCGCGAAATTCTTTGCACGAATCCGGCTCTGCCATGTAATGATACTGGGCGCGAACCGCTGAAACGGCCGCGCCCAGTATCGTGCATTTCCCGGATAATTATTCCGCTATCCGCCGCCGGCTGCGATGCCGCCGTGCCAATAGGGGATTATCCGACTCTCTTCACCGTGTTGATGAGGGTGCCGAGCATATCTATCTCGCACTCCACCACATCGCCATCCTTCAGCCACCAGTTATCGGTGATCTTGGAGCCGTTCAGTTCCAGGAAGCAGCCGGTTCCCACGGTGCCGGAGCCTATCACATCGCCGGGGTGAAGGGTAACGCCGTAGGAGGCGCGCTCGAGGATCTGCGCGAACGTCCAGCTCATATCCTTCAGGTTGCCGCGCGACACCTCCGTGCCGTTGACACGGGTAACCATCGTCAGATCGTAGCGCTCCCCGTACTGCCCGGCGATCATCTTCGAGGAAAGCTCGTCGCGCGTGGCGAGGTACGGTCCGATCGAGGTGGCGAAATCCTTTCCCTTGGCCGGTCCCAGGCTCAGCTTCATCTCCTCCATCTGGAGGGCACGGGCCGACCAGTCGTTCATGACCGTATATCCGGCGATATATTCATCGGCCTCCGAAGCCTTGATATTACGCCCCTTGCGGCCGATCACGATGGCGCACTCCAGCTCGAAATCGAGCCGGTTGAGATGCTCCTCCATCACCTCCACCTCCCCGGGGCCGGTAACGGCCATATGGTTGGTGAAATAGAAGACCGGGAAGTGATCGAACTCCGGGATCATCTCCACACCGCGATTACGCCGTGCGGCCTCCACATGCTGGCGGAACGCATAGCCGTCGCGCATGGAGGTGGGACGGGGCACCGGTGCAAGAAGGGTCACATCGGAGATCAGAGGGCTGGAGGAGAGCAGGCTCCCCTCATCCTGGGCACGGGCGATAAGCTCCCGCACCGCCGCCATCCCCCCCTCTCCCGCTTCCAGCAGGGAGATCATCGAGGAGAACGCGACGCCCCCGGCCTGAAGTGTCTCGGCCCCGCGCTGCAGATCGAGCACATGATCGCCGACAAGCGCGCCGAGGCGCCCACCGGAGATATCTCCTCCTGCATGTTCGCCAGATAGATACGTGACAAGTTTCATCGGTATATATGATTCTATTGATTGAGCCGCAGGGGAGATCGGCCTCCCCCGCCCCTGCCATGAATTTCGCGCCGATCGATCCGGAATATGATGCCGGAACGGATGGCTCATCGGAACGGATTATTCCCCGGCGAGCGTTCCGGGGAATTTATTCTGTTCCTGGAGATATTTTCTCTCGGTATAGGACCATGTCCAGGCACCCCAGGCGTACCCTATCACCGGGAAGAGCAGAAGATTGATAACGAGCTGGCGTATCAGGAAATAGGGATTGAAGGAGCTCTCTTCGAAGAGCATGTTCAGGACGCTTATCACCACGGCCATGCAGAGCGCCATCACCAGGCCGAACCCCAGCACCCCCTGCATCCAGATAAATGATTTCCTCCCGCCCTTGCGCATCCTTCCCCAGCGTTCGAATTCCTTGAGAGTCATTACCCTGCCCCGGCATTATTGAACGATATCCGATACCAGCGGCGAGGATACCACGATCACACGCCGGATAGTTCTTCTACACGAACAGCAGCACCGCCGCATAGCGGAGCACGCGCACGCTGAACGTGACGGCCACGAAAAAGAGGAGATGAATTCTCATGATCCCCGCGATGATGGTAAGGGGATCGCCCACGAACGGAAGCCACGACGCCAGAAGCGACCATTTGCCATAGCGTTCCGACCACGCCAGCGCCCGCCGCCCCACACGGCTCTGAGCGGTCTTGCGCCGCACCGCGCCGCTCCCCCATCGCCCCAGACCGTAATTCAGAAGCACGCCCAGGCAGTTGCCCACCGAGGCATACAGAAGCACCTCCCACGAAGGCATGCCAAGACGAAGCGCCGCATAGACGGCAGCCTCCGAGCTGAGAGGAAGGATCGTGGCCGCGATAAACGATACCAGCAGCAGCCCGAGCCCGCCATGTGTTACCACCAGATGTTGCAGTTCTTCCATAGCTGAACCGATAATATACGAGGAGGAGGCGGAAGAATGGGGCAGGAGATGGCAGTGAGAGGCCGGAAGAAGGCCGGCCGCCGATGGCTGGTAGCGCGAAGTTCTACTGCGCGACCCACAGTTCAGTTGTGGTGCTCCGGCAGCAACCGAGGAATGGCTCGCTCCTGCCGGAGCTTCCGACGGCAAGAGAATGAAACTCTCCTGCTCCAACCGGGCGCCCCCTCCAGGGGCCATCCACCCGGTACATCATCTCGAACTCCTCCCCTGCCGGCTTCCTCTGCCAGACTCCTGCACCCCAGCCCCCATGTGCCTTCTCCCCAATCGAAAATCGAAAATCGCCAATCGAAAATCCCCCTACCCTCCCCCCCCCATCTTGCTGGAGCGTTTCGGGCGCGGCACACCCTCCACGGCGGGGTCGCTCTGCCTGATCTGCGAGAGAAAATAGTCCTGCACGCTGAACGCGTCCTCCCCTTCGGCCGGCCGGCGGCGGAGATAGGAGCCATCGGCGCGCAGCTCGCGCGCCTTGACGTTATCGCGCAGATAGAGTTCCAGAATCTCCTTCAGGCGGACGCGGTTCTGGGGATCTTCCACCGGGAAGGAGATCTCCACGCGGCGGTTCAGATTGCGCGGCATCCAGTCGGCGGAACTCAGGTAGATCTCCTCGTCGCCGCCATTGTTGTAGGAGACGATGCGGCTGTGTTCCAGGAACCGTCCCACCACCGATATCACGCGGATATTCTCGCTCACCCCCGGCAGCCCCGGACGCAGGCAGCAGATACCCCTGACGATCAGATCGATCTTCACCCCCCGTTGCGAGGCGGCATACAGCGCCCGGATGATCTCCCCGTCCACCAGGGCGTTCATCTTCGCCACGATCCTTCCCGGCTGCTCCGGCGTATGCTTCTCCATCTCCCGGTGGATCATGTTCAGGATATGCCCGCGCAGATGCAGCGGCGCCATCACCAGCTTCCGCCATTCCATCGGCGAGCCGTAACCGGTCAGATAGTTGAAGAGGTTGACGCTATCGTAGCCGAAATCGGGATTGGCGGTGAAGCAGGCGATATCGCTATAAATGCGCGCGGTGCCGGGGTTGTAGTTGCCGGTGCCGAGGTGCATATAGGTGCGGATGCTGCCGGTATCGTCGCGGCGCACCACCATCAGCATCTTGCAATGGGTCTTCAGGCCGATAAGGCCGTACACCACATGCACGCCGGCCTGCTCCAGCTGTTTGGCCCAGACGATATTATTCTCCTCGTCGAAGCGGGCCTTCAGCTCCACGAGCGCGGTCACCTGCTTTCCGTTCTCGGCGGCCTCCATCAGCGCCCCCACGATCGGGGAATCGCCTCCGGCGCGGTAGAGCGTCTGCTTGATGGCGAGCACCTTGGGATCGCGCGCGGCGGCCTTGATGAAATCCACCACGTTGGAGAACGAGTCGTACGGGTGATGCAGGATGATATCGCCGGTGCGGATCACCGAAAAGATGCTCCGCTCCTCATCGCGAAAGCTCTCCAGCACGCGGCTGTTGAACGGGCGGTCCTTCAGATCGCGGTAGTCCAGGCGATACAGCGCCATGAAGTCCACAAGGTTGCGCGGGCCCCTGGTCTCGTAGACATCCATCGGCTCCAGCTCCAGGGAGTTCCTGAGGATCTCGCGGATGTTCTGTGGGGTATGCTCGTCCACCTCCAGACGCACCGCCTCCCCCCACTTCCGGTTGCGGACCTGTTCCTCCATCATCGTCATCAGATCCTCGGCATCGTCATCGGCCACCTCGATATCGGCATCGCGGGTGACGCGGAAGGTATAGGAAGCCACCACATCCAGCCCCGCGAAGAGGGCATCGGCATGGGCGGCGATCACCTCCTCGGAGAGGACGAACTGGTCTCCCGGCTCATCGCGGAACACCCTGATGAAGCGTCCCAGCACGCTGGGCACCTGCACCACGGCGAAATGGAACTCGCTCGGATGGGAATGTTTGCGGGGATCGCGTATCACCAGCGCCAGGTTCAGGCTACGGTTCAGCAGATGCGGGAAGGGATGCCCGGGGTCCACCGCCAGCGGCGTCAGCACCGGCAGCATCTCCTCGGTGAAATACTGCCGCAGGCGCTCCTGCTCCCCTTGCGGCAATTTCCGGAACGGGTGGATGACGATGCCGGAGCGGGCAAGCTCCGGCAGCACATCGTTGACGAGCATATCCCCCTGCTGGAAGATCACCGGCCGGAGCCGCTCGGCGATGGCACGAAGCTGTTCCTGGGGAGTAAGGCCATCCGGGGCCAGCTCCACCACCCCCACCGACACCTGCTCTTTCAGGCCGGCCACCCGGATCATGAAGAACTCGTCGAGGTTGGTGGAGTAGATCACCAGGAACTTGAGCCGTTCCAGAAGCGGATGGGAGAGATCGGCGGCCTCCTCCAGCACCCGCGCATTGAAATCAAGCCAGCTCAGTTCGCGGTTGATATAGTACTGGGGATGACGGAAATCGGTATGGACGGCAGGAGCGTCGTTGTTGTTGGAGATAGTCTCGATCATAATGCTTGCATACCCGTGAAGGGGCACAGTTCCGGGGGATGACCCGCTGCGGCATCCGCTCGGGCCCTTCCTGTAGCGTACAGGGGGAGCCGGAGGGCGCCGGCATCGATGCGATGGGCCCGCCGGGAGGGGGCCATCTGCGGGACCGGGTTTGAAGCGACCGGCCGATGACGCTGACACCGAACCGCCGGGAGCGATGCGAGGTTCCCGGCGGGCGCGACACGGCCCCATCGCACCGCAGGATATACGGCGGTAACGATGGCGCTTTTAAAGTAGTGTTTCACCGCACCGCTGGCAAGTAATGTTATGGCTATCGGCCCCCTCCCCTGCAAGGAAGTATTACACGCCGGCTCATCGCTTTAACGTCACCATCGTTGGCCGTAAGTTTACCCGAAACATCGTACCGAACGGAAGTTCATAACAACGTACTATAACTGGAGAATCTTCCATGTTCCCCATGTATGATCCCAACCTCGTGCAGCCGATGCGCGATGAGGTCACCCGGCTCGGCGTGCAGGAGCTTACCACTCCCGAGCAGGTCGACGAGACCCTGAATGCCCCCGGCACCGTGCTGGTGTTCGTCAACTCCGTCTGCGGCTGCGCCGCCGGAGGAGCGCGTCCGGGACTTCGCCTTGCGCTTCAGCACGGCACCCTCCCGGACAAGATGGTCTCGGTCTTCGCCGGTATGGACCGCGAGGCCGTGGACCGCGCACGCCAGCATTTCCTGGGCTATCCCCCTTCCTCCCCGCAGATCGCGCTGATGCGCGACGGCAAGGTGGTGCATATGATCCCGCGCCATCATATCGAGGGACGCTCGCCGGAGATGATCGCCCAGAACCTGAAGGATGCCTTCGACGAGTACTGCTCGGTCAAGGCGTAACAGCTCCCTCTGCACAGGATGCTTTCCAGCGAAGGCCCGCTCCCTCCACGGGGGACGGGCCTTTGCCGTTGCAGGAGAGGAAGCATGCGCACAGCCCACCTGATGGGGAACGGCCGGAACGATACGTCCGGCACGGCCCGGTTCTCCTCCCCCCGGAAAGCACCTGCCTCCTCCTCGTATACATCGTGAAACCATTTGAAAGAATCGCGGCCCGGAAGGGATGCTCCCTCCCCCGGAACCGGCCGTACCGGCTCCGGGAACCCCGGTTTTACGTGCTCCGGCGGCGATCCGGCCCCCTGGTTCCGGTTGAATCGCCGTACGGACCGGGCCTGGCGGAAACCGGCCGCGGCGGCTGATACCACTATCGCAGCGGGCATATCGGTGCCAGATGGAAACGTTCGGCTATATTTGCGTTCTTCAGCACCGGGAAGCCGGCATCCTCCACGGACGCACCTACGGCTGCCGCTGTTCGGAACAACCTTCATCGAATTACTCTTAGAAAGATCTCAACATGATTATCGGCGTACCTCGCGAAATCAAGCCGAACGAGAACAGGGTCGGCGTTGTGCCTTCGGGCGTGGAACTTCTGGTAAAGAACGGCCACACCGTTCTGGTGGAGACCAACGCCGGCGTCGGCTCCGGATTCCAGGATGATGACTACGTCCGCGCCGGCGCCAGGATGGTGAACACCCCGGCCGATGTCTACGGCGAGGCCGAGATGATCGTCAAGGTGAAGGAGCCGATCAAGCCGGAATACGACCTGATCCGTCCCGGACAGGTGCTCTTCACCTACTTCCACTTCGCGGCCAGCCGCGAGCTGACCGAGGCGATCATCAAGAGCAAGTCGGTCGCCATCGCCTACGAGACCGTTCAGCGCGCCGACCGCTCGCTGCCGCTGCTGATCCCGATGTCGGAGGTGGCAGGGCGCATGGCACCGCAGGAAGGGGCAAAGTACCTTGAGAAGCCGATGGGCGGCCGTGGCGTCCTGCTGGGCGGCATCCCCGGAACCCGTCCGGCCGATGTCATCATCCTCGGCGGCGGCATCGTGGGAACCAACGCGGCAAAGATCGCCGCCGGATTCGGCGCCCGCGTCACGATCTTCGATCGCGACCTGTATCGCCTCCGCTACCTGGATGACGTGATGCCGAAGAACGTGCAGACGATGATGTCCACGCCGCACTCCATCCGCGAAGCGGTGAAGCAGGCCGACCTGGTGATCGGCGCGGTGCTGGTACCGGGCGCCAAGGCCCCGTATCTCATCACCCGCGATATGCTCCCGACCATGCGCGAGGGCTCGGTGGTGGTTGACGTGTCGGTGGACCAGGGAGGCTGCATCGAGACCACCCACCCGACCACGCATGCCGACCCCACCTACGTGGTGGACGGGGTGGTGCATTACTGCGTGGCGAACATGCCGGGCGCCGTGCCGTTCACCTCCACGATCGGCCTTACCAACGCAACGCTCCCGTACATGCTCCAGCTTGCCGATCTCGGATACCGCGAGGCGCTCCGCCAGAACCCGGAACTCCGCCCCGGCCTGAACGTGATCGACGGCCTGGTGACCTACGACGGCGTCGCCGAGGCGTTCGGTCTGGAGTACACGCCGGTGGATCAGGCGCTGGCATAACCAGTAGCGAACGGGTGTCAGATACTCGTTGGCGCCAGTTCGTATGATTAATTTCCGATTCATGGCTGGCAGGAGATGATCCTGCCAGTCTTTTTTCCGCTCCTATCACTATGAGCCTTATCCCCTTCAACCAGCTTCCTGACGATGCGCGGCTCTGGGTGTTCAACGCCGAGCGCCCGCTCAGCAGCAGCGAACTGGCACGTCTCGACGAGGCGCTGGCCGGTTTCGTAGCCTCCTGGGCGGCCCACCGGAAGGATCTTACCGCGGCCTATGAGCTGCGCTACAACCAGTTCATCTTCATCGGCGTGGACGAATCGCGGCTCCCCCCGTCCGGCTGCTCCATCGATAGCCTGGTGCGCGCACTGGGATCGTTCGGTGCGGAGCTTGGCATGGAGCTGATCGATGCCCCCGATGTGGCCTACCGCGACGGCGATGCCGTGCGCGCGGTGGATCGAAAAGAGTTCACCCGTCTGGCCGGAACCGGCGCGGTAAACGCAGGCACGATCGTGTTCGACAAGACCGCCGCGCGCGTGGGGGATCTGCGGGGCGGACGCTGGGAACGCCCGGCACGGGAGTCGTGGCACGGCCGCGCGTTCGATCTGAAGGAAAAACAAACCGCATAAGCCAGAGAACAAACGCTCGCGGCGATAACGATCAGGGGAGGATGCCTTGCAGGCATCCTCCCCTTGTTTTTTTCATGATAATAGTATGGAGGAATAATTCCATGCGCAGTGAATTAAGATATCAGGGAGAGAACCGTGGGATACTCAGGGGAGTTGCCATTACATGGCATTGCAATAATGTCCCGGCAGGTGCATATTCTCTCTCAGCGTTCGACCTCGCCGGCGCTCTGATCTCTTCCATAAATGTTATCAAACAATGAGATTTCGTATATATACTGCTGATTCTGGATGAGCAGAATGCCATACGGGCCAGCCAGAGAATCATCAAGGGATAATGAGAATAATCAATATTGTTTTATGAAACCTTTGTATCGGTTGCACTCCGGGTATCCCCTTGTGCTGTTGACGGTGATCGCACTGATGCAGATGATCCTCCTGTGCGACGACGTGGCCGCACAGGTCGACACCATCCGTCCCAGCCCGAAGGCAGTACGGCTGCGGGAGATCTGGCGCATTGAGGGACCCAACGAGGGCGGTGGGGATCGGGTGGGACTAGGAGTGGGATCGGTAGGAGATATCAACAACGACGGCCTTAGCGATTTTGCTGTGAACTGGGGGAAGCTGGAACAATGGAAGGTATATCTGGGGAAATCTCCTGCGCCATCGACGATTCCCTCCTGGATAGTGGACACGGCCGGGGGAAGCAAGCCACTGGCCGGCGACTTCTGGGGCACCGGCAGAAAAGCTGTAACATTTGCAACCGCTGAATCGGATACCAGCGGAGGCCGCACAAAGTTTTTTCGGAAACTGTTGTTCTTCCGGACTGAAGGAGATACGCTTGCGACGGCTCCAGACCTGATCCTGAATTACCGCCACTCAGATCCACCAGTTAGGTTCTCTTACACGACCATGCTTGCAGCGGATCTGGATAGTGATGGGGATGACGAGCTTATCCTGTTCAATTATCTGGTGGTTCGGGGAGACTCTACGTGGCCTGCCGAGATCTGGATCTATCGTGGCGGACCTGATTTCCAGGTCGGTGCTCCAAGCCTCATTATCCGCGATCCGTTCGAGAATACTATACGTGGCAATTTCTACGCAGGCATCGGCGACTTCGACGGCGACTCCAGACTCGATATGGTCACCTGGATCGACAACACCGACATCGGACGACTCCGCTTCTGGTGGGGTGCTCCAGGCGCCCCCTGGAACTGGAACCAGCCCGACCGCATCATCCCCACCGAAGCAGATGCTGCCGGTGGCATCTTCTACCTGCTGGATTGCGACGGCGACCGCATCCAGGATCTGCTCATCAATTCCCCCACCGGGCCACGCCTGTACCGCTCGGCAACCGGCAAGAGCATGCGCACTCGATCACTCCTCATCGATGACTCCGATGCCGATTTCCGCAGCCTTACCTACGGCGGGTTCTTCGCGATGGGACCTCTGAATGACAGCAGCCGGCGATACGATATGATCGGTAAAGTCGGCTCCAGCCTCATCGCCTTCTCCGGCGGACCGAACGGGCCGGATCTTCAGTACGACGCTACTCACAGCGACAACTTCGGTGTCCCATATGGGTATCCAACTCCTTTGTCTGATGTCAACGGCGATGGATGGCCGGATGTGCTGTTCGGCAACTACACCTATTTTTTCCAGAGCGGTGTTGCATTGATCCTGAGCGGCGGCCCCTACATTCCGCGCGATGGCGTTTCCGGCGTGCAGGATCTCTCGATCAACGGCCAGGAGTCCGCCGTGAGCATCTGGCCGATCCCGATGCGCGATGAGCTGCACATCGCATGGCGAGGCGATTTGAGGCGTCCTCCGGCGCGCTTCGAGGTACACGATATTACCGGAAAACTGGTTGCGATTGGCGATGCCGATCCGGCCACCGGAGAAGCCCTCTGGACTTGTTCAACAGCTCCGGCCGGCGTATATATGCTGAGTATATATGATCGAGACGGAGATCGGATCTCGGCGACACGCATTCCAAAACGCTAGAGCTTCGCCGGGCGATGTTGCTTCACCCCACTGTACCACACTTCCATAGTTGTCTTCTATAGCTACCGGGATCATTCCATCCCGGTAGCAACTTCCTATATGTATATATAATTAATGAGGAATCTATGAGAACCTACCGTAGCAGGAGGCACGACAGAATAATCCTGTTGCTCCTGATGCTGCCACTGGTGCTACCGCTGGTATTTTGCCCTGCGACAGCACAAACATCTCCAGCACCGATCGTACCGATGCACGGCGTTGGAGATGATGAATTCCTTATCAGTTCCAATGTAGCTACCTATCCGGATTCCGGAGGAATCGGAAAACTCTGGGAGTTCGCCAGAGCGATGGGAATAAGCACGCTGATGCCTGGAGCAAGCGTCAATCAGATCGATACACTGGTCAATGACACATTGGAGGCATCGAAGAATCGGCTGATTATCCGTGGCATCGATCCGGTGCAGCTTGCGGGAGCCGGGCGCGAGGTGCAGTTCTATCCGTTCGATTCGGTGCAGGTACCGTTATATAAATGGCTCTTTACGGATAGAAGCGGCGGTACAGATTTATATAATGCATTGAACGACCCGGAGAGGTCCCCTGTACGTGAACGAGAGTACAATAGCTCCAATACCATCCCGGGCCAGCTGATCCTAAAAGATATCGTGTACGACTGGCGGCCCTGGCAGACCAACCGCTTTCCGGCTTTTGCACATGATTCAACGGCACACAATGCCAGTGATTTTATCGAATGGTACCGCTATCGCTGGCAGACTAATAGTAACAAGCCTACTTTCAATATTGTCGTAACCGGACATATACTTGATAATGGTTCTGCGGATGAGGAGGATAGTCTACTCAAGATCGAGATAATTTATGAGATCCCCGCAGGAATGCAATATCAGATCCCTGCTGGAGTGCCTCATCTGGCGGAGACTGATACATCATATCTCTATACTACTGCATATGTCAAAAAAGCATCTCTAGCGCCCCTCTTCAGCTCTACTCCAAACTATAATGAGTACCGCGACACCTCCATCGCCATAGACTTTGCGCAGTGTGCGGGATGCCCTCCCGGGCCGATGTATGGCCCCAATGAATCCCGCCGTTTCAACCTGCGTGTGTACTGGACAGGCGCCGAGGCAGTTGCCCTGCGAAGCATCGCACTTCGTGATTCGATCGGGGAGCTTGTGATGGGCAACCGCCAGCCAAGCGTCGATTTCAGGGCAAGCATGCTGAATGCCGCGCGCCGCGTGGTGTATGGAACGACCACACCGGACAGCACCGCCGAGCCGCGACAGACGATCCTCCGTATCATGAGCGGCATCGAGCAGCATCCCATGGAGTCATCCATGTTCGCGGCCGTCGAAGATCTGCTCCGTAAAAACCTGCGAACCGGATTTGCGCCGGGCGACAGCATTTCCTGCCACACCGAGGGGGGAACCAGTACGCCTGGCGTCCCGACCTTCCATCATATCACATATTCCGATGCGGTATTTCCGGAGATCGGTCTGGCCACCCCTATCGATACCTCCACCTACTATGCCGGAAACGGCCACTCATACTTACAGGCCACCTACAAGCTGGAGAATGTAAGGCTCCCATCGATCGCACAGCACAACGGCAACCGGTTTCAGATCCCTCTGCTGAACCTCACCCGCCAGGCGATCGAGTCAGACTATGAGCCCGCCCTCCAGATCAACAAATTCGGCCATTACGATCCGCGCTATCCATACGATTTTCCCTATCCCTGGAAAGCCGACGTCATGAACCTGGGACAGGGCGCCGAGATCATGCGCGACAAAGGGCGCCGCATGATCTCCACGGTGTTTCCTACCTGCGAGCTTCATCTGCGCGTCAAGAAGTCCGGCGATCCCCTGGATACGATGATGACTCACACGCCGGAGGCAGCGGAGCTGCGCGCAATGGTCAATCTGAGCCTCTGTTACGGGGCACGCGGCATCCATTATTACTGGCTCGGCAACTACACAAACTATATGTACCGCTCGCCGGTCGATAGCAATCTCTGGATAGGCGTCAACGATTCATGGGGCCCGAACGGTCCCCTCACCAATGATACGCTTCTCGACTGGTCTCCGGCATTTCATCTCACTGATAATATTCCAACCCCAACCTACCCGAACGGCACTCCCCGGGTGACGCTCAATAATTTCTATGTAGGCTACCGTGTCCGCACGCGTGAACTCAGGAAGATCAACTCCTGGCTTGCCGAGATCGGACCGGAGATGGCGAAACTGCGCTGGCGCGATGCCTATAGTATGCATGCGGCGGTCAGGCATCCGAACATGGACTCTCCGAATATGATGACCCGACCGCTTCCCAACGGGGAAATCGTAACAGGGATACAAACCTTTTCGCCGGATGGTACGCCCGACACCACCTATGCCACATACGTGGAACTTGGTTTGTTCGAAACCCAGCTCGGCCGCGACACCTCCCTGATCGACAGCTCCGTCACATTGAATCCGTTGAAGGATGTCAATCATATTTTCGTGGTCAACCGCCGCACGTTCGAACGTCCGGAGGATATCTCCGCGGCAAGCGACAGCGGGCGCACGATGGATTCGCTGGCAGAGACCCGCACGATTCGTATCGGTTTCAACCTCAGGCACCCGGATACTACCCAGTATAATTTTATACGCGTCAGAGAAGTGGTTCCTGATACCCTGCCCCTCGCTCTTACGGGAACTAGCCGCCGCTGGTCCCTGGACACGGTCGTTCATGACAATGGGGTTGTTGACCTCACCTTGCGCCCGGGAGGCGGTGCTCTGCTGCGCATCACCTACTGCCCCCCGGATACCAGCATTGTCAACGGCGACCTTCAGACGAACAGCCAGCGCAAGCTCCTGTACTTCAACGATCGCTATCATATGGTCTTCTGGCGCAAGTCGCCCGGGCCTCCCGCCAAGGACACGGTTCTGTACCGCCGCTCCCTACGCACCAGCCAGTGCTGCGGAGCAATCCTCTGGGAACCGAAGGAGTACGTGGTCAGCCCCAGAAACCCCTCCGACTCTACCTTTGCCAACGACTGCTATCCATCGCTGACCGCTCGCAACATCAATGGAGATACCGTTGTCACCGTGGTCTGGACCAACAGGAATACAGCCGTGCCCGACCCGCGGCGTTATATCTGGATGCGCAACATCCTCGTCAACGAGGGAGAGCCGCAAGTGAGCGGCAAGACGATGGTCGCACGCTATCGCGGAATCGATCCGCAGCAATGGGGAACGCCGGTCGTCTCCTCGGCTCATGGAGGCGATATCATTGCCTGGAGCGATAGCTCCGTCGGCATCGTGGCAGCAGTCCGGAAACTGGATGCCGGCGTCAACGGCTGGTCGCGTAGCGGGCAGCTCAGCCGATTGGACTCGGCCAGCTTGTACGATCCCAGCTACGGCGGCGGCTTCGACATGTTCCCGACGATGCCGGCATTCACCCACGTCCGCTCGCTTGATTCCAATGTCGGCATGGCATGGCAACGGATCTTCCCGGTCTCCGAGCCTCCCATCAGCGGCATCATGTACATGCGCCTGGAGCATGCCGACAGCACCATTACCGGGCGCGACTCCCTTATCAATCACAATTATACCTGGCTCAGCACCACCAGCGAACGTGCATTCCATCCATCGATGGATATGGCCCAGGGCATCTGGAACAACGTCTATGAAGGGGTAACCTGGGAAAGCCTGGAGCCGGCAACGAGCAGTCCGGGGGGATGGGACACCTGGTTGAACTTCCGCAGCCTCTGGACCCCCACCAACGAACGGGATGGATGGGACCGGATAGATCCGACCTGGTTGTGGGGGCTTGCACAGTTACGCGTGGCCGAGGATCAGACCTGGTCGCTGGCGCATCCTTATCTGCTGCCGAACACCTCATCGACAAACTCTGTGTATGATTCGGATGACTCGAATGAGTCACTTATTTTCTCGGTGGCCTACGTCGATCCGGCGGGAGGAATGCGCCAGGCGAAAATCAAGTTCTCGGAGGTGAACTTCCAGGACGATGCACCGCAGTATTATGCCTTCGGAGGCAAACACCCGAATGGCTCGGCTTCAACTCTCCGTCAGCCGAAACGCCATGCGGTGATCTACGAGTCACTGGAGCCGGGGGGAAAGCATCTGCGCAGCACCCGGGAATTCTTTCCGAAGATGCGCCCGCAAGATTATATGGCTAGCGGGCGGCGAGCAGCACTACTGCTGGACACCTCCGCACACACCGGAATTTCAGTCATGCTGCACGATCCCTGGAAAGCAGATCCATCCGGCGCAGGGGGAATCAAGATGGCGGTTCGCGGCTTCCAGGACTCGGTGCCGGTGCAGAACCTGACACAGATGTCGGAGTTGCTGCGCACCGGATACTTCCATTCATACGACAGCACCGTGCTGGGGCTGGAACTGTCCGGGCACTACTTCGGGGACTATAATCGTGCACCCGACGCCACGCTGACGGCTGTTGCGGAACTTGTCGACTCGGCAACACACAATGTTATCTGCCAGTTGGACTCGTTTACGATCTCGGCGGCAACACCGACATATGGAGTACGCCTGGAGCCGACGCTCGATCTTCTGAGCGGCACATACTACGTGCGGCTGCGGATCGACACCAGCGGTATCACCGGAGAGATAGGTCCCGAAGGAGTACGGTATTCGGTGGCAGAGGTGGCAAGCGAGGTACGAGCGGAGATGGCAGGCAAGCTGCGCCGCGTGGATCGCTCGGCCGATGCCGGAAGGATTTCGGTCTGGCCGAACCCGGCCAGCGGATCGGCGGAAATACAATTCTCGGTGCCAACTGCCGCAACGACATCGGTGACGATCTACGATGCCGGCGGCCGCCAGGTATTCCGTCCGGTGGAGTCGGCACCGATGGAGCCGGGACGGTACTCCATTCTCACGGATCTCTCCTCCCTTCCGGGCGGAACGTATCTTCTGGAATTGAACTACACAACTGGAACAACGGTTCGCCGCGCCGTGGGCAAGATGGTAATAACCCGGTAGTGAGTTTTCCCTGAAGGTGAATGCGATCAGCGCCGGACGACGGGCTATCAGTCCCGTTGTCCGGCGCTTCTATTGATACTGCCGGTGGCCTCCATGGCGGGCACACGCTACACGAAAAGGCCGCTGTAATCGATGAAGCCCTTGTTGATGCTGGCGATCTTCCGCTGCTCGCGGCGGAACACCCCCACCCCTTCGCGCGAGCCGCCGTCGTTGGTGTTTCCTTCGATCGTCACCAGCTTGCCTCCCACGACCTTCTCCACGATGCCGGCATGACCTCGCCCGCCGCCGTAATCCATGATGAAGATGTGCCCCGGCTTCACCAGATGAGGATCGCCGGAGGCTTTTGCGGTGCTTATTCTGGGCACCTTCTTCGATCCGGCACGGTTCCAGAGATCCAGCACGCCGGCGGTTCGTATCATCGGGTTCTGCAGCTCCAGCTCATCGGCCGCCTCCTGGAAGCAGTAGTAGACGAACGCCACGCACCACGCATAACTGCCGGAGGCGGGATTGAGCCCCACCGATTTTATGAACTTGTCCACCTGCGGACCACGGTTGGAGCCGGCGGGCCGCTCCATCACCCCCACATGCGAACCGGCTATCTTCACCACCTTCACCAGCGGGCTTGCCGGGACCGGCTTCTCATCGGCGGGCACCGACTTCAGCCCGAAAAGCACTCCCCAGGTGATCGATCCTATCTGCCCGTCCACCTTCAGGGGCTGCCCGTCGGTATCGGGGAAACGCGCCTGGAAGAGCCGTACCGCCCCCTCGGTGTTCTTTCCGAAATCGCCATCCTCGTCGATCGGTCCCACCCCCGACTCGTTCAACCGGCGCTGCACGGCCATGACGATGGCCTTGTCCTTCTCTCCTTTCTTGATAAGCCTGCCGGGATATGGCAGCGCGGGGGCACTGCTGCGGGTAACGATTGCGCCTGCAAGTCGTGGCATACCTGCTCCTTGGTGTACTACAATAGATGATGGATGCATTGTGGGGGGAACAACACGTATCGCCGCAATGATACAGCTATCGCACCGTGCAGGTCAATAGCGCCGGCGCCGGCGAAATCGATTCCCGGTTCGTACATTTGCCTCCTGTATCATGGCCCGGTTGCACTGGCGCAACCGGTTTCAATTATCGGAGACGACATGCGCGAAGTGGTTTTGCTTCTGGCTGCGGCCACACTGTCATTGCTTCTACCATCCTGCGGCAAGGGGGATGATGCGCCGGAACGGACCCAGGGGGGCGACAGCACAACCGGACGCCCCGCTACCGGCACCGGAGGCGATCCGGTTCCGTTTGCGCAGATACGTATGCTCCCGTTCGACCTGAAGAACATTCCGCCGCACTATGACTACGACGGCGATGCGATCGGAGGGGCGCGCTGGAGCGATGCGAACGGAGAAAATGTGGTGATCGTCTCGATGAGTTCCGCACCGGCCGAGGAGGGAACCACACAGAATATATTCGGCTATCAGTACGTGGGGACCGGAGCGTCCGTGCGGCGTCTCTGGAAAATTCAGGATGCCGCCGAGAACTGGTGCGACAAGGGGGACGGCCTGGTTTCCGGGATCACCGTAAAAGATCTGGATGGCAACGGCATCGCCGAAAATGCGTTCGTCTACAACGTGCAGGGCTCCTGCGATGTCTCCCCGCGCCCGTTTAAACTGAT
Organism: Candidatus Kapaibacteriota bacterium; assembly: GCA_048594725.1. Classification (GTDB taxonomy): domain Bacteria; phylum Bacteroidota; class Ignavibacteria; order OLB7; family OLB7; genus JAFDZV01. Next base: position 67,846 of record JBMDXA010000018.1, read on the forward strand.
GCTCCACAGCGGCGAGACGAAATATGCACTGCGCGGCACCAACACCGTGCTGGCAAGCCAGGAGCCCGGCACCAAGCCGGATGGAGGAGAAAAGAATTTCGATCCGGCGTTCGATTCGGCGCCACCGGTTTTCCGGAAGTTCGCCTCGGAGATGTGGGACGAGCATGTGAAATAAGCGAGCGATTCCGGTGCTGTGCCGCCGCTTGCGCCCCAGGATGACAGACACCCCGATGGCAATTCACACTTCGGACAACTACGCTCTGAAATGCCATATCTATTTCGCCACAACCATCGGACGCGACTCCACGGTGCCTGCGGTGCTCAGGCGGCAATAATAGACTCCGGCGGGAAGCCCTTCCGCATCAAACCGGATCTGATGCTCACCAGCGGAAAAATCACCCTCGGCGGGGCGTGCAACTTCACGACCCAGAAGATCATGCAGGGTTATCACCACAGGGCCGGCCACCGGAATTTCGAACGGAATGATCGCCGAGGATGAAACCGGATTCGGATGACTTTCGCCAAGCCTGCTCATCCCCGCATCCCTCCGGCCGGGCCCCGGCACGCCCATCACATAATAGGCGCTTTTGAACAGGCCATATCCGGAAATGGATAGATAGAGATTACCATCCCCTCCCAGCACGGCATGGTGGCCGACATTCATATACCCATCCGGCAGCCCATCCTCCAGAGGAGCCCACGTACTGCCCGAGCCCAACCACCCATACATCCTGCCGTTACGAGCCACCCCGAATATCTGCTGCCTCCATCGCGGCGTAATGGCGGTTACCGGCCCATCGGCCCAGGGAATACGCTCCCAGGTTTTCCCATCATCATGCGAACGTATGATCTCCTCGGCGGTTTCGTATTCAAGGACGTCACCGTTGCGGCGCAACTCGCTGGAATGAGGCGGCATGCTGTCGCCGGCAATGGCCCAGTGCTCCCCCCCGTCACTGGAAGCGTAGAGCTTCGTATCGCCGGATTTACGTCCGTCCACGATAGGCTCTCCAACCACCAGCGGTACCGAGTTCGGCCCCGCGAGGATCGATGAGGCCAGAACACCATCCATCACCTGCCGCCAGGTTACCCCCGCATCGGTGGTGCGAAAAATCCCGCCGCTGGCATGCCCCGCATCATCGGCCGTCCCGGCAGTAGCAAGCGCTTCATTTCCATTGCCCGCCCATACGGCCTGTACCCCCCAGGGGAGCCTCGCGGTATTCCAGATCGTGCTCCCATAGGGCTTGTACAGAACCGTCCCCGAATCTCCCTTCTTCTCCGGATCGAGCCCCGCTACGAAACGTCTCGCAAAGCTGCTGACAACGGATTTCCCGATACCGATATGGCTCCAGGTCCGGCCGCCATCGGTGGAATGAACGAGATCATGACGGGTTTCGGCGCTATCAGGAGAGGATAGTTCCACTCTCTCCCGCTCGGCGAATATATCCGCCGACTCGGCGGCATGAATAATCCGGGCGATGGTGTCGTTCAGAAGCGTGGTCCGGCCGAGACCATGAGAATAGAGCTTCCCGTGCGACGCAACATAGACACCCTGCGGGCCGGGAGCGGAATCGATCTGCACGGAATAATTGCTCAGACCGGAATCGATTTCCGTCCACGTCAGCCCCCCGTCATCGGAACGGGAGAGAGTCCGATGCCCGGAAAGAAAAAGAGTCCCGTTTCTGCCGGGGAAAATTCGCTCCGCTCCGGCAACCGCAAGCTTCATCCAGGTAGCACCGTTATCGGTGGAACGATAGAGTCCGTTCCCTGCGATATTGAACGGCCACGGATCGTTGACGACCATCACAAGATCGCTCCCCTCAAGTGCGACAATCCGGGTGGCGAACAGGGTGGCAACGCTGCTCCAGGTGGCCCCGCCATCGGCGGAACGATGAACCGCAGTATTGCCCGCCACCAGCATCGTCCCATTTTCCGTGACGGCCACGGACCTCACATTATTCCAGGAGGCGGGAAAATTCGTCTCCGGGGCCCAGGTAGCGCCGCTATCGGCGGAAGCGGATATTCCGCTCCGTGTCACCTTATAGACCAGGCCGTTTTTTCCGCGGACAATGTGAGTGATCTTTGGGGTACTGCCGAGTTCCCACGATTTCCCGCCATCGGTGGAACGGTCCAGAAGATTCCCGCCTGCCTGCAAGAACACTTCCCCTCCGGCATGCGCTATTGCCGTTATCCGCAGATCAGCGCCGACCAGGGACCAGCCATAGCCCCCATCAGTGACAGAGAAGAGCAGATCCTGTCTGGAATCTCTGGCGATCATGTTTCCTTTTTCGGAGATCACCAGCTCGTCAATGCTGTGGGAGCTTATCAGATACCAGCTCTTCCCGGCATCGTCGGAGCGGTAGACGCCCATCCCGGATGAGGCGAAAAGAGTCCCGTCAGAAGCGGACGCAACGGAGGTGATCGTTCCGTCCCGGAATTCCTGGACCGGCAGCCAGAACCCCTGGGCCTTGAGAACGCCGCCCCACAGGAGCATAGGAAGCAGGAGAAATGCAATACGTCTCATAATGCTCTCGATGAATAATAGTGCATGGGACTACAAATACATGTGCACCCATCTACCTCCGCACCATAAACCGGCCGATGGCGCTGGAACCGTTATCCTGCACCAGCGTGAGGAAATACGCTCCCGGAGGAAATCCACTTACATCCAGCGTAAGCATTTTCACTCCCCCCTTCACTTCGGCGATATATTCGCTGGACATCACCTGTCCGGCGTCATCACTGACGATAATTCTTCCCTTCCCCTCATACGGGGTTTCCAGCACCACATTTACCTGCCGGTCCGCCGGGACCGGATACGCACCGAGCTGGCGCCCCCTGTCATCCGGCTCCGACTGGACCCCGCTTGGGAAATCCCCCGCCGGATAGGCCGCACCGTAGATATCGGGATTGCCGTTGCGATAATCCTCCCACACGATAAACAGGGAATCATTTCTGAAGACCGCCGCGGCACTCCTCACCTTGCCGGCCGTGGCACTGATCCGTTGCGGCCGGGATGCGCTCTCCATACCGGCGCTGATAACGCTCAGCCACAGACCGCTATCGCTCGGCCAGAGGACGTACAGGGAGAAATCAGCAGGGCGCTGGATGATGGTGGGATCGAAAGAACTCCCCGATGCATCGATCCGCACGGAGCCGGTGCGATTGCCCTGGAGGTCATACTGCTCGAACTGAACCTGAGCGCTCGTCAGCGCGCCATTCGCATCGAGCGGATCGGCCGGATAATAACGGAAGAACCGGTTGCCGAGCGCTTTCTGGTACCGGGCGTTCCGGGTTGCCCGGGAAGATTCAAAAGAAAATACCTGGCCCCCCGCCGGATTGAACGCGACATCGTCATGAATATTCAGATAATCACGTTCCCCTGTGACGATCAGGCTGCCAAGCGAGGGATGGACATGGGCGGTATCCCAGAGGATAGTTCCGCCGGGACCGAACATAATCATCCGCCGCTGAGGTTTATCATTATGGCCGGGGGTAAAACTTCCGAGCGTATTTCCCGTGACGGGATCATACGTATATCGTGCATCGAACAGAGGCTCATTGACGCTGGTGTACTCATAGCCGATCGACTTCCGATTCCAGCCGCTGTCGGTAGGTATATACGAGCGGAACGTATACACCGCTGCTCCCCCCATATCATGCTTCCACCCATCAACCCCTGTATAATCAACAATCCCTCCTCCGGAGAAGGAATTTATCTTGGCGCGATTCTCATGGCTGCGCGTACCATGATTATAGGATGCCACCGAATCGGGAATAAAAACGGGGAGCGGTAGTACAGGGTTATCGGAGCCGGAAAAGAATTTCGCCTGATGGAACCGGGGGCGGCTTTCCGGATGGCGCCATAGCGCGACGATCTCGCCATTGGCAAGTGCCAGCGCAGGAGTGGTCTGCGGTAGATTCTGTGCCACGGGTGCAAGAGGCATCCCGAGCATTATCCCCTCGGACCCGCCTGAAAGCCTGACGATAGTGGAATCCGGGCTCACCGTTCGTGTGACGGCTGGGCGAGTTCTGCGATCCCCCGGAAAGCTCTCCCCTTCTGTCAGATCGAGCGGCAATAGATTTCCATCGCCGTCCAGGACTATCTTATACTCACTGGTCGTGGTGGATGTATGATCGTTGCCGGCACGCCCCCTCTGGCTGAACAGGCCATTGAACGTGATGCGATGGCCGTTATCATCGCCGCCGCTATAGCGGAAAGCCGAATAGAGGGTGGCGAACGTATAGCTCCCGCCGGTATAATCTGCTCCGTTGGCGACCGTCCAGAGCCGGGCCGGCTCGCTGAAGCTGCCATCGCCGCGAAGCGTGGTAGCGTACAGGTTTATCAGCTTGCTCAACTGGTCCCGCTCCTCCGCCAGAAAATATATCCGATATCCTCCGGATGAATCGGCAACGATCGCACCGGCCGATCTCACCCTCCCCTCGAAGGGAGGAACAAGGATGCGGCGGAGGGGACTGGCATCGAAAACGTTCGCATAATATTCGAAATAGCAGGCGCCACTCTCCTCATATCGCAGCATCGCGAGCGATGTATCGCTCCCCAGATAATGCGGTTGTGCGAATCGATCGGCGGGAATCAGGCGCTCGTCGAGCCGGCCGTCGGCATGATAGAAGCTGATAGGATCATCCACCACGATACGGATGCCGGGGAGGCCGGCATAGGTACGCTCCGCATCGAAATTCAAGGAATGAAGCTGCTGGCGTGCTCCCGAGAGAGAGCCGGACGGATCGAGATGCTGCCGGAAATAATTCGGCTGGTCTCCGGCAACCGCCTCGCTCCAGATGACATCGTATCCCGTACTATCGCGCATCAGCCATACCTGCGCATCCGATTGCAGCTTCGTCTGCGCCGGAAACCGCTCCTCCTCCCCAATGCGGGCTCCGTTCAGATCGACCCGCTGCATATACACGCCGGCGTTCCCCGGACGCATATCGTTCCAGAGCACCACGAAGCGATCAGCAAGCGGCAGCACGCTCGCCACACCGGTGGGATGGGCCATGGTTCCGGTAAGCATTACCGGCTCCCCCTGCCGGGCCGTCCCTTGAACAATCGCTCCCCAGAGCACCGGCCGCACCCCCGTATCGGCAACAGGAGCGGTCCCTCCCCATGCAACCAGCGTGGCGTTTCCCGACTGGTCTGCCGATTGAATGGCGGCACCTGCCGGAAAGGGATAGGTCACCGGATCGGCCGGCGATATGCGGATATCCTCCCGTTGCGCCATGGAAGTACCGTATGGCAGCAAGGCCGCGACCATGAAAAGCGAGAGACGAACAGTATATGCTGTAGCCATGGTTTTCCGCAGAAGAGAAAAAAATGAGAATGCGAGCCTGCCCCGGCCAGGGAAAATAGAGGCAAAAAATGCCACTGAAAATCGATCACCACCATATCATGTAACGCCTCTGCATATCATGTAACGCATCTGCCATGAAAAATTCTCACTGCCGTACGATCAGGGGGAATGTTGCGCTGAGACCTCCCGGAACGCTCAGCACAAGCAGATAGGGTCCTGCGGCGAGACTCCCCAGATCAATATCGATAGCGTTGTGGCCGGCAACGGCATCCTGCCGGATAGCCGGGAGAGCAGAGGCTCCCAGCATATCGAAGAGCGCAAGATGCACCCCGGCAGCTTCAGGGATGGAATATTCCACATGCGCCCGCCTGCCGGCAGCACCGTACCGTACGCCGTGCACGAGAATACGCGCTCCCCCTGCCGCACGATTCCGGTCACCATTGATGAAAGCCCCCGACGTATTCTCCTTCCATTCCGGCATAGGGAACGGAGTCCCATAAATCTCCGGTTCGCCGGTACGATGATCCTCCCAGACCACCATGAGCGTATCATGGCGGAACCGGGCGGCTGGAGAACGCACCACTCCCTTTGTAGCACTGATCGCGGTATCGGCCAGCAGGGTGCGGAGCGAGCGCGGTTCGAGGAATATTCCCCGCACCCCTGAATCGCCACCGTAGACTACGGCAATCGTTGAATCCTCGCGGCTCTGCGCCATCGCCATGCCGGCCGGCTTCCGCCTGAACAGGAGAGGACTACTCCTCAACATCTCGCCACCGGGGGAATACCGTGCAATCTCATAGCGTAATCCGCTGGTATCGGCGGCGCGGATACGAAAGAATGTTCCATCGCGCAAGGGATGATACAGCGACCAGCTCTTCGGATTATCGAGCTCGAATCGTCCGGCCAGCTTTCCATCGCGCACATGCATTCCAACGCCGCCGGCCACCACCACGCACTCCTTTTCCCCCAGAGGGAGCAGCAGCGCGGGATTGCCCCTGAGCGTAAGCGCGGACTCCATGCTCCAGCTCGCATTCCAGGCGGTATCGTAACCGGTGACCGTCTGGGTGGTTCCCTCTCCCGAGCCGTACGGAACACCGACGATCGAGATCATCCCGGAGCCGGAGGCATCGGCACCGTACGCCACATGCGGCACCCCCAGCCCTGTAAATGACTGGCTCGATTCCCCTCTCTCCACGGCCAGCCTCCACCCGGCGGGCCCGGCCGCATAGAGGCGGTGCACGGCGCTCCACTCGCGTGATTCCGTTCCTCCGGGAAATATCCTTCCATCGGCCCGGGAGTACGAGGAACTGAGCAACAGGGAATCGCCGCTCATCACTATGGCATCCTGCCTGCGATGCCAGTAGTGGTTATACCCGTTTCCGGATGCAGGGAGCTGCGCGGAGAACGCAAGCGAAAAAACCGAGTCGGAGGGAGCACGGAGCGACGGGTACCACGCTCTCATGGAGAGTACGGTATCGGTTTCCGAACGTGGGGTTCTCCAGGCAACCATCACCTCATCACCATGGATTCCCGCCATCGGAGAATAATGCCTGCGGATGCTGCCGATGCGCGCCACCGGAGCGCTCAGAGCGATATCGGCGGCAGCGGTATGAACGATTATTCTGCTGGAATCCGATCCCGGCAGGCGCTCGGCCGACGTTCCCGCCGGACGCGAACAATCCTTCTCTGCGGGAGGATTATAGGTGCGCAGGAATTTCCCATTCCCCTCGGCGATCATGAACACGCGCGGCCGGACCTCGTGCAGGATGGGGTAGTACCAGTCCTTCACCCAGTAGGAAAACGTGAATGTATGATAGCGGCTGTTGTCGCAGAGAATTTCGTACGAGCCTGAATCCAGCAGATAGGGTCGCTCATAGGAGGATATCACAAGGGAATCGCGAAGATCGGCGGGGCCTCGTTCCCCCTGGGAGGTAATACCGATATGGTGGAAATAGATGACCGCCGAACGCGCGCTGCTGCTATGAAGCACGGCATAATAGAGGGAATATCCGCCGGCCGAATCGCGGGTTATCAGCGGGGATTGAAAGCGCGCCTCCCGCAGTTCCGGGACCTGAATGGTGTACCGCGGCAGGGTATCGAACAGCGACCGGTACAGGCGCAGCGTGGTATCGGACAGCAGAGCGAACGATGTATCGGCCGAGAGATGATAGCGCTTCCGGCGAGACTCCCCATCACGGGATTCCCAGCCGATAGAGCTCCCGTTGAACCGTCCGATATCGAGCCGCCCATCATCGTGGATGATGACCCCGCGCCCATCGCCCAGACTCCCCAGAAGCATTCCGGGCAGCGCAGTGCCCCATGCTGCGAGGCCGAGATACATACCGAAGCGGACCGGCTCTCCGATATATTCTCCCGCTGGGCCTATCCTGCGATAACCTGTACGGTCGCTCATTCCCGGCCCGGAGACGTTCCAGAGAACGGCATATCCCTTCTCCGGCGTACCGAACATCTCCACGGGCAGGCGGCCGGCCGTATCGATCATGCCGGAATCCACCAGCGACTCCCCTCCCAGTGCGATACCGCCGGGCGTAAAGCGCTGCGCGTACAATCCCGGAGCACCGTCCCGAACGTCGCGCCAGAACACCATGAATCTATCGGCCAGAGAGAGCACCCGCACGTACCCTGCCGGCGAGGCATCCTCGCTCCCCACCACAAAGGGCTCTCCGGCAACAGTGGAATCATGGATGATAACAGCCCGCAACTGGTTGTGGACCGTATCCCCCTTCCCCGTCCGGCTGGTTCCCCATACCGCCAGGGTATGCTCCCCGATAGCGGCAGCCGATTGCATCCGTGCCGATTCCGGCAACGATGGAACCAGAGGCACCGGGGGTGAGATACGGGTATCGCCGGTCTGCGCAATGGCGACGGTCGTGGCAAGGAGCCACAGGAACAGCCTGGCCTGGATGCGGATGTACACAGCGCTCTCCGGTATGTGCGGGACGCTCGCGGCCTCCTGCCGGAGGAGCACGCTGGCCGGGATTTCCGGTACCCGCTGAGGGTCCACAGCCATGAAAGCGCCGAGTATACCGGGCATCGTGATGCCGCGCAATCGAAAATTCAGTGCATGGATTATTTCCCTTGCCACGATACCGCCGGAAGTTCGCACTCCCCCCCCGTACCGATTTGAGAGGAAATACCGGGTACCGGCCGGAACCGGGCACGCCGTATGCTGCGGCAATCTCCATCAAAGTGTCAACAGAGGCCGGTTTCGTTGGATTTGTAGCCCCGTTTCGGTTTATTTGCCCGCCTCAATTCAGTTCAGCAAGCATAATCAGAGAAGAGAACTTTTTCCTATGGCGATCATCCAGGATGTGTATGCGCGGCAGATTCTCGATTCGCGCGGCAACCCGACCCTCGAAGTCGAAGTAGTCCTCGAAAACGGCATTATGGGGCGTGCGGCGGTTCCCTCCGGCGCCTCCACCGGCGAGCATGAGGCCGTGGAGCTGCGCGACGGCGACCCGGAGATCTATCACGGCCTGTCGGTGCAGAACGCCATCGCCAACGTCAACGAGACCATCGCCGGGGAGATCGTGGGGCTGCCGGGGAACGCGCAGTCGGTGATCGACTCGCTGATGATCGAGCTGGACGGCACCGAGAACAAGTCGAAGCTGGGGGCGAACGCCATTCTGGGCGTCTCCATGGCGATTGCCAAGGCATCGGCGAAGTTCCACAACCTCCCGCTGTACCGCTATCTGGGCGGCGTCAACGCGCGTACCCTTCCGGTGCCGCTGATGAACATCATCAACGGCGGCCGGCATGCCGATAACAACGTGGACTTCCAGGAGTTCATGATCGCGCCGGTCGGGGCCGATACGTTCGCCGAGGCGCTGCAGATGGGAACCGAGATCTTCCACTCCCTGCGCAAGGTGCTGAAGGAGCGCGGGCTGAATACCGCCGTGGGCGACGAAGGGGGATTTGCCCCGTCGCTTGCCTCCAACGAGGAGGCTATCGAGATGATCCTGCGCGCCATCGAGAACACCAACTACACCGCCGGAGAGGATGTCTGGCTGGCGCTTGATGTGGCCTCCAGCGAGATGTGGGCGGGCGATGGAAAGTACAAGCTCTTCAAGAGCGACAGCTCCATCATCAAGAGCACCGACGAGATGGTGCAGTGGTACCAGACCCTCACCGAGAAGTTCCCGATCCTCTCGATCGAGGACGGCATGGCCGAGAACGACTGGGCCGGCTGGGCGAAGCTGACCGAGGCGATCGGCTCGGATGTGCAGCTTGTGGGGGACGATCTGTTCGTCACCAACAGCGAATTCCTCTGGCGCGGCATCGAAAACGATGTCGCCAACTCCATCCTGGTGAAGCTGAATCAGATCGGCACCATCTCGGAGACCCTGGAGGTGGTGGAACTGGCGCAGAAGAATCTCTATACCGCCGTCATCTCCCACCGCTCCGGCGAGACCGAGGATACGACCATCGCCGACCTTGCGGTTGCCACCAACGCCGGGCAGATCAAGACCGGCTCGGCAAGCCGCACCGATCGCGTAGCCAAGTACAACCAGCTTCTGCGCATCGAGGAGGAGCTTGGGGCGACAGCGGAGTTCGCGGGGGAAGCGGCATTCTCGCGCGGAATACTGTAGCGAGTGCGGGAAGTCCGGAGCCCAGGATTTCAGGAGCCGAAGGTAGCGCGGGGATGATCTCTGCGCTACTCGCTTCTCCCTCCCTTCCGCTCCCGGTCATCCCCTCCCTTCGTACTTCTGATGTGGAGTCCATGTAGTCCAGCTCCCTTCGCCGCGTCTCGTTCCGGGAACGAAGCACCAAGAACCAGAGCGGATTTCAATTGAGTTACGCCTTTTCAGGCAAGGAAGAATGGGCCGCTCCTACGGAGCTTCCGGAGAAGATCCGGACGTTTCTACTACAGACAGGCAACACCTATAGGTGTTGGCTCCGGGGGCCACAACAGAGTAACGATAGTGAATCCGCTCTAAGCCCTAAGAACCAAGCCCTAAGAACTAAGCTCCAAGCTATGGCAATTCTATTCGGGACCGACGGCTGGCGAGCCGTCATCGCAGAAGATTTCACCTTCGCCAACGTCGAGCTGGTGGCACGTGCTGCCGCGCAGTTCTTCAAGAAGCAGCCGAATGCCGAGCGCGGCATCGTGGTAGGATACGACGCCCGGTTCCTCTCCGACCGGTTCGCGGCTACGGTGGCACGGGTGTTCGCATCCGAGGGGATGAACGTCTGGCTGACCAGTGGCATCTCCTCCACCCCGCAGGTCTCGCTCACCGCCCGCCAGAAGAAGCTGGCCGGCGGCGTCATCATCACCGCCAGCCACAATCCCGCCCAGTACAACGGCTTCAAGCTGAAGGCATCCTATGGCGGGCCTTCCGGGCCGGAGGATATCGCGAAGGTACAGGCCAACGTGACGAAGCTGGAGACCAACCCGCCGAAGCGCGCCAAGGCCCTGCCGGCCCTGGCCGATCTGGTAAAGGCCCGCCAGGTGCGGATGTTCGATTCCAAGGAGCTGTATCTGGATTATCTCCGCAAGAAGATCGATCTGGATGCGATAGCCGCCGCCGGCTTCAAGGTGCTGTACGATCCGATGCACGGCTCCGGCATCTTTACGCTGGATCGCATCCTGCCGGGAGTGGAGCAGCTGCACAACGAGTTCAACCCGAGCTTCGGCGATCTGGATCATCCGGAGCCGCTCGGCGAATATCTGCCGGGACTGGTGGCCGGCATGAAGAGCGGCAACTACACGATCGGCCTGGCAACCGACGGCGATGCCGACCGCCTGGGCGCCGTCGACGAGCACGGGAACTTCATCAACTCCCACAGGATCTTCGTCCTGCTGATGAAGTATCTGTACGAGGACCGCAAGATGAAGGGCGCAGTGGCAAAGACGATCTCGCTGACCACGATGATCAACCAGTACTGCGAGCGGAACAACATCACGATGTACCAGACGGCCGTGGGCTTCAAGTATATCGCCAAGCTGATGACCACCGAGCAGATCGTGATCGGCGGCGAGGAATCCGGCGGGCTGGGCACGGCGCTTCATATTCCGGAGCGGGACGGCATCTTCAACGGGCTGCTGCTGATGGAGATGATGGCGAAGCGGGGCAAGACGCTGGGCGAACTGTCGCGCGAGCTGGACGAGGAGTTCGGGCCGCACCGCTACGACCGCCGCGACGTGCTGATGACCGTGCAGCAGAAGGATCAGATCCTCGCGCGCGCCAGGGCCGGCGTAACGAAGCTCGGAAAATATCCGGTGCTCGAGACCAGCACCATCGACGGCTACAAGTACTTCATCGACGGGGGCTGGCTGCTGATACGCGCATCCGGCACCGAGCCGCTGCTCCGCTACTACGCCGAAGCCGACTCCGACGAGAAGGTGGCCGCGCTCCTGAAAGCCGGGCAGAATCTGAAGTAGAAGTACGTATCAAGCCGTGCAGTGCAACCTGCTGCGGCCAGCGGCCAGGGAACTGGCCGGTGAGCAGTACCCCGCTGTCTGCGGCGGTTGTTCAGGGCCTGCGCGCCGGATATGGCGCCGGAGGCAACGGCACCAGACCACGGACAGCGGGCGAAGCCCGCGACCGGACTACCGACGATCAGCACGTTATTGCCGTGATACGCTTCATTCAGTTACGCGCCCCTTAGCATGCACTACTCGACGTTTTACAACATCATGCCGGACGGGACGGTAAAGCAGATCAACCCGTTCACCGGCAATGAAGTATGGGCGGTTCCCGGACGTTCATCCAAGCCTACCCAGAACGGCATCGGTGCGGTTGAACATGATGTTTCGCTGGAGGGGCTGGATCGCGAGGCGGTCTGCTCCTTCTGCGAGAAACGGTATTTCGAGGTGCCGCCGGAGAAATCGCGCTGGACTCATGCCGAGAACCACTGGGCGGAGCTTGTGGGGCTTCAGCCGGAGCAGTATTTCGAGACGGCCGCGGAGTTCCGGCGGGTGGCGAATCTCTTCGAGATCGTGACGCTCGACTACTGGAAGAAGAACTACGGCTATCATCCGCCGCTGGATGAACTGGAACGGATGGAGCGCTATATCAGCTCCCCGCTCGGGATGAAACACCTCTCCGATATCGTCGCCTACAAGCTCTCCTTCTCCAACGGCGCATCGCATCCGGCGGAACTCTCGGAGGCGGATATCCTCCGCTACAGCGAGCCGTTCTTCGGCGGCTGCCACGAGCTTATCATCGCCCGGCAGCATTACAAGGCAGGGGCGGTGGCCGAGACCGATCTGATCTCGAGTGGAGAGCTTTCCCCGGAGGAGCATTATCACTACTTCCTGATCACGGTAGAGTCGCTGCGGCAGATCATGCTCCGCAACCGCTATGTGCGCTACGTCTCGGTGTTCCAGAACTGGCTGAAGCCGGCCGGCGCCAGCTTCGACCACCTGCACAAGCAGCTGGTGGGGCTGGACGAATGGGGCGCCTCCATCACCCGGCAGGTGAAGATGCTGAAGGATGATCCGAACGTCTTCAACGAGTACGGCGCGAACTTCGCGGCCATGTACAACCTGGTCTTCGCCGAGAACGATTACGCCATCGCGTTCATCGGGATCGGGCATCGCTTCCCCACCATCGAGATCTTCTCCAAATCGGTTCATGCCCGCCCCTACGAACATGACGCCGAGGAACTGCGCGGGGTGAGCGATCTGGTACAGGCCTGCCATGCGGCGATGGGCCCCCTGATAAGCTGCAACGAGGAGTGGTACTACAGCCCCGTGGATTCCATCGTGAAGATGCCCTGGCATGTGCTCATCAAGTGGCGCATCAACGTCACCGCCGGATTCGAGGGGGGCACAAGCATCTTCATCAATCCGATGACCCCCGTGGAGCTGCGCGACCGGATGGTGCCCAGGCTCTACGCGCTTCGCGATGCCGGGACCATCAGCAGCGCCATCCGCCTGGCCGAGGAGTGCTATCTGGCGCCGAACCCGCTCAAGTATTACCTGCGCAGCTAGAAACGCCCGGCACCGGTACGCCGGAGCCCGCCCGGAACCTCGTTCCGTTGCAGCATATCGCTGGCATCTCCTCCCCCGCGCAGCAGGGAGCCGGCGTGCCATGGCATCCCCCCCCTCACCGGCCATGCCGGCAGATACTTCACCAGCCTTGTCCAGTAGTTCCCCTCTTCTTCCTCTTATCTGGTAACCATACCTGCGGGCACACCTCAGCGTATGGGAGCACCATGTGGCTCATGCTCTACGCATGCACAGCCCCCTCACTTTTCTTCAGACTTTCACTATGCACACACCATCCACGACCTTCCGTCCGTTCATGCTGATGGCCGCCCTTCTGTTGACAATGGCAGCCATGTTCTCAACATCGAGCACCGCACTTTCGCAGGTTACCTGCTGCAGATTCGGCATCAACAACACCTCCGGTTGCACGATACGGGCCTGCGCGGTGAACGGCGGCGGCATCATACAGTGCTTCGATATCACCCCCGGGGCACATATCAAACCGCTCGGCGATCCCTGCCCTACGTTCAGGCTGCAGGTGCGGGATGCCTGCGGCGATCTGCATTTCCTCCCGGAGGTCATCGGCGAGTGCCTCGTCATTCAGGTGAAGGACCCGGCGAACGATAACATCTGCTGCGTCAGCATCTGTTATAATCAGGACTGCCGCTGGACCATCACTCCCTCGAACGACTGCGTCCCCTGCGACTAGAACGCCCGGCGGAATCCGATCGTCCGATCATCTATACGACAAGACCGGTGCTCGCGATCAGGCAATGGAGCCTGAAGCGGGTCACCGGTCTTCTCATACCGGATGGTTCCGCAACCGCAACAGCCCGCACCCGCCGCCACCGCATCCACCCCGCTTTCAGCCCCCTTTCCGGCCCCGCCATCATCGCTCGTCAACACTTGAAATGAATCATGTCCGGCAAGGTGCATACATTGCGATATACTTTTGAGTTCCATCGGGAAACATATCGAGCGGTTGGTACGCCGGGGGCTGCTCCTGGCGCTCCGTGCGCTGCCGGAACAACGGGGTGATCTCCGACGTCTGAACGGTCTCTCCTCGCCCCGCATCCTTCTGGTACGGCCCGATCGTATCGGCGATACGATCATCTCCACGGCAGCCATCATGCTGCTGCGGGAGCGCTTCCCGGAGGGGAGGCTCGATATGCTTCTGGGAGAGAAGAACCGCAGCGCGGGGCCGCTCCTGCCGGAACTCAACGAAATTCATGTGATCCCTGCCTCGCCGGGAGGAATCATCCGGACGATACGCCAGATCCGGCGCCGGCGCTACGATCTGGCGATCAACCTGCTTGCAAAGGATTCCGCCAGCGGCGCGTTCCTGACCGGGCTGGCCGGAGCCGGAGTACGAATCGGATTTGCCGGGAAGAGCGCTGGGATCTATACGCTCGCGGTGGCGAAGCCCGCCGGGCCCGTGCACATCGTCTCGGAGACATCGCTGCTGCTGGCGCCCCTCGGTATCGAACCGATCGGCGCGGAGCCGCGCAGAAGCGCCGAGCGGCTGCACATCACGATACCGGAGGAGGCGGCCCGCACGGCCGCGGAAATCGCAGGGCCTCTGCTGGCGGAACTACGGGGTCCGGTGGTGGTGATGAACATCTCCGGGTCGAGCCCCGAAAAATTTCTCGGCGTCGAAAAATATATCGAGGCCGCCAGGAAACTCCTGGAGTACGGTATGACACCT
>JBMDXA010000180.1:0-24832 GCA_048594725.1 Candidatus Kapaibacteriota bacterium
TAAGCGCAGCCAGCACGCAGCGGATGAGATGCGGCATCGTGGCGATGCCGCCAAGAGGAAGGGGTGGGGAGTCGGACGAAGGAAGGGAGCCCCAAGAGCGCCGCGCAGGAGCCTGACCTGAGCTTTTGCGGAGGCAGCCGGGCGGAAGGAAGGATAGGAAAGCATCGGAAAGTATCGGTAGGGGGATGGGCTGGTGCGAGTTGGACCCTCGCAGCGGCCGGAGCCAAGGACCATTACGAAGCCGGCAAGGACACACCTGGACAGTGTCTCTGCCGGCTTCTGCATGTAGGGGAGTGCTGGAGTGCATTTTCCCCTGGCCCCCGGCCGGGCGCCTCCACTCGAAGGTCCCCCCGCCCGATCTTTCAATTCGTGTCAAGCCATCATCCGATCACACGCATTCACGCTCCCTTTCGTAGTTTAGCAAGGATAAGTACGCCTGTACCTTCCCATTGCTCTGAACGATAGATCCCGTATGACCCCTATACGTCCCAAGGCCAAGCTTGCACTCGAAAACGGCGTCGTTTTTACCGGCCGTGGCTTCGGTGCTCTCGACCGGGAATCCACCGGCGAGGTTGTGTTCAATACGTCGATCACCGGCTACCAGGAGATCATCACCGATCCCAGTTATTACGGCCAGATCGTGACGATGACGTATCCGCACCAGGGTAATGTCGGCACCAACCATTTCGATGTGGAGTCGAATTGCGTGCAGGCTGCCGGCCTGATCGTGCGCGAGGCATCCCGTATCCGCTCCAACTGGCGGAGCGATGAGAGCCTGGATGACTATCTCCGGGAGAACGGCGTGCTCGGCATCGAGGGGATCGATACCCGGATGCTGGTCCGTATTCTCCGCGAGGAGGGAGCCATGCGCGGGGTGATCTCCGCGGTGGATCTGGATGATGCCTCGCTTGTTGCACGCGCCCGTGCGCTTCCCAGCATGAACGGCCTGGATCTTACCGGCAATGTCTCCTGTACCCAGCAGCACAGCTGGAGCAGCCTGGATGAGAGCGGCTACCGCCTCGGCCCGCTGGAGGGATTCCAGGGGAAGGGGGAGTATCATGTGGTGGTGATCGATTACGGCGTGAAGTACAACATCCTCGAGCGTCTTGCCAGCTACGGCTGCCGCCTGACGGTGGTGCCGAACACGACCACCGCCGAGGAGATTCTGGCGCTCGATCCGGACGGCATCTTCCTGTCGAACGGTCCCGGCGATCCCGGCGCGGCGGTCTATGCCGTGGAAACCATCCGCAAGCTCATCGGCCGCAAGCCGATCTTCGGCATCTGCCTGGGGCATCAGCTGCTGGCCCTGGCGCTCGGCGGGCGCACCTACAAGCTCAAGTTCGGTCATCGCGGCGCCAACCATCCGGTGCAGAATGTGCTGACCGGCCAGAACGAGATCACCTCGCAGAACCATGGCTTCACGGTCGACCTCGACTCGATGAGCGGCCTGCCGGTGGAGCTTACCCATGTCAACCTGAACGATCGCACGGTGGAAGGTTTCCGCCATCGCGAGTATCCCCTCTTCTGCGTGCAGTACCATCCGGAGGCCGGCCCCGGCCCGCACGACGCCGATTATCTCTTCCGGCAGTTCGTGGAGATGATGGAGAAGGAGAAGGCGGTGGGTGCTTAGTTCTTAGGACGCGGGCTGCGCGCCCGCTGTAGTTCTTAGAAAAAGATCCATTATTGATATCTCCTCAATATCCAGGCAGCTTTCTAAGCACTAAGCACTAAGCACTAAGCACTAAGCACGAGCCGAAAGTCAACATCCAATACATTCGAAATAATACCACGATGGCTTCAGTGATTCTCTCCGCCGCCCGGACGCCGGTCGGATCGTTCGGCGGCACTCTCAGCACCCTCAGCGCACCGGAGCTTGGCGCGGTCGCCATCAAGGCCGCGCTGGAGCGGGCAGGCATCGCTCCGGAGCAGGTCTCCGAGGTGATTATGGGGAACGTGCTCACCGCCGGCATCGGACAGGCGCCGGCACGCCAGGCCGCCCTCGGCGCCGGTATCCCGAACTCGGTCCCCTGCACCACCATCGGCAAGGTCTGCGGCTCCGGCATGAAGGCCGTGATGATGGCCGATCAGATGATCCGCTGCGGTGATGCCACCGTGGTGGTGGCCGGAGGACAGGAGTCGATGTCCACCGCCCCGTACCTGCTGGACAAGGCCCGCAACGGCTACCGCATGGGAGATGGCAAGGTGGTGGATTCGATGATGCACGACGGCCTTACCGATGCCTACGACAAGATCCCGATGGGAGTGGCCGCCGATTCCTGCGCGGTGAACTGCAACGTGCCGCGCGAGTCGCAGGACGAGTTCGCCATCGAAAGCTACCGGCGCGCGCAGAGCTCCATCGCCGAGGGACGCTTCAAGAACGAGATCGCCCCGGTGACGATCAAGGATCGCAAGGGGGAGACCGTGGTGGATACCGACGAGGAGCCGGCCAAGACCAATTTCGACAAGATCCCGTCGCTGAAGCCGGTCTTCACCAAGGAGGGGAGCGTCACCGCCGCCAACGCATCCAAGATCAACGACGGCGCCGCCGCCCTGGTGATCGCCGATGAGGAGTATGCCCGCCAGAACGGCCTGGAGCCGATGGCGCGTATCGTGGCGCAGTCCTCGCACGCCCAGGCGCCGCTCGAGTTCACCACCGCCCCGGTGGATGCCATCAAGAAGGTGCTCCAGAAGGCCAATCTGACGATCGCCGATATCGATCTGTTCGAGGTCAACGAGGCGTTTGCCGTGGTGTCGCTCGCCGCGCAGAACGCGCTGGAGATCCCGAAGGAGAAGATGAACGTGAACGGCGGTGCGGTGGCTATCGGCCATCCGATCGGCGCCTCCGGTGCCCGTATCCTTACCACGCTGGTGCATGCCATGAAGGCCCGCGGCGCAAAGCGCGGTCTGGCGGCGATCTGCATCGGCGGCGGCGAGGCTACCGCGCTGGTGCTGGAAGCGGTCTGATCCCTCCAGGCCACGCTTCTCTCGAATTCCATTCAGTTCCGGGGCGCGGCCATCCGGCTGCGTCCCATTCTATTTCATATCCCATGAACCAGCTTCTTCAGCTTCTTTCGGAGCGCATCGGCAGGTATGAGGGGGAGGGGGCCAACCACTCCGGCGAACATTTCACCGGACGGCTGGAGCTGCTCCGGCTTCCGGAGGCACGCACCCTCGCTCTGCGCTTCGCCGCGGTTGCTGCGGATGGGACGTCCTATCATACCGAGGAATCGATAGTGGCCGACGAGGGGGAGGAACTGGTGCTGGTGGTGGAGAGCCCCAGCATGCCGGAAGGGGTGCTGGAGCATCGGTTCCGCCGCGAGGAGGCCGCCGACGGCTCCTTCCGCGCGTTCGTCTTCGGCTACAACGATGTCGCCAGCCGCGAGAGCTTTCGCGAGGAGATCGCCATAGAGATCTGGGAGAACGGCGACATCGGCTACCGCTATTCCTGGGGGCTGCCCGGCGGGGAGTTCGAGCCCCGCTCCACCGTTCGCATGAGGCGGGTACCGGCATAAGGGCAACCTTGCAGGGACCGGGGCACCGGAAGAAATCATCCAACCAAATCGAATCATACAGGCAGGCTACATGGACATTCAGCACGTAATGGTTATCGGCGCCGGAACCATGGGCAATGGTATCGCCCATGTCTTCGCGCAGAACGGCTTCAACGTGACGCTCGTCGACGTGGACGAGTCCCGCATCGCCGCGGGCATCAACACCATCACGGCCAATCTGGACCGGCAGGTGAAGAAGGAGACGATCAGCGCGGCCGACCGGAATGCGGCCCTGGGGCGGATCAGCCGTTCCACCGATATGAAGAGCGCGGCGGCCGGTGCCGATCTGATTATCGAGGCTGCCACGGAGAACCAGACCATCAAGGCGGAGATCTTCCGCACGCTGGACGCCGCGGCCCGCCCGGAGGCGCTTCTGGCAACCAACACCTCCTCCATCTCCATCACCGAGATCGCCGCCATTACGGGGCGCCCGGAGAAGGTGATCGGCATGCACTTCTTCAATCCGGTGCCGGTGATGAAGCTTGTGGAGATCATCCGCGGGTATGCCACCAGCGATGAGACCTACGCCGCCGTGCGCTCCCTGAGCGAGAAGCTGGGGAAGGTGCCGGTGGAGGTGCAGGATTATCCCGGCTTCATCTCCAACCGCATCCTGATGCCGATGATCAACGAGGCGGTCTACTGCGTGATGGAGGGGATCGCATCGATCGAGGATATCGATACGGTGATGAAGCTCGGCATGGCCCATCCGATGGGACCGCTCACCCTGGCCGATTTCATCGGGCTGGATGTCTGCCTGGCGATCATGGAAGTGCTGCACAATGGGCTCGGCGACGACAAGTACCGCGCCTGCCCGCTGCTCAGGAAGATGGTGGCCGCCGGACACCTGGGACGCAAGAGCGGCCGCGGGTTCTACGATTATTCGGCCGGCAGGTAAAACTCCGGTTCCTCCGGCGGCCCATCCGCCGCGAGGAGCCGGCCGCGCCAACTCCCGCCGGTCACGCCGCCGGGGAGTGAGAGCACAATCCGATATCGAAGACCGGGGCTGCTGGCTCCGGTCTTTTTTTTAGATTGGCACGAACGTCCCCCTTCGGGCGTCTAATCCCCTGCTCGTTGTTCCGCCTCTGGTTGCAGAGGGCGGGATCATCATCCATCCTACCGTACGTCTGGCGCTTTCGGGATCGCGGCCCCCGTCTATCGTCATGTACACAATCAGCTGAAGCAGTAGCATGAAGAACTCTTTCCTACCGAGTACTGCGTTTCTGTGTGTTCTGTTCGCTTCGATCTGTGCGTTCGGTGGCTCCGCCGCACGCGCCGATGATGCCGGTACGCTCCTGTATCGGGATGCCGCGCGCTATATCCATGCCTGGAACCGCCAGATGACCAATGTGATCGTGGATGATAGCCGTACCCCCTGCGTCATCAGCCGTATCTACGCGTACGCCAACGTGGCCGCGTACGAGTCGGCCGCGCCGGGCTTTCCGGCCTGCCGCTCCCTCTCCGGCCAGCTCAACGGCCTGCGCGATGTGCCCGCCCCCGATATGAGCCAGCGCTACGACTGGCGCGTGACGGCCATCGCCGCCTACAAGACGGTCTGCGAAAAGATGATCTTCCGTTTTCATCGCACCGACAGCCTGTACGACGAGCAGATGAAGGAGATCGCCGCCACCGGCGTTCCCGCCGATGTGATGGAGCGCTCCAAAGCCTACGGCATGAGCGTGGGAGGGCATGTGCTTGCATGGTCGGGCGGCGACGGCTACAACAATATCATCGCCGGCACGCGCTACGTGATCCCGAAGGGACCGGGGCTCTGGGAGCCCACCCCCCCCGATTTCGTGCAGCCGGTGGACCCGTTCTGGAGCACCATCCGTCCGTTCACGCTCCGCAAGGCCGACCAGTTCAAGCCGGAGGACCCGCTGCCGTTCAGCACCGAGCCCGGCTCCCCCTTCTACCAGCAGGTGTACGAGGTCTACAAGGTCGGGGTGGAGCTTACCAACGATCAGGCGCTGGTGGCGCGTTTCTGGGATTGCAACCCCATCCACTCGCATCACTTCGGGCATCTGCATTTCAATACGCGCCAGATCAGCCCCGGAGGACACTGGATCAATATCACCAGGATCGCCTGCGACAGCAACAGAAGCGATATGATGGCATCGCTGGAAGCCTATACGCTGGTGTCGCTGGCGCTGGCCGATGGGTTCATCAGCAGCTGGACCGAGAAATACCGCTCCAATGTGATCCGTCCGGTGACCTATATCAACCGATATATCGATTCCACCTGGAAGCCGCTTATCCAGACGCCGCCGTTTCCGGAATATATCAGCGGTCATAGCACCATTTCCGCCGCCGCCGCCCATATCCTTACCCGCCTGTTCGGCGAAATGCGCTACGAGGATGACAGCGAGATCTATCTCGGACTGCCAGTGCGCCCGTTCAATACGTTCATGGATGCGGCACTGGAGGCGGGACTCAGCCGGTTGTACGGCGGTATCCACTACAGCCGGAGCCTGGATATGGGAACGAAAAACGGAACCCAGGTGGCCGAGCATATCTGGACCACCGTGCGCACGCGGATATGATCGTTTCTTATTCCGCGAAAATGGTGATGGATGCGATTTGAATAATGGTAGACAAAAGGCGTGCTATGCGGCACGCCTTTTTTATTTTCCGGTATTACGGAAGCCGGTAATGAACTCCCGCGGTGAAACGGATTTCCTTCTCCAGTATGCTTGCGCCGAAGCTGGCAGTGAATTCTTTCCAGGAAATTCCCCCATCCAGATACAGCGGGCCCGGTATGGCAAATCCGGTACGGACCCAGAATCCCGCGTATGATGATAGATCGGCATCCAGGAACAGATATGCTCCCACCTGCGGCAGAATGGGCCAGGGCCAGCCGCTTCCGTGATGCCAGACCGAATAATATCCCCCTCCCTCCAGCGCTGCCATGCAGGTCCATCCCACACCGAGCGAGAGGGCTTTTCCGGCCAGCCCGATATTGCCGTCGTAATAACCGGCCAGCCCGAACACCGATAAATTCCGGAGAACGCTGTCGAGCCGGTCCCCCTCGATCCATCGTTTCCCCTTATAGGTTCCGGCCAGCACCATCCCGCCGAAGGCGGAGCGCCCCACGCTGGTGGAATCGTCGGTAAGTGTGGCGAACGTTATCTGCGGGCGGACGATATGGAGATGATTCCCCTCCTTGGTTCCAGGACCGCCCGTGTAGTCGAGACTCAGCGTGCGGGCGCTCTCCCAGCGCATGGAAGGGGGCTGATCCCGGAATGCCGGGGCGGATCGTTTATGGCGTAACGGAAGGGAGGATGGGGGAGTGGAGAGGATGGAGGCGGGATAATATCCCCTGCACCCGCCCAAGAGAAGCGCGATGAGAAGTGAACCGATAGCTATCCGCATGATCTTCCGCCGTTGATCGTGATATCGTGACGAACATCGGGGGGAAGGGAACATAGAGCCGGGGCCACTCGCGTACAAGGGAGATCATAATCCCTTTCTCTACCGGATACCATCCGGAGCGCAGTGAGATATAATCCGGCCGAAAAAAAATAATTCCCGCGCGCGGGAGCGTAGCCTGCAACTGCGGCCGGTATTATGGCGGTGGCGCCACCACCGCTCGCAGACCTCCGGTTGCCGTATTCGGAGGGAAGCTGATGAGATGATCGCTATGGAATTCTCCTACCACAAGCGTGCTATCCTTGATGAGCTGTCCTCCATTCGCCAGCCAGCTCTCCTCCACCAGAAGCACGGGGGCGTCGTAGCCGTTCCCTCTTCCCCGGAACCAGTAGGCGCGGAATGTGGTATCGCGCAGCAGCGTGATGGCAATATCGCCGGTACCATCGCGGTTGAAATCATATGCCGTGAAATAGGGCCTGTAGCCGGGGTTCTCCCGCTGCATCTCCGCCAGCATCGCATTCCTGTTGTCGCCATCGGCGGCAACCCGCCATTCCGGCTGCTCCCGCAGGAGCGCGGTTATCGCATCGCGCTGTGCCGGGGTCACGTCGTACGGGATGGGGGATCGGGAGAGCGTATCGTTCTCCCTGCCGCTAGCATCGCGTCCGGTGCCGGAGCTCCCGCCGGCTTCCGGGTGGTTCTCCCCGTTGCAGGCGATAAGCGCTACAAGAATCAACGGCAGTATTAGGGGAATTCGGTGCATGGCGGGGCCAGGGTCGTTAATGAATAATAGATGATATATAATAGCAGGGAGAAGGCCGCGCAGAAAGAAGCCGGGATCTCCGGATTCCTGGACCCCCGGCTCCTGCTCCCCGCACCGGGATTGCCGCGTAAATACTATCTTCCTCCTCAAACATCGCGTCTCCCCTCTCCTCCCGTTTCCGGGATGGGGGAGCCACTATCATCCAGAGGAGCGTATCCCATGTCCGCACTTACTCCCGCCGATTTCCTGGCCGCCGCGCAACGCCGCGCCGGGCGGCTCGTCGAGCTGCGCCGTACCATCCATGCAAATCCGGAGCTGGCCTTCGAGGAGTACGAGACCTCCGCGCTGGCACAGAAGGTTCTGGAGGAGCTGAACATCGAGATGCGCACCAACGTCGCGAAAACCGGCGTCGTGGGGCTGCTGCGCGGCGGCAGGGCCGGCGACGATGCCCGTTGCGTTGCGCTGCGCGGCGATATGGATGCCCTGCCGATCCACGAAGATACGGGGCTGGAGTTCTCCTCGCGCAATGCCGGCAAGATGCACGCCTGCGGCCATGATTCCCATACCACCATGGCGCTCGGCGCGGCGATGATCCTCTCGGATCTGCGCGAGGAGATCCCCGGCAATGTGAAGTTTCTCTTCCAGCCGAGCGAGGAGAAGCTGCCGGGAGGGGCCTCCGTGATGATCGCCGATGGCGCTCTTGAGAACCCCACGGTGGATGCGGTCTTCGGACAGCATGTGGCGCCGATGGTGCCCGCCGGTGCCGTCGGTTTCTATCCCGGCATGATGATGGCCTCCGCCGATGAAATCTATATCACCATCCGTGGCAAAAGCGGCCACGCGGCCATGCCGCAGCTCTCGGTGGACCCCATCGTGGCGGCCAGCGAGCTGGTGCTGGCTCTGCAGAAGGTGGTCAGCCGCACGCTCGACCCGTTCCGGCCGGGAGTGCTTACCATCGGCAAGATCGAGGGGGGATCGGCAACCAATATCATCCCGGAAGAGGTGAAGCTGGAGGGAACGCTCCGGGCGATGGATGAGGAGTGGCGCCGCGCCGCGCACAAGAAGATCGAGGATATCGTCAAGGGGGTATGCCAGGGGAATGGCACCGAGTACGATCTGCGGATCGAGCTGGGCTATCCGGCGCTGAACAACGATCCCTGGGCCACGCACTTCGCCCAGGATGCCGCGCGCGAGATGCTGGGGCCCCGCGCGGTCTTCGATGCCCCGCCGATGATGGGAGCCGAGGATTTCGCCTATTATCTGGAGAAGGTGCCCGGCACGTTCTGGTGGATCGGTGCCGGCACCGCCGAGCAGGGATGCACCGCCGGACTGCACAATCCGCGCTTCACCATCGATGAGAGCATTCTCCCTGTCGGGAGCGCCCTGATGGCCTGGGTGGCGTACCGCTATCTGGCGCAGCAGAGCGCGAGCACGGAGACCGTGGCGGCCGAAGCCGTGGCCGAACAGTGAGACGATGAGCGATTGCGGATGAACGGATGTTCGATCGGGGAGAAGCAGGGGGGGATCAGGATGATGAGGGGTAGAGAGGATGGCGGAGCCGCCGGTTGAGTGCGGCGGGCTGAAAACATGCAGGACCGCGAAGAAGCAGGGAGGAGGTTCTCCATCTTCTTCGCGGTCCTTGCGTTTCCGCATACCCGGTTCCTTCTTCCCGCGCCGGTTCACTGCCGGCCGGAATCGGGGCGCCTGGCGCGCCGTCAGATGTCCGTGGTCATCGTTCCCTCGTCGGCAACGCGCCGGACCTTCCGCAGATATCCGCCGAAGTAGGCCGCAGGCAGAAGCAGCACCGAGTTGACGATCGCCAGCACGATCGGCACGTTGTTCGGCCGCGCGCTCATCGCGATGATCCCCACCAGTATCCGTACCACCGCAAGCGCCAGGGCATGTTCGGTTTCCTTGTAGCCGGCGATACGTGCCGTGGCATAGCCTCCCACGACCCCTGCCAGCATGTTGATGATGATGGAAAAGATCATCATGTTCGTCGTTCCGATCTCCGCAGCGCCGGAGTTCCCGGATGGGCTCATCATCTGCTCCATCATGGTGCTGGGAGCCATGATGGCGATACTGAGTACTGCGTAGCCGATGACGATGGAGGCGATGCTCCGGAGCATGCGTGCGAGTCCTTATAAGAGTTGCTGAACGGAAGCCCCGGACCCGCTCCCGGAAACCCGGCTGCGATCAGGGCTGTATGATATCATCGCCAAATATAACGAGGCAGCAGGTAGTAGCTCTTAAGCAGCTACGGATATGTTTTCTGAGATTCTAGAGCGGTTTTCAGTTGAGTGTGACGGAACGCTCGTCAGAAGAATGGACCGCTCCTCCGGAGCTTCCGAAGAAAACACTGACACCATAGCTACAGACGGGTGCTCCCTACGGGAGCCAGAGCCGATCAATTCAATTGAAAACTGCTCTAAGCACTGTTCGCACGGAGTTCGACTCCGTGCGCGGTGGCAGCAGCAGGGGGCGCGGAGTCAACCTCCGCGACAACACTGAAGGAGAATATCAGAAAACGTTCTCCCAGGTACTTCGTTCGTAGTGCGCCGCCATCCCAGGAACGGCCTTACTTCGCGGACGGCCGCAGGAGCAACTGCCGGGCATCCTCCTTCACGATCCTGGTGTGGAATTTCCTGAAGGCCACATATTCATCGGGCGCCACCAGATTCTTCCTGGTGATGATCCTCCGTTGCGCGCTCAGCGTCCCGCCGGTGTACTCGTAGCGGACCGAGTATTCGGCGATTGGGGAACTCAGTTCCAGCGGCGCGGGTACGGCCACCGGCTCGTAGCCTTGCGGCAGAGCGATCCGTATCTCCTCGGTGAGCGTATCGGTCCCGGTGAAGTAGATATACGAGTGCTCCCGTTCCTGGTAGGAAAGCCCCTCGTCGGTTTCCTCCTTCGAGATCCAGGGGATGCCGAAGATGATGAACTCTCCGGCCTCGGTGGCATGCTCCGGGAGCTGGTACTCGTAGCTGTAGCTCATCTGTGGCGCGATCGTATCCAGGTTCTCGAAGTTCAGGCCGGAGAGGCTGATGTTCGGGTAGCTGGCGTTGACCGACGGCAGAAGAATCTTCTCCTGCTCCTTGCGGGGCTGGTAACGGAAGACATCGCGCATGGCCGCGGCCATTGCTCCGGTGGCGCTGGTGGTCTGCCTGCCACGGATGCCATGATCCTCCAGCATCTCCACCGAGTTGCGGACGGTCATGGTGCGCGGCATCGTTCCCTCTTTCGGCAGATACATCGGTGCCGTCACCCCCGGCTTTATCACCAGCGCGAACGCTTCGAGATCGCCCGAGGGGACCGAGCCTATCGGGAAATTGCTGGCGGTCAGGTCGAGATACCGCTCCCCCTTCGGCGTCTCCACCGCCACGATGCAGTGGTTGAAGGCGATCGAGGGGAGCACCTGGGCGTTCAGCCCGGCGTCGCGGGTGTTCACCAGCACATAGCTGGCGCGCATGCCGGCCTCGCCCAGCATGGCTATGCAGAGCGCCGCCACATCCTTGCAGTCGCCGATCTTGTTGACGAGCACATCGCGGGCCTTCTGGGGGATATGGGCTCCCTGCCGGAACCCGACGCTGCTGTAGCGGATGTTCTCGGTGATGAAGTTGTAGATGCGCCCCATCTTCTCCTCATCGCTCAGATTTCTTTCCCCGCCCATCAGCTCCTCCACCTGCTCGCGGATCTCGTAGGATGCGCGTGTCTTGGCGGTGGCGATATCGCGATACCAGTCCACCATATACTCCCAGGAGTCGATGCTGGAGATATGGAGGATGCTCCCGGCATCGTCTATCGTGGGCATGCCGTATTCATACGATATGGCGGGGAGATTCTCCTTCGTCCAGCGGTAGATGGTCCCGTCCTCCGCCTCTGCGGTTGTCATCGGGGCGGACATGTTCTGGGTGGCATGATGGAACTTGAAACCGGCCGGAGCCAGCAGCTCGTAGCGCACATGCTGCGTGGGATAAAATCCGTTGAAATAATAGGAGTCGAAGAAGTGGTTCGAGAGCTTCCCGGAATAATGGTTCTTCGCATGCCACTTCAGGTGGATCACATCCCCTTCCTGTAAGGACTTGAAGACCACGTAATTATCGGAGACATCGGCATTCACTTCGCTTCCATCGGCTTTCACGGCGGCGGCCTTGTCGATGATAAGCTCCTCGTTGTAGCTGTTGTAGGGGATCTCGTACTCCTTCCAGGCGTCTATTCCCCGCTTGCTGGTCATCTTGGCGATGATCTCCTTCATCGATTCGGAGGCGCCTTTTTCGTAGACCACATACTGTGCGTGGTTCAGCAGCACCACGGCCCCATCCTCCGGGTTTCCCTGCATCGTCCGGCCATAGCCCAGAATGCTGTCGGTGTCCACCGGTTCGAACTGCGAGAATGCGGGGCGTTTTCCCAGCAGATCGCGCAGTGCGGCCCGTGCATCGTAATTGGTGGGATCGAACTCCAGCGCCGCCCGGTAGCTGGTGATCGCGTCGCTCTCCTTGCTGGCGGCTCGCTGCACCTCGGCCAGCCTGGCCCAGGCGCTGGAGCTGTTCGGGCAGATCTCGAGCCCCCTGCGGAGCATCTCCTCGGCGCTCGTGTAATTGCGCATCTCGTAATAGACGCCGGCCATCTCGTAGAGATATCCGGGTGAGGCCGGGTCCAGCTCCAGCAACTGGTCGTAGACCTTGCGCCAGTTCTTTATATCCGACTGATTCTGATAGAGCCCCGCCAGTTCCACCAGCATTTCCTCATCGGCCCGTTCGCGGAGATATTTCCTGTAGATGAGCACCGCCGACTGCGCCCGCTGGGTGCTCTGTGCCAGCAGCATCGCATAGGCTCTGATGAATGCGGTGTTCATCGGGAAACGCTCGTAGGCCTGGGCGCTCAGTTCGATCATCTTCTCCACTTCCTCCTTCTGCTGGTAGATGGAGATCTGCATCTGGTAGAACTCCGCCGATTCCGGCCGTATCCGCTCGTACTGCCGGAGCACCTCGGATGCCTGTTCCAGCTGCTCGGTCTGCATGAACTGGTTGAACTTGTGCTCCAGTCCGATCGGGGCCTGGCGGTCGAGCGCGTAGATTTTATCCAGCGCCCTGGATGCCTCGTCGGTTTTATCGCCACTGTTGTAGGCGGCCGCGATATGCTCGTAGAACAGAGGGCAGCCGGGCATGCGGCGTATCGCCTCGCGGATCGTCAGCTCGGCGTCTATCGCCTTGTCGTTCCGCAGATAGGTATCGGCCAAGAGGAGGTAATTCTCCAGATGCTCCGGGTGGGCGGCCATCTGGCTTCTGAAATATTCCTCGGCGAAATGGTCCAGCCTGCGCACCTGGCTTCCGGGCATGCTCTTATAGCGCTGCGGCTCGGTGCTGGTGCGAAGCCCCTCCAGCGGGGCGCCGTGGGCATCGGTGATGCGAAGAAGGAAATTGCAGGTCTGGATCTCCGATGATCCGCATTTCACCAGAACCCGGTTCCACCCCTTCTGCAGCTCGGTCTCGGCGATATAGGTATCGAGGTCGTTATCATATTCTTCGGCTTCCTCGGAGACCAGCTCATCGTTCAGGAAGACCTTGAACGAACCGGACGTGCCGGTACGAACCTGCACGGTACGCTTCTGTGGCGAGTAGACGAAGGTGTTCGCATAATAGACCGAGGAGGAGCTTGCGAAATACCGGTTGAAGTCGATCCAGTTGTCGCGGCGATGAACCGACAGGGGAAACCAGCGGGCCTGTACACCGTTCTTTCCCTCGTACTGCGCATCGTGGCTGTATTCCTTTTCCGGCGGAAACTGCTTCTGGTGACCCGAGGCGGAGATATTATCGAACGGCCCTATCACCCTCCAGTCCAGGATGGCATGGACGTTCCGGTAATATTCGGATGCTTTTTCGGACTGGTTGCGATAAAGGTAGTAGCGGCCGAGCCGCTGGTTCGCCAGTCCCTTCATAATGCCGGTGGCGTCCCCGTTCAGCGCAAGATCCTCCAGCATCGCCAGTGTGGTGCTATCCCTGCCGGAAAGGCTGGCCTCAAGCTCCGGACTGTACCATGCCGCATACAGATAGGCGTGCGCGGCCTCCCGGCCGGGAAGATATTTCAGAGCCTTGGCGTAGGCGCTCCAGGCCGCATCGTATCTGCGCTGCAGGGCGTAGAGGTAGGAGAGGCCCACATAGGCGCGGGCATCTTCCGGCGCGGCGGATATCGCCTCGAGAAATTTCTTTTCGATCCCTTCATGTCCTCCCCGTTCCCATGCGCCCCATGCTTCATCGACCGGCAGGGGAGGAGTATCCGGAGCAGCGATAGAGCAGAGTGCGGAGCAAAGAAAAAAAGAAATGCAGAGCGTAGCGAGCCGAAAAATCATTGGAAATTGAAGGTTGGGGATTTACGATTTTCGATTTGCGATTTTAGATTTTCGATTGGGGAGCAGATTTACGATTTTCGATTTACGAGAGGGAAGGGAGGGCGATTTGTGATTGAGGGTTTTAGATTTTTGATTGGGAGAGTAGGGAGGGTAGGGTTTGCCATAGAGCATTGCTGGCGAATGGAGGAGAATGTTTCTCTTCCATTCGCCAGTATTTCACTCCGGCGTGATTCATTCTACCGCACTTCCTTCTGCCGCCATTCCTTCCACCATAATTACTCCTGACCGTATCCCCGTATCCTCTGCCCCTTCTGATTCGCCAGGATTTCATTCTCAGCGTACCCCCCTGGATTCGCACATGTCCCTGTAGTCTAAACCGGCTCCATCTCTTTCACATTCGCGAAGATTTCAGATCCAACGCATGATCGAACGGACAACGCTCGCTCCCGCAGACCAGGATTCGCGAGAATTAGTGGTTACGGAGATGAGCCGCCGATTCCAGTTCCCGGCGTACGCCCTGGATTCGCACATGTCCCTGTACTCTAAACTGGCTTCATCTCTTTCACATTCGCGAAGATTTCAGATCCAACGCATGATCGAACCGACAACGCTCGCCCCCGCAGACCAGGATTCGCGAGAATTAGCGGTTACGGAGATGAGCCGCCGATTCCAGTTCCCGGCGGATGCGGTCGAAATTATAGATAGGCTCCCCTTCCGGGCCAAGCTCCATATCTCCCTGGAGTTTTGTCAGCAGGCTCTGGAGGATCGTTGCGGTCTCCTCCTTGCTCAACTCTTTCTCGCCGAGCGAGAGCAGGCCGAAATAGATCTGATCGGCGGTGGCACGCCAGAGTTTCTGCTGGAAGATGGCGCGCATCACCTTCTTCTCCCGGTTACGTTTCAGCCGTGCGGCCTCCTGTTTCCGCACCCCTACCAGACGCACCAGCGATACGGCGAAGTAGAGGAGGGAGAAGGCCACGGGGATATAGCCGAGGAGGAATTTCGCCAGGCCGGTGGTGAAGAACGGCCCATACACCGAGAGGGCTCCCAGACCGCCGGACAGCAGGCCCAGTCCCACCACCATCGTAAAGGCGACCATCGCCACGATCGCCACGTTCCGTCCGGCGGAGTTGCCGGAATGTTCGTAGGGCGCCTCGTATTCCTCCCAGTAGCGCACCACCTTGTCGTCGGTTACGGCGCTTTTGCCGGAGATGAAGCTCTCGAACTCTCCGACCACCACCCCTTCATCGGTGATGGTGGGATCGCCATTGAACCGTACCAGATAATCGGCCATGCGCTCCTCGGCATCGGTGATGGAGGCGCCGGAGAGGGCCACGATCTCGGCGGGGGTAAGGATACCCCGCTCGGCGCGCAGGTAGGCGGCCACCTCCTTCTCGTCGGCCAGGGGATCGGATGGTATGCGTTCGGGACCGAGCGCCAGATCGTAGATGGCGATGATAAACGATTTCTTCTTTTTGTCCACGCCGCGCGGCGTCTTCATCTGCCGGTAACCGTATCCGTGGTCATCGACATCGTAATAGTAGGCGGGGGAGGTGGCGCGGGTCCAGAACGCGAACTGCAAGCCCTCGCTTATCACCCGGAAGAGCCCTCCCAGCATATCGCCTCCGCGGTCGTCGTCCCGGTCGCGGTCCCCGGAGCGCTGCGCCAGCATCAGCAGTATCACGATCACCACCATCACCACGAAATAGACCAGCACCATCAGGCCGATCCAGATCTTGAAGAAGACTTTGAAGCCGCGCCAGAGCTTCTCCTTGACCTCGGCCCATTTCTCGGCGGCGGTCTTGGTGCCGCGCCTGCGCAGGGGCATTTCGAAGGCGAACAGGAGATTGCCCTGATCGTCGTAGGTGACGCGCGTGACGTAGAGTTCCATCAGGCGCGCCAGGGCGTCCTGTGCCTCCCCCACGGTGATACCGGTTGCCGTTGCCGCATCCTGGGGGGTAAGCTCCCCCTTTGCGGTGGGGAGCTTCTTTTCCACCAGCGCGAGGGCCTGTTCTGAGACTGTGTGCTTCATTGGATAGTCCGATCGTATCAACTGGAAGAGCGTTGCAATGATACGAACCAATTCCGTTCCTCATTGCCACCATCTGGACCATACCGCAGCAACGCCCGGCATGTTGCATCGCCGCCGGTAACGGAATTCCAATGGCATCGCCTATCGCCGCCGGGACGCACGGGAACGCGATGAACCGGTAGTGCTACGGAGGGGATGCATGTCATCGCGCTTATTTCCCCCTCCATCGGCCATCGCAAGGCTGCTCCGGAAGAGCCCATCCCCAATCGGCAGTGCCCTCATTTCCCCCGGAAGCTCCGCACCGCCAGCGCCGCCACCAGCACCCCCTGAATCCGCACCTGGTCGGCCGGGAGATCCATCGGCTGATAGTTCGGGTTGGCCGGCACCAGCGTCACTGTCTCCTCGGTGAAATAGACCTTCTTGAGGGTGTTGCCCAGGCCATCCACCCAGACCGCGCAGATATCGCCGTTGCGCGGGAGGATGCCGGGGCGGATCACCACATGCTGGCCGTGGAGCAGCCCCGCATCGCGCATGGAATCGCCATCCACCACCAGGAAATAGTCGCCGGGACGGATGCCGGGAACCAGATCCTCGATTCTGGCCTCCTCCTCGCGCAGATCGCCGAACCGGTCGCGCGCCGTTCCCGCCGCTATCACTCCATGGAGCATGAACCCTTCCCCGGCCTCCCGCACGGCAGGGCTGATACGACTGTGACTGCGCGCCGGCTGCCTGCGGAGCGGTTGATGATGATCGGTTGTTTCATGGGAATGGTGTGCTCGTGGCTGCATGGTGTCCTTATGATTACCCCTGTTGTCAGGACGCGAACGTACAGGGCGGAGAAGGATTTTCCAAACGGCCGCCCGGATGCAATGCCGGTGCGAGCGGAGATGGGAGGGGAGATGAACGGACGCAGGAGGGCGTGAAGACGCTTCCGCATATCGCCAGGAAGGGATTGCGGTAACGCTGGCCGGGATCTCCGGAACTGGCTGCCGGGTGCGCCGGAGGAGCAGGGTGCTGATCCTCGGTGGCGGTGGCTGCCGGTTCGCGGGGGCTGTAAGGAGCTTCCAAATGAGAGTATATACCTGATAGACCCAACCATGCCAGATGCATTACGGGAAGGCGCGAAGGCGCAAAGAAAGCCATCTTCTTTGCACCTTCGCGCCTTCCCGTGGGATTTTTCCGGGAGTGCATACTCAGGGTCACTGGAGTATGTAGTTGCCATTCCAAAGAATGAGATTTCATCACGGATGCCGGGCAGCTCTGTGATCCGCTACTTCCCGCCACCGGCAACGAACTACCGGTCATGGAATAAGGCCCTGATCGCTAGCATGCCCCCCTCCATACTCCATATCCGCATTCCCATTCCGGTGGAACCGATGATGGGCTAGCTCAGCCCCAGCACGATATTTCCCCCATCCACATGGTAGAGCCAGGTTTTTCCCTCGGTAGAGCGGCAGTAGACCAGATGTTTCCCTTTGGCTACCTCCACCGATAGTTCCGGGACGCCCGGCTCGGTCTGGCCGATCAGCTGGTTATCGACAAAGACCGCCACGGTACCCCCGGCATCGTGGCCGGATGGTGCATAGCGGACCGCTATTTTCATCAACGACGACTTCGTCGGATCGAGTGCGAAATATCCTCGTGGCATATCGTGTTGTATAAAAATGCTGTGGAAGAAACTGCCCGTTCCCGGAGGGGAGATATCGTGCAGGATATCTTCTTCGCTGGCGTGCGCACACGCTCTCTGGATACGCAAAGAATATGCCCCGCACGGCGCAGGCCGGAGGCCGTGAGGGGAACGGAGCCGGGGAGTAGGGATATATGGGGGAGGTTACGGTAGACGGATAAACAGCAACGCCGGGAGCGATCGATGTCGTGCCCGGCGTGCCGATAGTCGTTCATCTGCTCCTGCAGGATGAAGCTAGAAGGTTGTCACCGCCAGCGCGGCGATCACCACACCCTGGATTTTCACCTGATCCGCCGGATAGGTCCGTTCCTGGTAGCGCGGATTGGCCGGCACCAGGCGGATGGTATCATCATTGGGGTAGACGTATTTCAGCGTGGAGCCTTCCCCCTCCACCCAGACCGAGCAGATATCCCCCCCCTTCGGTGCGGCGTCGGGTCTGACCACGACGAGCTGTCCGGGGAGTATATCGGCCTCGATCATCGAATCGCCGCTCACCACCAGGAAGAAATCGTTCGGATGGAGCTGCGGGATAACATCGGTGAGCTTGCTCAGGCGCTTCTCCGGCGCATCCACCACGTCGGTAAGAGGTCCTGCGGAGATGGAGCCGAGCAGGGGCCAGGAGGGGAACAGCGTAGCGTGTCCGCGATCGGACAGCTGGATTGCCGTCGGCCTGCCGTAGCCGAATCGTTTGATCTTGATGAACCCCTTGGCCTCCAGAGCATCCAGATGCTGGTAGGCGGGTGATGGGTCCTTGAATCCGAAATTTTCGGCGATTTCGGGCCCGGTCGGGAAACGCCCCTCCCGATCATGGAATTCTATGATGAAATCGAGGATTTCCTTCTGGCGTTTTGTCAGCTGCCTCATAACGCTCCTTGAACTATGCACTGCTCTCCCCGTGTTCAGAGGATGACGCGGAGAGAGATTGAGGATTGGCCGGCCCATACAACGAGGAGCCTGGAAATAACTTCGGGGTGCGCCAGCCGGGGGCCGGATGCCCTCGCTGCTGCTGCCACCAGGAGTAAATATACTCCTAAAAGTTTAGGGGAGAATAAGAATGATCGATTAATATCGACCGGATGGGAACCGCGATGCCCGCCATTGCGCGGAATATCTCCATGGGCCCGCAGATCGGGGAGGGGGGATCGCCTCATATGCCGGGAGGGAACAGGAGGCATGGATCGGGACGGACACGGGCAACGACAGGAAACACCGCTTACGGCAATGGAGACGGCTGGGAGCGATGCGTTCCCCGGACGGAAGATAAAAAGTGCTCCTCCGGAAATTCACTTCCTCCGCGCGCCATCCCGGGCCTGCGCGGCAGTGCCTGCCCTCTGGCTGGCTCGGCCCGGTTCAGCCCGCCGGACGACACCTCCATGGTCCAAAAAACGCACTTGAGAATCAACTTTAACTAAACAGGGTAACCACTATTGACTTGAATGCACTGCTGCTGTATTTTCGTCATGCACTTTAAATCAATTGCCCCTCGGGCATATCCTATCCATTAGACCGATACAGATCGTGTAACAATGGCTATAACGATGAACCTCAGCCCCTCGGCCCTCTCGCACCGGCTCGACGTCGCGCGTATGCGTGAGCTCGGGGAGGCTCGTATCGCTATCGCTCGGAAAGCACGCACGCCGGATGAATGGAAGACGCTCTGGAAACAGTCGGAGAACCCGTATCCATTTACCTGGGGAGAATGCTGTAAGCAGTGGGTCGAGTACAAAGTGACCGATTTCAGTGCGGAAATCGGGTTTCTGATCGACCTGATGGGACTTTCCATCTACGCGTTCGATACCAACTACGCGATGTTCACCAGCCCCGACAACGCCTTCTATTTCGGCGTCTGCATGGTAGGGGAAGGTGAGAGCCCCACGCCGCCGGACGCCATCCGGTTGCAGTTCGTGGAGCAGAACATCTTTGCCGCGACCATAGAGCTGGAGCGGCGTGGCATCGTCTTCGACAGTCCTCCCGCCCCGTGGGAAGGATCGACTCTCTATCGCGGCTCGTTCCGCACCCCCAACGGCATCTGGGTGGATCTCTGGGGAATGGCGGAACCCTCGCAGCAGTTGCCGTAATGCCCGGTGCCCCCGCATCGCATACATCCGGAGGTGGGGTCTGCGAAGCAGGTGGGGATATGAACACGCCCGCGGTCATACCGATCTCATGGCCGTGCGGGGAAGAGTCCCGGGAACCCGGACGCTCTCCCATCGGGAGCGCAATGCGAAGAGAACTTTTTTCGGAGGAGATCGTCGGAAAAAGGCATCGGAGAGGAGACTCTGCCGGTGCGTGAAGGGTGGTTCGATATCCGCTTCCATAGCAGCGGTGCCGGGATGATCCGCCGGAGCAACGATCCCGTTTCCCGGCTCCATGGTTTCGATACTTTGGCCGTGCCGGTTCGTTTCTCCCCTGGGGAGAGCGGGCCGGCATCTGCCGTTTTTGGGGATTTACGATCGACGATTGACGATTTACGATTGGAAGAAGGGGAATAGTGGGGATTGGGGGGCCGGGACCTGGAGGGGAGATTGGGGGAAGATTGGGGGGAAGGTGTGGGAGAGAGGAAGATGGCTGCTCTTATCAATATTCCATCGACACCATTGGAAATCTATTTGTAAAGATTTCATGTAGTCGGGATTAGGTGGAAGGCCCGGAACAGAAGAATCATGGCTGCTCTACCGATTCCATCAAGTCCATTCGGATTCTATTTGTGAAGATTTCATCATAACCACTGCGGCGATCGTAGCACCGGAGGGGGACTTCCACCCAGATTTGCGGCCATTCGCGGTTACAATAAGGGGAATGGCCCATACGACATATAGCGCGTGCGGAGGGCCGGCTCCGAAATCCGTTTGACAACTCCTGCGGGTTTTTGTATGTTTGGCCTGTCCGTTTTTCGTACCGTTCGTCCAGAGTGGTAACCGTGTCTGTCTTTGAGAGTCCAACAAAGCCAGCGCCCACACATCTGTCAGCCTCCGGTGATTTCTGGAAGACCTCTCTTCCAACCCGAATTGCATCGTTGATCTGCATAGATCGGCATATTCGATTTCAGCCTGCGACGGTCCGGATAAGATCTCGGTTTCGTTTAGGTCCTGCTACACCCCTTCCTAACGATCGCACGATCGCACGTCTCCTTGCGACTTTTCTGAATTGATTTTTCTGAATTGACAGCCCAGCATCTGCTGATGTCGTGCTGGATATACCCGGCCGATCTCCGTACCGCGCATCCGGTCCGATGCCCGTATATGGCGGTTACCGGCCGTGACGCACATGCTCCCGTCCTCATCCCGGCGTGAGTTTATCACGTTGCCGATAGCATTCCTGCATGCACCGTAGCGCAGGGGCAACCGGCAGCATATCGTGTATGAGCGCGTGGCCCTGATCGCTCATGCATATAACATCCTCTAAGCCAGAATAGAAGGAAAGGTTCAATGAGCAGTATGACTATCTACCGAACATCGTGCAAGTCGCTGCTGCTGCTTCCCCTGGTTGCAGCCGTATGCGGATTTTCCGCTGTCCGGGCCTCCGCCCAGACCACTCCCGCCAAGCGCTACGTGCATTTTCCGAGCGAGCGGGTGGATGATGGAAGGTTCCTGTCGATGGCGGGAACGGGGCTGAACACCCTGGCGCAGGACATCGCCCTGAAGATCGCCTCCCCCGGCAGCGCCTCCACGCTCGAGATCGGGATTTTCGACGGCGAAACCGGCGGGCGCTGGGATCAGGGGAGCGTTCCTCTGGAATATATCCTCTACGCCGATCCGCAGGGAGATGCCACCGGCACCGTGGAGGTGGCGCGGTGGAGCGGCACCGTGATGCCCGACAACAACTGGTTCGTCGCCACGATCAATAATGCCGCCTCGGCCAAGGGGCCCGGCTCCGGCAATTATTTCTACTGGCTTCGCGTGCGCAATACCGATCCTTCGGTCACCGCCTGGAGCAATTTCAAGGTCCGCACCGATGGCACCGTGGCGATCATGAGAAACCGCGCGTTCGCCTATGTGGCCGCCATGTTCAACCTTGCCGACGGCCAGACGATTTTCCCGAATTATCCCACGCTTTCCCCGACCACGTACGACGGCACCTGGGATTTTTATATCAACCTGGTGAAGCCGCAGACCTCCCTGGCTATCTGGGATGGTGATATGGATTACGGTTCGTTCGATGGCGCTACAAAGGATACCGATGATCCCGATACCCGCAACGACGCCGTTCCCGCCTGGGCCGTGGGCACCGCCGCGGTCGCCGAGGGAATCGCCGGCAAGGGGCTTGCAACCGTGGACGCCGCCGGCAATCCGCTTGGCGGGACCACCACCAGCAATCCGCCGGACGATCATCGTACCGAGG
Organism: Candidatus Kapaibacteriota bacterium; assembly: GCA_048594725.1. GTDB lineage: Bacteria > Bacteroidota > Ignavibacteria > OLB7 > OLB7 > JAFDZV01. The sequence goes on from JBMDXA010000180.1 coordinate 22,081, forward strand.
CTGTGCGCCGCTCCCCGTCGGTGAGCTATGATGTCATCACTCCCGATGGGCGCCGGTTCTCCAATACCAACCCCTCCGGCAATCTCGAGTGGGAACAGTTCAGCCTCAGCACCGCGCCGCTGGATCGCGCCAAGATGGATTACCATGCCGACTCGCTGCCGGCCGGCATCTATCATATCCATATTTATGGAGTGGATATGACCAATCTGAACGCGTGGATTTTCCCGGTGGACGGTATCGGTGTTGACGATGCGGGTGTTCCGGTTGCTCCCATCGCCTCGGATTTCGAGGATGGTTCCATCGAGGGGGTGATCTATTACGACGCCAACAACAACCTGCTGCGCGATGCCGGCGAGCCGGGCATTCCGAGCGTTACGATAACCCTCTCGGCCGATTACAACAGCGATGGAACCGCCGACAGCACCTTCAGTACCGCTACCGATGTCAACGGCTCCTACAAGTTCAGCAACCTTCGTGGCGGCACCTACAAGATCGTGATGGATATGGCTACCCTCGCCGACGATATCGTTCCGACGGTCGATCCGGATGGTACCGGTTCCACGAACGCGGCCTCGGTAACGCTGAGCTCCGGCGACAAGGCGAAGATCGCCTACTTCGGCTACAAGCGGACCAATCCCCCCGGCACCGGCACGCGCGGCTACTGGGTGAACCACGCGGAGAAATGGCCTGTCTGGAGCATCACGCTCGGCGGCATTACCTATACTAGGGAGGAGGCGATCGCCATCCTGCAGCGCGCCACCCGTGGCGACAAGACCTATTCGATGGCGGCGCAGCTTATCGCCACGAAGCTGAATCTGGCTAACGGCAACAACTCCAGCTGCATAGCCTCCACGGTTGCAGCGGCCGATGCCTGGCTGCAGCAGAACCCGCTCGGCAGCGGCGCCAAGAAAACCTGGACGCAGGGTGAGCCGTATCACAATGCGCTCGACGACTACAACAACGGCCGTCTCTGCGCTTCGCATATGAATTGATCCGGAATGGATTCGTGGCGGGCCTGAGGCGTCCGGGCCCGCCGCGATTTCCGGATTTATCGCTGGTGATCTTCAAAAAGATATTTACGGCGGGTTCTCCTGCCGAGCGGTTGCGCCGGAGAAGAATATCACGCCGGCGGGTGCTGTTCCGGTTGTCCGCCTTCTCTCCGGAATGCTCCCGGGCCGGACTCAAGGCCCCTCCTGGGCCGGACAGGAAAGAAAAAATATGGGATGCGGTATATGGATGAAAAAATCCTCGTATCCCGATGCCATTGCGGCCGGCAACGAGCAGCCGGCCATGGATTTCTGATATCATTCGCGATCGGTATCCAAGTGTAGCCGTGTGACTCAGAAGCCCATCCCTGCTGGCCGGCCCGGGTGATATTAAAACATGATAAAGCGTTTCGTGCCCGTATTCCGGTAATACAGCGTCGGCATCTTGCCGTTCCCCTTTGCTGTACCGGAACGGATCTTCCCTCATATCGGGGTTCTCTCCTGTGCGCGGCGGTCCCTTGCAAAGCGCGGGCGATAAACCCGATGATCCCAGACCTAATACGGATTCAACGTATATGAACCTCGAGCAGGAATTGCCGTGCGATAGCCAGGCTACCGGCGGAATGGAACAACCGGGAGCGCGCAGACCCTATGCATCCCCGGTTCTCACGATCCATGGAACTCTTGAGAAGATTACCGGAAATGTCGGAAACGGATTTCTCGATTTTCCGCAGGGCTCATCGATAGCGGGGTAGCCGCGCGGCTGGCTCTGCTTTCTGCGCGGTGCTCACGATTCAGCGGCCCGAATTCCCTGTTCCGGCCCCGGAGCATCCGATGATTCCTCCGATATCCGCGCCGGACATCGTGCAACGTCCGGTCCTTTCATACGCTCCTTTCCTGCCGTATGCTTTCCGTGGAAAACGGGTGGCGATACGGCGTACAAGCGGGTTCCTGCCGGGCATCCGCCACGCGATGGCACCGCCAGGGTGCCGGTACGTTCCGGCACTGACGACAGACGGAATTCTTCCGGTCCTTGTTCGTTGCGTTCGGGTTCGCTCTTCCTGCGGAGCGCTTCCGGCCAGATAGTTCCGGCACATCAGGTTAGTGCCGGGAATATCCGCCGCCGGGGCCCCGGCATTCCGATGCCGGCCGTATACGGGGGAAGGGGGGGATGCCGGCGAATGAATATTCCCTTCCGCTATCGCAGAGCCGCTAATAGAGCGGGATGGGGGCCGGAACATGCGATCGTAACCATACTCTGCGCCATGCAGTTACAACAGCGGTAGGATGTGCCCTGGGCAATACGGTAGCACATTCTCCAATGGCCGGGGTGGGCGGGCTCGGGGGCAGTCCGGGCCCGCCCGCCTGATCGGTTCACCGTCTGCATAGCCCTTGTTTCAAGCGGGCCCGGAGAAATATCTCCGGGCCCGCTTCGTATAGAGATATATTTATCCCGTACCGGGCTCGTCCGTGGTACCGCAACGACCACTACACACATTTTTTTTAATCATTATTTCTGCAAATGATGCTGAATATTCTCCCCGGAGTTCATTCCCATCTCCCCCGGAGATGCAGGCGTAGAACGGGGTCAGCAGCAACAGCGCTGATATGACTTGCAATAATTCAAGGCAACTATATACTTGAGCGACCCTGAGTAGGCACTCTCGGAAGAACCCCACGCAAAGCCGCGAAGGCGCAAAGAAAGACCTCTTCTTTGCGCCTTCGCGGCTTTGCGTGATGCATCTGGCATGCTTGGGTCTATCAGG
>JBMDXA010000181.1:0-6679 GCA_048594725.1 Candidatus Kapaibacteriota bacterium
GACCAAGACCATCGGTGTGTATCGGGGAAGCAATCCGCTGGAGCGGCTGAACGAGCTTGAGTGGGTAAACGGGGAGATCTTCGCCAACATCTGGACCACCGATAGAATCGCGCGGATCGATCCGGCGACCGGCCAGGTGAAGGGGTGGATCAATCTTGCCGGGCTGCTGCCGGGCCCCGAGCGCGGCCCGAACGCCGATGTTCTCAATGGCATCGCCTATGATCCGAAGGGGGATCGCCTCTTCGTGACGGGCAAGAAATGGCCGAAGCTGTTCGAGATCAAATTGCGCCGCCAGAATCAGGCGCCGGCTACCGCTCCGGCCCTGCGATGATCGCAACGGAGGGGATGGCCGTGCGCCGTCTCCTGGTGGCTTCCTATCCGTTCAAGGGGACGTTGCGGGGGGCGGAGGCCGCTGCCGCCATGGCCGCCGGTGCCGCGCGCCACGATCCCCGCATCGCCTCGCGGCTTCTTCCGCTGGGCGACGGGGGCGCCGGAACGCTGGATGCGCTCCTGTACGGTGGCGGCGGGAGCTTTCATACCGCACGCTGCACCGGAGCAACCGGGAGCTCCCTGGAGTGCCGCTGGGGAACCACCGCCGATGGAACCGCCGTTATCGAGGCGGCCGGGGCGATAGCGCTGGCGGATGTTCCGGAGCGGCTGCGCGATCCCTCGCGCCTGCGCACCACCGGCCTCGGCGAGCTGCTTCTGCTGGCTCTCCGCTCGGGCGCTACGCGTATCGCGGTGGGCCTGGGGGATACCGCCACGCACGATTGCGGGCTCGGAGTTGGCGCCATCCTCGGCTACCGGTTTCTGGACCGCGCCGGGCGCGAGCTTCCGCCGCTCGGACGCTCGCTTCCGGATCTTGCCGCCATCGACGCATCGGGCGAGCTGCGGCTGCATTCCAATCCTCCCATCACGATCCTCTGCGATGTTCTGAACCCTCTGTCCGGCCCGGATGGCGCGGCGCTCCGTTTCGCCCCGCAGAAGGGGGCCGATCCGGCGACTGCCGCGCTTCTTGAACAGGGAAGCGTGCGGTTCGCCGAAGTTGCCCGTCGCGATCTCGGCGCCGATGTGGCCTGGCTTCCCGGCGCCGGGGCGGCCGGAGGGCTCGGCGCCGGACTGGCCGCGTTTGCCGGGGCCATCCTCACCGGCGGTGCCGCCGCCGTGCTGGATGCGGTACGGTTCGATGCGCTTGCAGCGGAGTCCGATCTGGTGATTACCGGGGAGGGGATGCTGGATGAGAAGACGCTGCTGGGAAAAGGGGTGGCGCAGGTAACGGAGCGGGCGCGGCGTCTGAACGTTCCCGTGATGGTGGTTGCAGGGCGAGTGGCGGGGGAGATAGCGGGGTGGGAGCGGCGTCTGGGCGCCGCGGTGGCAAGTCTGGAGGAGGAGCCGCCGGAGCTCTCCCATGCCGGGCGTCTGGCTGCTGCGGTATCGCGGCGGCTCGGCCGGCTGCTCGCCGGGGAATGAATTTCGGGGAATGAATCCGGGGGATGCTCCGGCCGATCAGCGGCGCCGGCCGGCCGGCACCGCTATCGTCGATTCATCGTTGCCGCTGGTATCAGAACGGCGAAAGGGAATCATCACCGCCTTCCTCTTCCTCATCATTCTCAAGATCGGCCAGGGCCTCCTCGCGTGTTTCGTAGATGAAGAGGACGCGATCCAGCTGGGTGAGGTTGATGAGCGACTGCATCTGTTCGCCCAGGCCGAAGAAGATCGCCGCTCCGCCTGCGGCCTTCATCTCCCGGTGTGCCAGCAGCAGCGCGCTCAGGCCGGTGCTGTCGCAGAAGAGCACCTCGCCGAGATCGATGAAGAGGATCTCGATGCCGGAGCGCGAGTGGAGCAGCAGCTCCGCCTTCAGCTCGGAACTGGTAGTGGGGTCAAGCCGCGCTTCGTGAAGTACTAGCGTGGCGTAATTATCTTCGTGATCGAGTGTGTACCGCATAAAGGTTGCTCTAAAGTCGAGAAGGAACTGGTCAGCTCCAAAGTTGCACAATGAGTCCGAACTATGAAAGAGCGGGCCGGCGAGGTTATGATCGCATAACGCCGTGCCGGCAAGGGAGTCCAGGAGCCGGAGAGGAACATCATATCGCAGGCCGATGCTCTTCTCTTTGCCTAAGTACTTCGGCAAACGTTATCTGACATCCTGTTGTTGTGTTGTCGCGGAGTTTTACTCCGCGACCCCTGCTGCTACGGTCGCGGGCGGAGTGGAACTCCGTGCGAACAGTAATGTGAACAGTACCGGGGATCTCAGGAAACTTGTCCGTGGGTACTTAACTAACTCAAGTTGCCGGATACTGCCGGGACGTTCACCACACGACGGCTATCGCTGTGACGGCCGTAGTGATGGCCCCGATAGGGGGCACCTGTTTGTAGAAGGGGAGCCTCTTTTTGCCCCTTCGGAAGCTCCGTCAGGAGCGGGCCATTCTTCTTTGGTGGTATCACTGTAGTCCACCTGACAGCCGCCTGCTACCTCGCAACTTCCGTGAATTACCATCTACTAACTCCGGGCCACCAGTAACTCCAGCCGGTTTCTACTCCCATCGCACCGCATCGGCCGGCAGCAGCCGCGCGGCGCGCAGTGCCGGATAGAGCGCTGCGCCAAGCGAGAGGAGGAGCGCCGTAAGGCTGATGATGATGATATCGCTGATGCGAATCTCCACCGGAAGCGCGGGGATGATATAGACGGCGTTGTCCAGCTGGAAGATGCCGAACTTCATCTGCGCCAGGCAGACCAGCAGCCCTATCACCACCCCGGCCACCGTTCCCACCACGCCGATCAGCCCCCCCTCGAACATATAGGTGCGCAGGATCGTGCGGTCGCCGGCCCCCATCGTTTTCAGGATGCCTATATCGCGCCGCTTTTCGATCACGGTCATCGTCAGCGAGCCCAGGATATTGAACACCGCCACGATGATGATGAGCGACAGGATGATGAACGCCGCCCATCGCTCCAGCTCCATCACCGCGAACAGATCGCGATGCAGATCCTGCCAGCTCTCCACACGGTACTCCGGACCCAGCAGCGCGGCCAGCTCGTCGCGGGTAGTCTCGGCGGCCTCCATATCCTTCAGCCGTATCTCTATGCCCATCGCCCCCTCCTGCACGCCGAAGATCTCCCGGGCGGTCTCCAGGTCGGTGTAGGCGTAATAGGCATCGTATTCCTTGTTGCTGGACTCGAACGTGCCGCTGACCACGGTACGTACCAGATTCGGCTGCGCAAGTTGCGTCAGCGATTCCTCCAGCCCGCTCTGGCTCAGCAGCGACATCGTATCGCCGATGGTGGCGTGCAGGGAATAGCCCAGCATCGTCCCCAGCACCATCGGCTGCGGCCCTTCCGGGGAGGCGCTCTTGAACGACCCGCTGACGATCCTGTTGCCCAGCCCGACTGCGGTAGTGATATCCTCCTTGCGCATTCCGCGGATCTGAATCACTTTCAGCCCCTCCTGGTGGATGATCGCCGAGCGTCCGGAGATGTAGGGGGCGGCCGCCTGCACCTGCGGCAGGCTCCGTACCACCGGCAGGAGCGAGTCGGCCGGGAGGGTGGTCTGGTGTACCGGCGTGATCCGCACATGGGGATCGAACCCCACCAGCAGGCTCTTGACGATGCCGTTGAAGCCGTTGAACACCGATAGCACGCAGATCAGCGCCCCGACTCCCACCTTGATGCCGAGCAGCGAGATCACCGAGATGATCGTCACAAGGCTCACACGGCGCCCGGAGATCACCAGGGCGATAAGCGCCACGATCCCGCTGATCATATCCAGCGGGGTGGGCAGGAGCACCAGGGCCAGCATTGCGACGATGCTCCAGCGGCCCATGCCGAGGAAGTAGCGCCGCGCGATAAAGGATTCTACAGACATGCGGGCAAAACTACTGCTGATCGGGGAATGTACGTCACGATTTTCCGGCCCAGCGGCCTTCCATCTGTGAGTATCGGTTCCAGGATGGAACGAATTGTTCGGTTTGCGTCCGCCCTATCGTAGATTTGCCGTTTCTTCTATGGTCGAAATCTTCCTGATCGTCTCCTCCGTGCTGTACGCGGTGAAGTACCTGACACTCCGTGTCGGGATGGCGCGCGTGGCGCGGATTCGCACGGCCGTGCCGGAGGTCTACCCCCATATTACCGTGGTGGTGGCCTCGCGCAACGAGGAACGGAACATCGGCCGGTGCCTGCATGCGCTGTTGCAGCAGGACTATCCGGCCGGGCGGATGCAGATCATCGCCGTCAACGACGAGTCGGAGGACCGCACGCTCGGGATCATCCAGCGCATAGCCGGGGAGCACCCTGGCCGGGTGACCGCCGTGAGCACCGTCCCGGAGGCTTCCGATGTGCGGGGCAAGCCCAGGGCGATTGCCCAGGGGATAGACCATGCCACCGGCGATATCATCCTTCTGACCGATGCCGACTGCATTCCGCCTGCGATCTGGGCGCGCAGCATCGTGGAGCATTTCACTCCCGGCGTGGATGTGTGCGGCGCGTTCACGCTGGTCCGCGCGCACGATTTCTTCACCGCCGCGCAGCAGCTGGACTGGATTCATCTGCAATCGGTGGGCTCCAGCGCCATGGGGCTGGGATATGCGGTAGGCGTGGTGGGGAACAACTTCTCGTTCCGCCGCTCGGCCTACGAGGGGGTGGGGGGCTACCGTGGGATACAGTTCATGGTCACGGAGGATTTTGCGCTCCAGCGCGCCATGACGCGCAACGGATCGAACGCCATCTATACCTGCAGTTTCGAGACCCGTAATTTCACCATGCCCTGTCCCACGCTCGGCGACGTGATCCGCCAGAAGCAGCGCTGGGCGCGCGGCGGCGAGAAGAGCACGATTCCCGGCTATACGATCTACGCCATCGCCATGCTGATGCTGATCGCCTTCAGCATCGCGCCGTTCGTCTCGGCCGCCGCCTGGATCGGCGTCTGGAGCGTGAAGTTCGCCTGCGATCTTCTGCTGCTGGTGCCGGTGATGCGCCGCCTGCGCAGCAGCGGGCAGCTTCGGTACTTCCTTCTGTTCGAATTCTATTTCGTGGCGCAGCTTATGGTGATACCGCTGCTGCTGACCAACCGCACGGTGGTCTGGAAGGGGAGAGCGTATCGGTGATTTTCGATTTGCGATTTTGGATTTTCGATTGGCGGAGGAGATTGACGATTTCGGATTTACGATTGTCGATCTGGGGGAGAGAGAAGATTTGCGATTTTCGATTGAATGAGTCCGGAGTCCGGAGGTGGGTGAGTGTAGTGAGGGTGTGGGAGTACTATTCTGCCGGAAGCTCCGTAGCAGCCGCTCGGCGGCTGGCCCCGGACCGATAATCGAATTCCGGATTTACTGTATTATCCGATGGTGAACTACCAGATCATGTCTCATCGTTTGTTTTTTCTCCTGCTGGTGCTGGTTGCGGCGGTGCCTTCATACGGGCAGATGGGGGCTACGGACGAATCCATGCCGCTACCGGGCGGATATCCGGGCCCTCCCCCCTGGCGCTTCTTTCCCGGAAGCGTCCTTGTTCCGGGACCATACGCCGGAAAATACGAGGCGCGGATCGGCGGGTCCAGAGAGTCGGAAAACGACAAGTTGCGGCTGGATATCGGTGGCTCGGTGGACATCCTGGCCTACAACACCCGCCGTACGCCGCAGGGGCTCTCCTTCGGTGCGGATTTCTTCACTTGGACGCGGCTGCGCGCCTCCGGCGGGTTCAAGTTCCCCGTGGAGGCCGTCGATTATTATTTCGGGATCAACGGAGCCCTCAAGGCCGCGGAGGGTCCAGGGATCATATCGGATATGAGGCTCCGGCTGGCACATATCTCCGCTCATCTGGTGGATGGCGATCCCAGCTTCACAAGCCCGCAGCAGGAGTATATCACCTACAGCCGCGAGTTTCTGGACTTCACGCTCGGACTCGAGGGAAAGAACCTGCTGGGAATAGACCGGGCGGCTCGCGGGCTGGTGATACGTCCCTACACTGGCCTGCAATGGCTCTTCCACACGATCCCCGATACGCTCGGCGTCGTTACGCCATATGCCGGCCTGGATGCTTCCTGGCAGATGACTCCCGCTCTTCCTATCACGTTCCGGTTCGGATACGAGGCGCGGCTCAATACGGAGCTGGAGCCGATCGGGGAGCATCAGGCACGGCTCGGCGTGAAGATCGGCGACGTCGATTCGCGTGGCGTGATACTGGAGGGGAGTTATTACTCGGGCCGGTCGCACTACGGGCAGCACTTCAGCAGCCGCGAGGAATTCTTTTCGCTCGGTTTCGCCGTGGAATTCTGATGGAGCCATCCGGCCGGTGGCCGTGCCGGTGGCGGCAGAATAATCAAGGGGCCATCCGGCATTCCGAACAACCGCACCTATGAGTTATAGAGAAGACGCCGATACCGGCCGTACGCTGTTTCAGGAGGGGGAGCCCGCCGGCGGGGCCGCCGCAGAGGTACGCAAACCGAAGCACAATTATCTCCTCCATATCGTTCTGTTTCTCCTTACGTTCCTCTCCACGACGTACGCGGGGATGGAGTTCGCCGTTACAACGCCCATCGTGACGATGGAGGATGTGGCCGCGAATTTCCATCGCGGCCTGCCGTTCAGCGTTCTGCTGCTGCTGTTCCTGAGCGCCCATGAATTCGGTCATTATTTCGCCGCCCGCATTCACAAGGTGGATGCCACGCTCCCGTATTACATCCCG
>JBMDXA010000182.1:0-15502 GCA_048594725.1 Candidatus Kapaibacteriota bacterium
CACGTGTGCCCGGCGTGGTTGTAGAGTTCTCGATTGATTCTTCTGCGCGTTGGCCGCGCGGGGCTCGTGCGCGAAAACGCCTATGGCGTTGGTCTTAAAGCCACCCTTTTTAAGGGTGGTGGTTTACATTTTCGATTGGGGAGGGGGGAAGATGGATGATTTTCGATTTGCGATTGTCGATTGGGGAGAGGGGGAGGATTGGGGATTTACGATTGGGGAGAGAGTTGCAATTTTCGATTGAGTCCATTTGCGATTGAGGGGAAGCCGTCCTGTAGCAGGACATGAGTGGAGGCGGCATCTACGGTGCCTATGTTCATGGCCCCCATCGGGGGCACCCGTATGTAGAGGGGAGTGCGGATTCCTTTCTTTTGGAAGCTCCGTAGGAGCGGCCATTCTTCGCTGCCGGGAGGCCGGCGGCATGAATCAGCTCCGGAAAAAAAGGCACCACCGGCTTTCTGCGCTCTCTTCGTTGCGGCTTTGCGTGAAACTCTTCATCCGGCTGCCGGCCCGGAGAAAAATTGCAGAGCAAGAACCGGATAGTTGCACAGCCGCCGCCGGGATAGTTTCGCAGTGCACGAAACTATCATCCGGAGCAAGGAGCAGAAGACAACGATGAGCGACGAGAAGAATTTCATGACGGAAGAGGAGCGCTGGCAGGGGGTGGCCGGACGCGATCCGGATTCCGAGGGACGATTCGTCTACGCGGTGGCTACTACCGGCATCTACTGCCGTCCCACATGCTCGTCGCGGCGGCCGCTTCGCCGCAACGTGCTGTTCTTCGATTCGTGGCGGGAGGCCGAGCGGAGCGGCTTCCGGGCCTGCCTGCGGTGCGATCCCGCATCGGAGCATCATTCCTCCGCGCTCCCCGATCCGGTGCTGCGCGCCTGCCGGGCCATCGACCAGGCCGAGGAGCCTCTGTCGCTGGAGCAGCTTGCGAGCGTCTCCGGCATCAGCCGCTATCATCTCCATCGCATCTTCAAAGCGGCCCTGGGCGTGACGCCGAAGGAATATGCCAGCCAGCGCCGCGCGCGGCGGTTGCAAGAGGGATTGCAGCAGGGGGAGTCGGTGAGCGGGGCGATGTACGGAGCGGGGTTCGGGTCCAGCAGCCGTTTGTACGAGGGGGCGGACCGGTTGCTTGGCATGTCGCCGGGACGCTACCGGAAGGGGGGAGCAGGGGAGCGGGTTCGCTGGACCATCGCCGGCTCCACTCTGGGGCATGTGCTGGTTGCGGCCACCGATCGCGGCATCTGCGCCATCGAGCTTGCCGATACGCCGGAGATGCTCCGGGAGCGTCTGGCGGAACTGTTCCCGAACGCGGAACTGGCCGGCGATGATCCCGGCTTCGCACAGTTGGTGAAAGAGGTGATCGATCTTGTGGAAACTCCGGCGCGCACGGCCACCCTCCCGCTCGATCTGCGCGGCACCGTCTTTCAGCATCGTGTCTGGAAGGCCCTCCGGGAGATTCCGGCCGGCGCCACGGCATCGTATGCGGAGGTGGCGCGTGCAATCGGCAGCCCGAAGGGAGCGCGCGCGGTGGCCCGTGCCTGCGCCGCCAATCCGGTGGCGGTGGCCGTTCCCTGCCATCGCGTCACTCGTGGCAACGGCGCAACCGGCGGCTACCGCTGGGGCGCTGATCGGAAGAAGGAACTGCTGGAGCGGGAGAAGAAGAGGGGGTGAACGGGGGAGAAGACCGGCCGGGATGGCGCTCCTTCTTTCATGGGAGCAGCCTTGCCGCACGTCCTTTCATCGGTGCCCCGTGATACCGCAAACGAAACAGGGCCTCCGGTGATGGAGGCCCTGCTTCTTGAGAGGGAGGCCAGTGGAGTAGAAAATGCTTACGCGATGAAGAGGCTCGCAATCGCCAGCACCTGATCCTTGCTCAGCGGCTCGTCGAACGAACCCGTATCGGCCACGGTCAGGGTGAGCTGGCGGGTGTTGTCCTCGCCGGCATACACCCCTGCCGCCGCTGCCGGAAGCGTGTTCTGCGTGCCGGTGATCCATCCCTCCTCGCCACGGATGCGGCGCACCTGGGCGGCGTGGCGGGCTTCCACCGAATGGATCTGCAACGCCGCGGTCAGCACCACATCGTTGGACATCACATTGGCGGCCTGTCCCTTGTAGGCGCGCACGCCGGTATCTTCGAACGCCTGTGCAAGCGCAAGGAACACCTGGTAGTTGGCGGGCTGGAACGGATCGGGGAAGGTTCCCTTGGCGGTGAAGTCGAAGTTCGGCTTCGCGGCGGTCTGCCCGCCAAGCGCGGTGATTCTCCCCTGAAGAAATGCCACGTGCGCAACCTCATGCTTCCGGATCTGCTCGAACACCGGCTTGACCGATGCGGGGATCAGGTTGGTTGCTGCGGTCGCGCGGGTGTAGAATTCAGCCTCCAGATGCTCCAGCGTCAAGGCGAAATTCAGCGCCGCGATCACATCGGCCGGTCCGCCCTGCGCGAACGCCTTCTGCGAAAGGAACGCGAAGGTGGCCGGGATGGAGCCCAGGATCAGCCCTCCGCCGAAGATCCCCATCTTCTTCATGGCATTGCGGCGCTCGCCGAGCCGTGCAAGAATCTCGGGGTCCAGCTCATCAAATAATGCTTCGTTGGTCTTCATGATAATCCTTTCCCCTTTTACGATGGCAGGTTGCTGGTGATCGTCGTCTTCACATATGGATCGGCCGCCTGAAGGACCTGTGCAGGGGTGAGAACCCGGTCGAGTCCTGTCGTGGGATCGACGATATCATCACCGGCAAACGATGCGGTATTCTTCATCAGCAGATCGCGGATCACCGCTGCGTGACGGGCTTCCACCGACACGATCTTGCCGGCGATCACGAGGAAATCGGTGCTGGTGAGGATCTTCCCGGCTCCGTTATATGCCGAAACGCCGAGATCCTCGAACGTCTTGGCCGTTCCCAGCACGCTCTCGCGGTTGGTGAAGTTGATGGAGCTGAAGTCCACTTCCAGGCTGGCGATCGCCTTGTCGCCCAGGGCCTGCTTGAAGAAATCGCGATGTGCTATCTCGTGATCCCGGATATCGGTGAGGATGGCCTGTTCCTCGGAGGTGGCCCCGCTGTAGAACGAAGAGACGACGCGCGTGTAGAACGCTGCTTCCAGCTGCTCCAGCGCATAGGCGTAGTTCAGTACGCCGAAGTCGTCGTTGGTAAGGGTGACGCTTCCGCTGTTGTTGTTGCCCGGATTATCGTCGTCACTGCATCCGGCCACGCCAAGAACGGCGATGGTGGCACCCGCAAGCCTGAGAAAATTTCGTCTATCGACGTTTTTGGCCGCCTGATCGAGCTTCGACACCCGCTCTATGCTTGCCTCAAGAATCTTGGACATATCTACCCCTGTAGGTTTGTGCAACCAGCCCCCGGCAGACCGCTTCATGGTGCTGTCCGTGCCGTTGTTCCATGTTCCTTAGTTATACGAGAGAGCGGTTGCGGCGGATTGCCGGGGAGAAACTTTTTTTATGATAGCGCACGATGATCGATCCGGAATGACCGGTTCTTCCGCTGAGTGGCAGGCATCAACTCGTGTGAACGTGGTTTCCAAGAATGAACTCCATCTTATCCTACGAAAAGGCCCCTCCGGCGATGGTATGCCGGAGGGGCCTTTTCGTAGAAATCAATAGTGGTCGTTGGGCGTATCATCGCTCCGCGGCGGCACCCCCGTGCTAGCGGAGTTCCTGCTGCATGCCGTTGTCGGCGGTCACGGTGCGCTCGTCGGCCACATAGCGGCGTATCACCTTCACCATCGCATCGTTCAGGAACTGCACATCGTAGCGGCCGATGGTCGGCTTAAGATGCGAGCCGCCGATGCCGCTGTCGTCGGTGAGGAACAGATAGGTTCCCTCGGTGTAGATGCTGAAGAACCGGAGGAGAAACTCGGTCTCCTTGTCGATGCCGCTGGATGCGATCGGGATGATCCTGATCCCCTTGGCAGCGGCCTGGCGTGCCAGGTCATGGAGTTTCTGAACCCGCTCCGGCGTATAATGCGGCGGGGCATCCAGCACCAGGAAGAGCAGCCGTGCGCGGGCCGCCTGGCTCCACTCGTGGGCGTTGATGGCGTTCTCCAGCGCATCCTCCACGGCCTCCGGGGTATCGCCGCCGCCGTTGGCCCACTGGTCGCGCAACTGTCCCACCACCTCGAACGAGCTTTCATTGAAGGGGAAGTCGCGCACTACATATTCATCGCCATGATCGCGGTAGACGTTGCAGCTCAGGCGCACGCGCAGGTCGTCGCTGCTGGTCTCCCGTATCCGGTCTATCACATCCTCCAGTTCCCGCTTGATGTAGTTCAGCTCATCTCCCATCGAGCCGGTGGCGTCGATCATGAACATCATATCGAGGGTGTTCAGGTAGGATGCGCCTCCCGGCACGCTTGCCAGAACCGGGACGGTGCCCCCGGAGGTGGCGGTGCCGGCGCGCATATAGCCGTCGCGGGTCTTTACCTCCACGCGGTAGGAGCCCCCTGCCTGCGCGTTTATTCCGGCGAAGAGTTCTCCCCATCCCCGGTTGTTGGTCCGGGCCTGCCAGACGGTGTTCCCCTCCTGGTCCACCAGCCTGATCTCCGCGTCCACCACCGGCCGGTCACCATCGCTCACGCGCACGGGGATGCGCCCTGCCGGGTTGTACTTCCAGTGGGCCAGCATCTTCTTCCAGCTCTCCTCGGAGGTGATATCGTTCCAGTAGGCCCAGTTCATCAGGTCGCTCCACTCGCCGGCGGTAAGCTGGCCGGGGCGCTTCACCACAGCACGGCTGGTGTCGGGGCCGATGATGCCGCGATCATCCGAGGGGGATGCCGGCTCGCTGCTGGTGGCCGATGTGCTCATCACGCGGGGAGAGGATGGGGCAAACGTTTTTGCGAAGGCGGCGGTTCGTCCCGTCTTCCGCCCGCGCGGTGAGGATTCCATATCCATCATATCGGATCGTTCTTCCACCGCCGGGGCTGACGCGGTTCCCTCGGCGTAGCTGTTGTATTCGTCCATCTCCCCGGACGGGGCTTCGGCCAGCATGACGGATCGTTCGGTGGCCTTGTCGCGCGCGATCGTCACGGTTACCGTATCGGACTCGGCGAAGCCTCTGGCGGTGATCCTGAGCCGGTAGGTGCCGGGGGGTACCCGCAGTACCCGGAACGTGCCATCCTCGCGGGTATAGCCGCCGAGTTTCGGGCTGGTCTTCAGAATCTCCACCGATGCATCCGCTACCGGCATTCCCCTGCTGCCAAGCACCTTGCCGGTAAGGGTTCCCGTGGATGATTTCGAGGGGGGCGTGAGCGACCACGCGGCCGTGCCGAGCAGGGCCAGAAGAAGGGCGGTCAGAGAGAAGAAGGATCTGTTCATCGGTTCACCTTGGTTCGCATCCGTGCTGGGATAATTCTCGTGATATGGGCCTTCCGGCGGTTCGGGCCGGCATGCCGGAGGGGGAGCGACTACCGCTGGACATGAGCGATCGTGCAGCGTTTAATTGCTCCCCGGTTCCGGTTCCGTTTTACGGCCGGTGGCGCGGCGGAGGATGGGCGCTACATCATTCAGGACGGCAAAGAGAGGGGATGTAACAACCCCGGCGTGTTCCGCCGGAGCGGTCCGGATGGGCCCGATACCGTGCGCGCGGGCGATCAGGCTGATCGTCCGCGCGCGGGTTGTTGTAACGTGATCCAGTTCAGGATGGCACCGAAGAAGCCATCTGGGGTCCCTTCAAGGGGAATCGATCCGTTGCCCCCGAAGCTACTCCAGGCCGGACAGGCAGGGGCAGCGCAGAGACGATGATGGATCGATGCTCAGAAATGCCGTGCATGCTCTGATTCCCGGCACATAGCAGATGTTGGCGCAGCAGCTGCCGATGCTCACGTTGGTGAGGCATTCTCCGAGCGACATCTTCCGGAGCTTCCCGCAGATCTCGACGGTGAGCGTCGTGACCTCGCAGGGAACCTGGAGCGTGATGCTGGAGCCGGGAGAGATGGTGATGCAGTTGCCCCCCTTGGGCCCGCAGACAGTGACCGCGCACGATGCGTTATTGCTGATGCTGAGCGATCCCTGTTCCTGGGCGCTTGCCGGTACGCTCATCGTCAGCAGAAATGCTGCTACCAGCAGGGCCAGAGCGGCTGTACGCGTGATGATCTGTGTGATCATGGTGATCTCCGTGTGATTGATATGGTATGCCGGCGAAGCCGCCGGAACAACGATCGTCCGAATCCGGATATCTCTGGAACGCCCGGGGGGTATCGGTTATCGGTATGATAGAGAACGCAGATGCAGGGGGCTCTTCCGGAGGGAGATCACGGATGGAGCACCATGCCGTTGCCGCCTCGGAATATGAGCTACGGATAAGAGGATTGAGAAGGAAAGAAATGGACAGAGGGGTGATACTATCTTCTGCTCCGGCGGT
The DNA here is from genome assembly GCA_048594725.1 of Candidatus Kapaibacteriota bacterium. Lineage (GTDB taxonomy): Bacteria > Bacteroidota > Ignavibacteria > OLB7 > OLB7 > JAFDZV01. The sequence continues at coordinate 6,382 of JBMDXA010000182.1, forward strand.
GACGTGGCGTGCTCGGCTGGCACGGCCCTGAAATCCTTCCTGCCGCCTTCTCCTTTTCTTCACAAGCGGAGAGAGGAGGAACGCCGTGCGAGGAAGGAGGGAGGGATCTGGCGCCGACTGGACGTTCCAAAAAACTAAAAACTGCCCGTCAGTTCCCGCGCCGCGCGAAGAACCGCCCGGTCACCTGCACCGTGGCCCTGGTTTCCGCGTCTGTCATCGTGCCGGCGAAGCTCCCCGCGATTCTGCCCAGCAGGCCGGATTCGAGAACGCCCATCTCGATATAGCCGTCGGTGCCGATATAGCGCTTGTCTCCCAGACGGAGTGTGAGGGTGGAGTGGCCGCGCAGATCGGCATCGTTCCAATGCAGCAGGCCGGGTAGATTCGCCTGATATTCCATCGCCATGCTGGCAAGACCCTCGCGGCCGGGAGCGATCATCGTCCTGGATGCGGAGACCACCAGGCTGGTATAGATGAGGGGGTCCGAATACACCCATCCGACGGCATTGGAGCCATCACCCAGATCCACCATGAAACTGTCCAGGCCATCGCCACGGATGGTGAGGGAGTTTGCAGGGCCGGATATTCCCAGCATCAGATCGGCCTGGCGTATCGCGGCGAATTTCCCGCCGGTGATCGTGAGGCTTGTTCCATCCCCCTGGAGGGTGCCGGAGAATGTTCCGCTGACCGTGCCCCCCACTTCCCCGGCCGATGTGATCGTGATGCTACCCTCCGTCGCGCGATATTCCGTTCCCCGGTAACTGTTCCTATTGATGATGACTGTTATCAGGCCGGCAGGGGCGGGGCGGGAGGAATCGGACCATGTATGGGTGCCGCTCCGTACGGGAATAATCAGGTGGATGGAAACGGTGTTGCTGCCGGCGCTGCTCTTTGCGAGCGCCGTGGTGCCGGACGCGGTCACGATCCATGCCTTGTAACCTTCATCCCAGGCGACGGTGGCGGAGTTGTCGTCCAGCTCCACGGCGATGGGGTCCTCGCCGGGCTCCTGCGCCAGAAATCCGTTTGCCGATTTCACCTCCGGTGCGGTAGGACCGGAGCCGCCGCATCCTCCGGCGAGCAGAAGCAGTGCTGCAAGCGGCGGAACAAGGAGAGCGCGATAGCTGTGCATGGCATTGGGAAAAGATGATAAACGAGTGCCGATAATGCCTCACGCTACGGAGCGAAGAGCGACCGTGCAAGGTATTCCGGCGGTATCTGTATCCCCGCACAAACGAACCGGTCAGCAGCCGGTAGCGGAGGCGGAACGATCGTTATACCGTGGAGTACACGATCGGGGACGTTCATCCCGCGTGGATCATTCTCTTCCGGACGTATCCTCGTACAACGTGATGGCGCTGGTCTTGATGATAAGGAACAGCTCCGTTCCCGGCGCCACATGCAGTTCGGCGATGGCATCGGCCGTGACCTCCGCCACTACCGGCGGGGCCTCGCTGGTGATGCGGATCGTGATAAGGCGCCAGTTCCCCACCTCGCCCACATTCTCTACACGCGCCGGTATGATGTTCCGCGCCGAAAGGGCGTTCGGGCGTTCCATCGCAAGCATGATCTCGTTGGCCGGAACGCTCAGCAGCAGCCGCTCTCCGGGGGAGAGGTTGGATTGCGGGACGATCAGCACGGGGCTCTCCTCGCTTTCTCCCAGGCGCACCACGCTTGTTTCGGCGCGGGTTTCCACCAGGCGCCCCGGCAGCATATTCTCGAACCCTTCATGCTCGGCCAGGGGAAACACCTCCGGGCGGGTGAGCACATTCCGTGGTTCCCCGCGCGCGATGATCTCCCCCCGGCGCAGCACGATCAGATCGTCGCAGAGGGCCTGCACCTCCACGGGGTTGTGGGAGACCAGAAGGATCGGCAGCGAGAATTCCGCCTGCACGCGGCTCAGGAACGGGAGCACCTTGCGGCGCAGCCCCGCATCGAGCGATGCCATAGGCTCATCCAGCAGCAGCAGCCGTGGCCCGGAGCAGAGGGCACGCGCAAGAGAGACGCGCTGGCGCTCGCCGCCGGAAAGGGTGCGCACGGCGCGGCCCAGCAGCGGTTTGATATCCAGCACGCGGATCACCGATTCCAGCGTCGCTTCGAAATCGTGTTGTTCGCGAAGAGCGCGTTTCTGGCCCGAGCGGAGATTGCCCATCACATCCAGATGGGGGAACAGAAGGCTGTCCTGCGGCACATAGCCGATGCCGCGCGATTCCGGCGGCAGCCAGTGTCCCCGCGATGAATCCAGCCATATGCTCTCTCCCAGACTGATGGTGCCGCTGGCGCCACGGCGCAGTCCGGCCACCGTTTCCAGCAATGTGGTTTTGCCGGAGCCGGAGACGCCGAAAATGCCGGTGACGCGGTGGGTGGTTTCGAACTGGACATCCAGATTGAAACGGTCCAGAGGGAGGCGTACCTGTACGTGCAGTGCGGGGCTGGTGGTGGGTCGTGTGCTCATCGGGTAGGAGTAGCGGAGATCTGCTTCTGTGAGAGATACTCGGTGATGAAGATGGCTGTGAAGCCCACTCCCAGCGCTATCAGCAGGAGGATATCCGCCTCGTCCTCGCGGCCTGCCTGCTGGGCACTGAAGATCGCCGAGGCGAGCGTCTGGGTACGTCCCGGAACATTGCCGGCAAGGATGATGGTGGCGCCGAACTCCCCCACCGCGCGGGTGAAGCCGAGGATCACCGCAGCCAGCAGTCCCCGCGATGCCAGCGGGAGGGTATATCCGAAGAACGTCCTGATCCTGCCGTGGCCGAGCGTGCGCGCCATATCCTCGTAACGGGGGTCTACCGCCTCGAAGCTGACGCGCGCGGTGCGTACCACCAGGGGGGTGGCCATCACCGCGCAGGCGATGACCACCGCTTTCCAGGTGAGAATCACTCCCAGATCGAATCCTATCGTCTCCCTGCCGAGCGGCCCGTCGAAGGCGAAGAGCCGCAGCAGGAGATAGCCCACCGCCGTCGGCGGGAGCACCATCGGGAGACTGAAGAGGGTGGAGATCACCTTCTTGCCGGGGAATTCGAACCGTGCCAGGGCATAGGCGAGCAGGGAGCCGGGAATCATCACCAGCGCCGTTGCCATTGCCGCCCAGAGCAGCGTGTCGCGAAGTGCTTCGAGAGTCGTTTCGGTCACGGAGTAGCGGAAGTGGAAATGAGAGTGAACCCGTGCTTCTGGTAGACGCTGGCGGCCGCGGAGCCGGTCAGGAATGCGAAGAACTTCTTCGCCTCAAGAGGGCTGCCCCCCTCGGAGACTTGCGCCAGCACGTAGCGGATGGGCGGGCCATCGGTTACTTCATACAGCACTCGGGTCTTGTCGGAGAACGCCATCCAGTCGGTGTTGTACACCACACCCAGTACATCCGGGTTTGCAAGCACCAGTCCCAGCGCCGCGCGCACGTCCGGTGCCGGCACAACACGATCCTTCACGGCGTCCCAGAGGGTCTTGCCGTTGCACTGCTGGGAGGTCATCCACTGGCGTGCGTACTTGCCGGCGGGCACCGCCTCCGGATCGCCCAGGGCGAGGTTCTTGAACTGGAGCCCCGGAAGATCGCACGGCGCCTTCAGCATCATCGAGGTGTTCTTCGCGTTGGCTACCAGCACCAGCTTGTTCGAGAGCAGATCGATGCGGGAGCCGGCAACCAGGCGGTTGGCGCTCTGCACGGTATCCATCCAGTTCTTGGCCGCGCTCAGGAACAGGTCCGCTCCCGGCGCCGCGTTGATCTGATGGGCCAGATCGTTCGATCCGGCGAAGTTGAACAGCACGCGCGTGCCGGTCTCCTTCTCGAAGCTGGTGCCCAGCTCCGTCATGGTCTCGCGAAGGCTGGCCGCCGCAAAGACGAGGATTTCCTTCTTGCTGCGGTTATCCTTCTGCGCGGCAGTATCACTGGTCTGGTTGCCGCCGCTCTTGTTGCTGTCGCATGCGCCCAGGAAGAGCGCCACCGCAACCAGCAGCAGCGCACCGAAGGTGCGATAAAGATGTATCATATACTTTGCCTGATGGTTAAGGATGAATGAAATGGACTAGAAATCCCACTGTCCCGCGATATAGGCCCAGTAACGGGTCTCATCGCCGATACGTGCGGTCAGCAACTCTCCCGGAAGGAATACCGAGACTCCGCCGGAAAGTTCGAATGGCACCACATCGCGCCACCATACGGTAAGATCCACCTCCGTTCCGAACTGCTCCTCGGAGGCGCGCTGCGGGAGCAGTTGATGGCCTTCCAGCAGAAGCCGCAGCCCCTTTGCGGGGGTCATGCCGATCTGTGCGCTGAGATCCACCAGGCCGAAATTGCCGGAGAGATCCGGAACGTAATCGATGGTGCCGTAGAACTTGTGATTGGTGCCGAACAGAGTGCTGAACGTCTCGTTCCGGTCGTCGCGCGAGGAGCCGTCGCCGGAGAGAACGGTGCCGAGGAGGGTCAGACGGGTTTTCGTCCCTTCATCGATCGTGCCGGTAAGGCTGGCACTTGCCATGAAGGCATTGATATCACGCAGCGCGGAGCTGTCGTTCGGTGCGGTATTGCCAAGCTGCCCGGCCCCTTCCAGCTCCACATCGAGGAGGCCGAACGAGCCGCGCAGCATCGTGCCCACGGTATAGCGGCTCAGAAGGTGCTCGCCGGCGGCATCGCCGCTGCGCACCTCTGCGGTGTTGTTGTCGTGCAGGCCGAACAGGTCCACCGAGACGCTCGTGGCCGGCTTCCAGTTGCCCCAGATTCCGTAGAAGTTCTGCGACTCCACCGGGCCCGGCGAGGCGGCGGTGAGCCTGGTTCCCCACAGATCCACCGTAAGGCCGTCGCCACGAACGGTGGCGCGGGCTCCGTCGAAGGCGCGGCCGGTATTGCTCCAGTTGGAGACCCCGACAAGGCGTTCGTTGGCGAAGGTGATCTCCTGGCGTCCCACCCGGAGATCGACCGGCAGATTGAACACGCGATCGATCTGCGCCCATGCCTGATGCATGTCCAGGCCGTCGGCGGATGCGTCGGTGGTGCCTCGTGCCTGCGTGGGATCACCGGAACCCAGATAGCGCGAGTCCTGTACCTCCGCCACCACCGTGATCCACGAGAGAGGTTTTGCGGTGGCACGGAGGCGCGAGCGGAGAAGGTGCTGAAACACCGTCTCGTTGGCTGTAAGATGCCGGTCGTCCATCTCGCTGCGGAGACGGACCTGGCCGGAGAACGTGACCGTTTCGGGCGGCTTGTTCTCCTGGGCCCGGATCGCGGCCGGGATGATGATGAGAGGAAGGAGTAGAATCAGACCGTGAATCTTTCGGTTCATACTGACTACATGATAGGATGAATCGAACATCCGCATGGGCGTGCGGGTATTCGCAAGGAGCCGGAGAGTGGGGTCCGATGTATTGCTGCTAGTTAGGTTCCATTGTTCGGGAGCGATTCTCCCGGGGTATGGTTTTTCTCTGATGCCGGCGCTCTATCCCTCGGCAGCCTGGGAAGGGCGCTTCCGGGATTTCAGGAACATTTTTGTGGCCGATATGAAAAGGATGATGCCAAGCGCCAGCTGAAGTACCGATGCCGATATGTAGGGAAGCAGCCTGCTGCCGATAAGCGCCCCGAGGATGGAGCCCAGCGCCATCAGGATGATGGCGGGCTTCTCCGGCGAGAGTTCCCGGAACACCGGGCGTTGCCGGTACCGCATGATCCCCACGATCACCGTCGGTATGCTGATCGCAAGGCTGGTGCTCCCGGCCAGCTTGATGTCCAGGCCGAACAGCAGCACCAGCGTGGGGATGATAAGCTCTCCGCCTGCCACGCCAAGCAGGCTGCTGACCGCACCGATCATCAGGCCGGCCACCAGCCCGAGGCCGATGCGAACCGGATCTGCAAGCTGCAGCGCGCTGTGCCCGAACAGCCAGTGATGCCCCGCCAGCAGCAGGCCGAGAAGCATCAGCACCAGCGCAACCGCGAAGGCAAGCCGTTGTTCCGAAACTCGGGTGGCGAAATGCACTCCTGCGTACGAGCCGAGGAGCGAGCCTGCCAGGATGTTCAATGCAACCGGCCACTGTTCCAGCACCGGAGCGATACCCTGCGGCCCCATCATCCGGAAGACCAGCGAGAAGATAACCGTTACAAGACTTACTACCAGATTAATTACGATCGCCAGAAGGAGCCGGTAGCGGAAAAGCCCCACCAGAAACGGAAGCCGGAACTCGGCCCCTCCCAGTCCTATCAGCCCTCCGGCCACTCCTACCGCTGCGCCGATGCCGAATGCCGCGCCGTTGCGCCGCCGCTTATCGGCCGGCTTCGGTTTTATCTCACCTGGAAGCGATATGGGAGAGGATTGCATTACAGCGGGGAATACGTCCGGGGTCTGGAAGTTCGGGGTTCGAGAGAGCCGGGGCCGGGGAGCGGAGCTGCGCGATAGATGCCGATGTTTCAGCCACGGAGCCATCCCTCCGGTATGCATTTCTCCGCGCTGGCCGTTCCTGGCCGGTCCTTCGCACGGATGCTTGCCCATGTTCCTGATTGCGGCGAGAGTGGCGGAGATGCTCTCCGCGGCAGGGCAGTATGAAACAGAGAGAGGAATATCAGAAAACTTTTTCCGATCTCCTTAAAGATTCTGAGGGAGCATCGATACCGATGACATTATCCGGCGGCCGGGCGCGCAGTCGGTAGCCGGTCGTTCAGATGCATCGAAAATCGTCAATCGAAAATCGATTCATCTGTCCGCTGCACGGGCCATCTCGTAGGCCGCCAGTGCAAACAGGAGGGCGCCGAGAAGAAGCAGCGGCAGAAGCGTTACCGGATCGGGCATGCGGTGCAGGATGAGCGCATCGCGCATCCCGTTGGCAACGAGCGTCAGCGGGTTCCAGCGGGCTATCCCCTCCAGCCATTCCGGCATCTGCCGCGACGGGACAAGCGCGGTGCTGGTGAACAGCAGCGGCATGTTCACCACATGCACGAACGCCCCCATACTCTCCTGGGCGCGGGTCTTCAGGGCTATCCAGCAGGAGAGGCTTGCGTAGGCGAACGCGAAGAGGGCCAGCGCTCCTACGGCGGTCGGGAGCGCGGCGGCTTCCGGCTGCAGCCGGGCGCCCAGGGCTATCCCGAGCAGCGCCACCACAAATGCCTGGAGGAACAGCCGCACCACTTCGGCCAGGATGTTGCCGGCCAGCACCCAGCCGGGGTATGCCGAGGCGCGGATCATCCGCTGGAGAAATCCGGTCTGGATATCGCGTACGATGCCCACGCCTGCCTGCGAGGCCCCCAGCAGCACCGTCATGGTGCAGACCCCCGGCAGAAGAAAGTCGATGTAGGAGAGCCCGGCGTATTCCGGTCCGAGCGAGAACCGGTGGAAGAGGAAGCCGAAGATCAGCATCCAGGAGAGGGGCTGTACGAACGAGAAGGTGAGCGGCACCGGTCTGCGAATGGTCTTGCGCCAGGTTCGCAGCGCGGTCTCGCGCACGATATGAAGCGGTGTCATGTTCATCCGCGCCCCCGGCCGCGCCCTCGCCTGCCTCCGCCCCGGCGCTCCCCTTCCTGGGGGGCGTTCAGGGTGTTGCCGGTAAGCCGGAAATAAGCTCCGGCCAGATCGGGCTCGCGTCGTTCATGGCGATGATAATCGATCCTCCCGGCGGCGAGGATATCGAGCGCGGGCTCGTTCCCTTCCGGATAGCGGTCGCGCCAGATGGTGACCGTAGCGCCGTCGATCGATATCTCCGGCGTGCCCGGCATCGCCGCCAGAGCCTCTCCCAGCCACTCCTCCTGCTCCCCGGCGGGATGGGCCAGCGTGATGATGGTGCATGCGCGGCCGTGGGCCGCCACCAGTGCGCGGGGGCTGTCGGCGGCGAGGATGCGCCCGGATTCCAGCAGCACCACGCGATCGCAGTTGGCGGCCACCTCCGCAAGATCGTGCGAGCAGACCACGATGGTTCGCCCTGCCTCGCGCCAGGATGCCAGATGGCCCCAGAGCCGCCGGCGGCCGCCGGGATCGAGGCTGGAGGTAGGTTCATCGAGCAGCAGAAGGCTGGGATCGTGCATGGTTTCGAGCGCAAGGTGGAGCCGCTGGCGCTGTCCACCGGAATATCCGCCTATGAACCGGCCGGCGAATTCCTCCAGGCCGTGATCCTCCGCCAGCCACTCCAGCCGTTGGCTGCGGCCAGCGTGCGGGAGGCCCCGAAGCGCATAGAACAACTGGAGTGTCTCCCATCCGGTGATCTCCGGATCAAGATCGGCGTCCTGCCCCACATATCCCACGCGGGGGCGGAGCTGGTTGCGCTGGCGCCGGGGATCGAGCCCGAACACGCGTGCGCTGCCGGCATCCGGAGGGATCATGCCGGCCAGAATTTTCAACAATGTGCTTTTGCCGGAGCCATTGGCCCCTATCAGCGCCACCATCTCCCCGGCCGGAAGCGAGAGGTCGATCCGGCGGAGTGCGTACACATCTCCGCCGAATCGCTTCTCCAATCCTTCTACCCGGACTGCTGGTTCCACGCTAGTCGGCGTGGATGATGGTGCCGGCATGCTCCCCTCGGATGGCTGCTGCCACGCGCTCGGGATCGCGGCCGTTGACGATCTGGAACTGCTTTACCAGACGCGCGTTGAGAAGGATGTCCGGGAGAACCTCGTCGAACGGAAGGCTCTTCAGGTTGCGCTTCTTCAGCTCCTTTGCGCTGATCGAGTCGATGAAGCTTGCGTTCGGGTTCTCCTTGGGGTCCTCCGTGTAGAGTCCGTCAACATCCTTGACGAGCGTGACCGACTTGCAGCCGAAGCACTCGCCGAGGATGAAGCATCCTGCGTCGGTGCGGTGCGGCGGGATGCGGCCGATGCCGGGAGGATGCTCCCACAGGGAGTAGGGGGGGACGCCATTGAAGATCACGCCCGGCGCCGAATGGATGAACAGCGGCAGAAGATGCCCGAAGATTTCCGGCGGGATTGCCACCACGCCGTACGGCGACAGCAGGGTGCCGAGGATATGGGCGTTGCCGAGGGCATCGGCCACCGACACCTGTGCCAGCACGCCGGTGGGAAGCCCCAGGTCCAGGCCGATGGAGAAGACGTGGCGGCTGCGCACGCCGCCGCCGACGCCGAGGATCAGGCGCTCGGTTTTCAGCAGCCGGGCAATCACATCCACCACCGGGTAGGTGAGGGACTTGCCGGCGTCGATGATGGAAC
>JBMDXA010000183.1:0-23632 GCA_048594725.1 Candidatus Kapaibacteriota bacterium
GGCGACATCGAGAGCTTTTACCCCCTTCCCCTGGGAGGGGCCGTACACCTTGGTGACCTGATGAAGTTCTATCATATGGGTTGATCCGTTCTTCGATCCGAAGCGCTCTCCCGTTCCCCGCATCCGGCCGGGGCGGAGAAGGCTCGGTACTTCGGCAAATTGTCCTAGATTGGGAACCGCACCGCAAGCGCGGCGCTCAGATACTTCCTGAGGATTAGGAACAGCGATATCCATGCGAGAGTTCGTCACGTTCATTCCGGCGCCACGCCGCAGTACTGCGGGGGCGCTTCCGCTCCTGCTGCTGGCGGTCCTGCTGCTGGCAGGGTGCAGCGGCACCAGGCCGATCCCCCGCGTGCTGCCGGGGAACATCATGGCCCACCCGCGAGGGACGGTAGGGGTGCTGGCGCCGCTGGAACGCTCCAATCTCCTGGTGGCGCTGCGCGCCCTGGGGATTCCCTACAGCCGCATCTCCCTCTCGGAATTCGCCCGGCACGATTTCACCCCCTATACGGTGATGCTGCTGGACGAGGAGGCGATGGAATATACCGAGACGTTGCAGGGATACAATCGCCTGCTGACCCATGCCTCCAAGAACGGTACCACGCTGATCGTGATGAACCAGCAGACCAAGACGCTGCTGAAGGCCGGCACGGGAGCCCCGCTGAAGCTCTCCCCGCGCGATCTGGAGTACGAGGTGGTGCTGGCCCCTTCGCTGCGGGGGGACCCGGTGATCCAGCGCCCGAACCAGCTTACACGGGCCGATCTGGATTCGGTGAGCAAACGCACCGCGCAGCTCGTCTTCGGCGGGGAGAACGGACGGGCCATCCTTGCCGCCAATCTCCAGGCCCCCGACTCCTCGGCGGCGCTCTTCTGGGAACCGCTCGGCAAGGGCTCGGTCTGGTATCTCAGCTTCCCGGTAGCCGCCCATGCGGCCGCCGGCTACGAGGCCGAGCAGAAGCTCATCGCAAATCTGGTCAGCAACAAGTGACCCCGCAACGGTGGTATCCCGTTCATCCGCGTTCGGGATAGGAGGAACTTCTTATCTTCCCCGTTGCCTGTACGATTCGTCTTCCCCTTTTAAACCGCTAACAGGATTGTATGGATCTGGAGCTTACCGATAAAACCGCAATCGTGGCCGCCGCAAGCCACGGTATTGGAAAGGCATGTGCAATGCGCCTGGCACGCGAGGGCGCCAACGTCGTGGTCTGCGCACGCAGCAAGGAGGATCTGGTGAAAACCGCCGAGGAGATCTCCGCCACCACCGGACGGCGCGTGGAGTGGGTGCAGGCGGATATCACCAAGGCCGACGACATCGAGATGCTGGTGGATGCAACACGCATCGCGTTCGGAGGGGTGGACATCCTGGTCACCAACTGCGGCGGCCCGAAACGGGGCACCTTCATCAGCCTGGAGGATAGCGACTGGCGCGCCGGCGTGGATCTGGTGCTGATGAGCGTTATCCGGCTTATCCGCGCGGCGGTCCCGCATATGCGGAATATGCAGAGCGGCCGTATCGTCAATATCACCTCCGTCAGCGTCAAGCAGCCGATCGAATATCTCATGCTCTCCAATGCGCTGCGCAACGCGGTGGTGGGGATGGCGAAGACCCTCTCCAACGAGCTGGCACCGTTCGGCATTCTGGTCAATAACGTGGCCCCCGGCTATACCCTCACCAACCGGATCTACGATCTGGCGATGGACGAGGCGAAGGAACTCGGCGTCTCGCACGAGGAGATCCTGGCCCGCCATCATGAGGATATCCCCCTGAACCGGATGGGACGCCCCGAGGAGATCGCCGATGTGGTGGCATTTCTCGCCTCCGCCCGCGCCAGCTATATCACCGGCGCCACGATATCGGTGGATGGCGGATATTATCAGGGAATCTGGTAGATTTTCGATTGATGATTTTGGCTTTTCGATTGGGAAGAGACGAAGGCTTGTAGACAGGAGCAGGAGAACGCGCCGAACCGATACGCAACTCCCGCTCCTGTCTCTATAACCCACAGCCCCGTATGCCCTGGCATATGCCAGGGCGTAGTACCGGCCATACCTGCCAATCGCACATCCAGAATCGAACATCCAAAATCCAAAATCGAACATCATAGATGATTCCGGAACTTCGCCGGTACTTCAACAGCACCTTTACCGAGAGCCGCTATCAGCACTTCCTGGAGCGGCTCAATCATCGTTGCAGAACCAATATCAGCTTCAGGGTCTGCGAGACCCCCTTCTTCGTCCCGAAGGATCTGCAACGCGAGTGCGAAACCGCGGCCGTGGAGCTGGCCTTGCAGGCACACGATCCCCAGTATCTCCGCCGCTCCGATGCCACGCTCCGCCCGGAGTATACCGTGGCAAACCAGCCGGAACGCGCCACCTTCCTCACGGTCGATTTTGCCATTACCCCCGGCCCTGACGGCACCTTCCGCCCCAAGCTGATCGAGATGCAGGGCTTCCCCTCGCTGATGGGCTTCCAGCTCTATTTCGCGGAGCTTACCCAGGAACACTACCGCCTCCCCCCGGAACTCTCCTATATCAACGGAGGGCACAGCCGCTCGCAGTTCGTCGATATCCTCCACCGCGCCATCGTGGCCGACGAGGACCCGGAGAACGTGGTGCTGCTGGAGCTGGACCCCTGGAACCAGAAGACCGTCCCGGATTTCCACGCCACGCAGGATCTTCTCGGCATCGCCGTGACCGATATCCGCTTCGTCAGGAAGATCGGCCGCGTCCTCCATTATGAACGGGAGGGAAAGCTGATCCCGATCCGCCGGATCTACAACCGGGCGATCGTCGATGAGCTTCAGCGTCACAATGTGGAGATCCCCTTCAACTGGCACGACGATCTGGACGTGTCGTGGGCGGGGCACCCGAACTGGTACTTCCGTATCAGCAAGTTCACGATCCCGTTCCTGAACCATCCCACGGTGCCGCCGGCAACATTCCTGGACCAGGTCGGAGAGCTCCCCGAACACCTGGAGAACTACGTGCTGAAGCCTCTCTACTCCTTTGCCGGAGTGGGGGTGAGCGTGGGGCCCACGCGCCAGGAGATCGAGGCGATACCGGCGGAGCGCCGGTCGGAATATCTTCTCCAGGAACGGATCACCTACGCCGAAGCGATCGATACCCCGGAAGGGGGAACCAAGCCGGAGTTCCGCGTGATGCTGGTATGGCTGCCGGATGAGCCCGCCCCGCGCCCGCTGATGGGACTGGTCAGGATGGGACGGGGAAAGATGATGGGGGTGGACTTCAACCGGAACACACGGTGGATCGGCGCGGGGTGTAATTTCTTCGAGAGTTGATAGGGCGCCCGCTTCTATGATCGGTAGCGGTTGCATCGGGCGCTCGCGCGCCGTTCCTGGCCCCGGCTCTTCGTACTCCCTTTCTTCATCCATTGCTTGAAGCGATGAGCCGGAACGGCAACAATACCAATGAACCCTCGCGGCGCGATGCCCTGGGCGTGCTCCTGTGGGGATCGCTGCTGGCGGTTGCCGCACCGGCCGTATATGTGGCCGGGCGATACCTCGGCGCCCCCCGCATGGCCCCCGCCATCGTGATGGCCGGGCCGGAGTCGGGCATCCCTGCGGGCGGCTCCCGGATCGTCAGGGTGGGCTCCTCCGATGCAATCGTCATGCGGGGCGATGCCGGATTGTATGCGCTGGATCTCCGCTGCACCCATGCCGGCTGTAACGTACGCTGGCACCCCGAACAACGGATCTTCATCTGTCCCTGCCACGACGGCCGCTTCGATAGCGCCGGCATGGTGCTCAAGGGACCACCCACATCCCCCCTCGTACGCCTGGAACTTCGCATCGAAGAAGGAGCCGTGATCGTCACCGATACCCCTCTCCCCCCTTCGGCATGATTATTTTTACCCTAAAGGTTAGTGTGGAAAAGTGGATAACCATGTGGATAAGTGATCGGGTGAACACCATATGAGCGATACCACGAACCCCGGCACGAGCGATGAGAGGGGAGGCCGGGAAGGGGAGATCCCGGACGATATCCCTGCCATCGGTTCCTGGCTGCGCCGCCGGAGCGTTCCGGAGAGCCGCCATTCGCTCTGGTACTACTTCGGCGGCCTTACCCTCTTTCTGCTGCTGGTGATGGTGTGCAGCGGTATTCTTCTGAGCACCTATTACGAGCCGGGCTCATCCCCGGCAACCGCTCCGGACGGAACCCCGCTGGCGGCTGCGCGGCTGCTGAAGGACGTGCGCTGGAACGAACGAAGCTACCGGGCGGGGGAGGTAATCCCCCTCCCGTTCGATCCGGCCACCGACTCCCTCCTCCCCCCCCCTCCTCTTCGCGGGGCGGTGGAGGTGGTGCGCGAGGAGATCACCGGGCGCCCCCTTCGCCCCAGCGCGGCCTGGGCGAGCGTGGAGGGGAGGATCATGCACGATGTGGAGTTCGGGCCGCTGGTGCGCTCCATCCACGCCTACTCCGCCAATCTGTTGATGGTGGCGCTGTTCATCCATGCCGCGAGCGCATTCTTCATGCGGAGCAACCGGGGACCGCGAGGGTTCATCTGGACCACCGGCGCGGTGCTCCTGCTGCTGCTGCTCGGCTTCGCCTTTACCGGCTATCTTCTGCCCTGGAATCGTCTGTCGTATTTCGCGGCACGGGTGGCGGGGAGTCTTCCGGAAGATGCCCTCCCGGCCATCGGCCCGGCGCTGGGATCGATCCTGCGGGGAGGAAGCGATATCACCGGGCTGACGCTCTCGCGCATCTACAGCGCCCACGCAGTGGCGCTCCCCCTGGCGACACTCCTCTTCACCGCTCTTCATATCCTTCTGGCCCACATCTTCGGGCTGGCGGCTCCATCGCCGGCGCGGCGGCGCGGGGGGATGATCGTGGCATCGGCGCTGGGAGGGATCGCCCTGCTGCTGCTGATAGCGGCGCCGCTGCTGGCCGGGCGGTTCGATCCCGCCTCACCGCCGGTGCTTATCGCCCTGACGGTTCTGCCGGTGACGATCGCCTATCTCCTGAGCGCGATGGCGGCCTCGCTGGAACGGGGGCCGGGCGTCCGGGAGGGGGCCGTATCGGTCCCCTATTTCGGTAACTTCATCTATCGCGAATTTCTCTGCTGGCTGCTGGCATTCGGGACGGTCATCACCCTGGCCGTTCTCTCCCCGTGGGGCCATCACGGGGAGCTTGCTTTGCCGGCCGATCTTACCAAACCTCTCGCCACGCCGGAGGGGATTCATCCGGAATGGTACTTCATGGCCCCCTACCAGCTTCTCCGGATGATGCCGGGTCTCCCCTCGGCCCTGCTGATGATGGCCTCGGGAATCTTTCTGTTCGGGCTCCCGTACATCGATCGCCGCTCCGGTTCCCGCAGTATGGCCGCTACCATCATCGGCGCGGTGCTTATGGCCGCCGCCGTCGCGCTGACGGGAATCGGGTGATTTTAGATTTTGGATTTTCGATTGACGATTAGAGCAGTTTTCAATTGACTTGATCGTTTCTGGCTCCCGTGGGGAGCACCCGTCTGTAGCTATGGTGTCAGTGTTTTCTTCGGAAGCTCCGGAGGAGCGGCCCATTCCTCTGACGTGCGTTACCTCACACTCAACTGAAACCCGCTCCAGGGGGAACGCCGGATACGTATACCGGTCTGCGGGCGGTGGGCAAGCCCCCTCTTTGAGGAGATGATGAAGATGAGTGAGGGAGGATGAGCCATATCGATCGCAGTCCTCTCTTCTCTTTCCTTTGTACTCATTGCATCGGGAATCGGTGCGGGCGGGAATGATGGCGGCGGAACGGGAACCCGATCCGTCCGCGCGTCGTTACCGGGTACAGGAGAACAGTGCGTGGCGGGCAGAGGCCGTTTTGCTCCGCGTTCCTGCGGAGTTCCACATATCAGCTATGGAGTCGCATGGTCCCCTCAGATGAACAGAGCAGCAGGCCGGAACCGGAACCCGGAACAGGGAAGAAATGGAAACGGCGCACGTTCATAGCCGCGCTGGGAGCCGGGTCGGTAGCCGCAGCGGCGGTCTCCTTCTTCGGGTTCTACAAGTTCTCCGCCCCCCATTACTCCGGGGCGATCACCGATCATTTCAACGGCGAACGGTTCTTCAACCCGGAGGCCCAGCCGCGCGGGTTCGTCGATCTGATGCGATGGCTCTTCAACCGGAAGCCGGGGATCTGGACGCTGCGGAACGATATCCAGCCCGGTCCCCCTCCCCCGAAACGGGTTGGCAGGGGGAAGCTCCGGGTCACGTTCGTAAACCATTCCACGGTGCTGATCCAGGTCGATGGCCTGAACATCCTCACCGATCCGGTCTGGTCCTACCGTATCAGCCCCGTCTCCTTTGCCGGTCCCTCCCGCTACAAACCGGCGGGGATCAGGCTGGAGGATCTGCCGCCTATCGATGTGCTGCTGGTGAGCCATAACCATTACGATCATATGGACACCGACACGCTCCGGCGTCTGGTCCGCAAGCACAAGCCCCGCATCTACGTCCCGCTCGGCAACAAGGTCTATCTGGACTCGGAGGATATCCCGAACTCGTCGGATATGGACTGGTGGGATACGGCCGATATCGGCAACGGCGTACGGCTCTCCTGCGTGCCGGCGCAGCACTTCTCCGGGCGCGGCCTGGGCGATCGCGATGCCACCCTCTGGTGCGGCTTCATGCTGGAGACCTCCTCCGGCCCCGTTTACTTCGCGGCCGATACCGGCGTGGGAGCGTTCTTCGACGAGATCCGCGATCGCTTTCCCAATATCCGCCTTGCGCTGCTGCCGATCGGCGCGTACGAGCCCCGCTGGTTCATGTCGCCGGTGCATATGGGCCCCGATGATGCCGCGCACGTGCATCGGCGCATCGGCGCCCAGGAGAGCATGGGGATTCATTTCGGCACCTTCGCCCAGGCCGATGACGGCGAGGATGATCCGGTGAAGGTACTGCATGCGGAGCTGGATAAACTCGGCATCCCGCGCGAACAGTTCCGCGCACTCGGCAACGGCGAGAGCTGGGAGGTGGCGTAGCAGTGAACGATACCGCCGCGGCCGGCCTGAACGGCGAGATCACCATCCGCCGCGCCACCCCGGCACAGGAGGCCGGGCGCATCAATCTCTTCTACGCGAGCCGGGGCTATATGAACTCCGTGGACGGCGATGTAGCGGTCTACATCGCCGAACATAGAGGGAGGATCATCGGTGTGGTGCGGCTCTGCCGGGAGGAGGGGCACAGCATACTCCGCACCATGCATGTGCACCAGGATTATCGCGGCCAGGGGATCGGGCGCCGGCTGCTGGAGGCGTTCCAGGAGGAGATCCGCGCGGCCGATTGCTACTGCATCCCCTTCGCGCATCTCGTCGGCTTCTACGGCGCCATCGGATTCCGGCAGATACCTCCGCAGGAGGCCCCGCCGCATCTTCAGGAGCGATTGCGGGAATATCTGGCGCGCGGGATGGACGGGATCGTGATGAAGCGGAAGGGGTGAATTTTGGATTTTGGATTTTCGATTGGGGAAAGTTCACGCGAAGACGCAAAGAACGCGAAGAAGAAAGGATACCGACATCTCTTATCTATTGCATCAGCCTACCGTTGCTGCCGCATCCACCATTCCCACCGAAGCGCATTACAACGACAGAACCGGCCCGGAGAAGATCCACCGGAAATACTTGTAAAGGGAGTAGGCAGCGATGCGATATCAGTCAGGAGTGCGTCGAGACCGGCATCGCGAAGCGTACGTACTGCGGTGGTTGAATCCGTGATCTCACTGATATCATAAAAAATATCTCTGATGCGAGGATCATCGTTCATCCAGGCATTGTGTTCGTTCACATACACCAATCCCGCGATGTGATCCCGTCAAAAATCAAGATACTCTTCCACTACAGCCGGATAGAGGATATGGCGTCGGTTCCCCCCGCTCATCCCCCCAATCGAAAATCAAAAGGCGATTATATGCCTGATAGACCCAACCATGCCAGATGCATCACGCAAAGCCGCGAAGGCGCAAAGAAGAGGTCTTTCTTTGCGCCTTCGCGGCTTTGCGTGAGATTCTTCAAAGATTGGCTACTCAGGGTCGCTCAAGTATATAGTTGCCAATCCAAAATCGAAAATCCCCCATCCCCCAATCGTAAATTCAAAAATGTATCCCATACCACACCACCCCCGGATAGATCTTCACGGCCGGAGAGGGGAGGTGATAGAAATTCAGATTCTTCTTCAGCAGATTCCAGAACCATCCATCGCCCGGCAATCCCTCCAGATTCCAGTCCAGCGCCAGGAACAGCTCATGATGCCCGGCCCCCTGAAGATCCAGGCCGCTCACGCTGTGCCCCACCGCCAGGTTCAGCCACGCCGGGTAGCTCTCCTGCAACTCCCGTGGCAGCAGATCGTGCACATCCACGCTCAGCCAGTGGAATGTGCTCTCGTAATCGTCGATGATGGCGCCGTAGCCGCCGGAGCGGAATTTCTCGGAGGGATAGAAGCTGATCTTGAAATTGAAATCGCGCAGCGGCGGGAGATGATGTTGCAGAATCGGATAGGCCGCGCCGAGCGTATTGGCGGTGAAATCCCCCCAGCTGAACCCCCATGCCTTCGAAAATCCGTCGCGGATCTCGATGTAGGTCTGATAGCCGAAGGCAAGCCCCCCGGCTGCCAGGAGGCTGGCCGAGGAATCCATGCCGGCCCAGCCGAACGCCTGCGCGTAGAGATTGGTCACCAGATAGGGAAAATAGAAATGCCCCAGCTTGTCGCTGCCGAGCGCGTAGGTCCAGTCGTGATCCCAGTCGAAATGGAAATCGCTCCGCTCCCCCTTCCACCACAGATCGTTCTGGAGCACATGCCCGTAGACGAATCCCCCGGCGGTGATCCCTCCCACCAGCGCGAGCTTCGGCAACGAGACGCCGCTATCGCCACCGCGATGGAGCGAATCGGCAGCGTGTACCGGCGTGGCGCCCTCCTGCGCCCGGAGATCCGGCGCGCCGCGCAGAAGAGCCAGCAGCGATACGGCCGCGATAGAGAAAACAACTCGTAGATTCACAACGGACCGGGACTGATGAACGGGGATGCTATCGGATGATAGCCGATAGTTTACGAAGTTCGCCAGATCCGGCAACTCCATTCTCCCCTCCATACCGATACGTGCAACGAGGCCCACGATGAACAGAAGCGATCGCATGCTGGCGATACTCCTGGAACTCCAGAAGCAGGGAACGCTCCGGGCGGAGGATCTGGCCTGCACCTTCGAGGTGAGCAGGCGCTCCATCTACCGCGATCTGGATGCGCTCTCGGAGGCGGGGGTGCCGCTGGTGGCGGTGCCGGGAAAGGGATACTCGCTGATGGAGGGATACTTTCTTCCCCCTCTCAGCTTCACCGCGGAGGAAGCGTCGATACTGCTGCTGGGAGCCGAGGTGGTGGAGGGGAGATTCGATGAGGGATATAGAACCGCCGCGCGCTCCGCGGCCGGCAAGATAGAGGCCGTGCTGCCGGAGCGGGTGCGCGGGGAGGTGGATGCGGTGCGCCAGGGGATACGCTTCCTGCGGCTCGATACCCTGGATGATCCGGAGGAACTCCGGAAGCTGGCGGTGCTTCGCCGGGGCGTGGTGGAACGCCGGGAGGTGCGATTCCGCTACAATCGCCGGAACAACTGCACCGATCCCGAACTGCGCGATCCCCGCCGCGCCAACCCGTACGCCCTCAGCCACATCGATGGCGTCTGGTATATGTCGGGGTTCTGCCATGAACGCAACGCGCTCCGCACATTCCGCCTGAGCCGGATGAGCGATCCGGAACTGCTGGCCGCCACCTTCGAGCGCCCCGCCGGACTGGAATTGCCCCGGCGGCCGGAAGCCTCCGCCCGCCCGTACGAGGCGCAGCTTCTGTTCGATGCCGCATCGGCCGACTGGGTGCGCGAGACGCGCTACTACTACAAGGTCTCCGAGGAGCCCCATCCGGATGGCCTGCTGGTCACCCTCCGCTCCCGCGCCGCCGAGGATCTCCTCCCCTGGATTCTGAGCTGGGGATCTCGTGTGCGCGTCCTTTCGCCGGATGATCTCGCCATGGCGATCGCCACCGAGGCGAAAAAAATGTTCGAGCGCCACACCGCCCCATAGTTACTGACACAATGGTGGCAACAGCGCCATCGTACCTTTGCTCCAGTTCTAACACGGCCCGCACGGGCAGCTACAGCAGATACACCAGGAGTACCGATCATGAGCAGAGCAGAAGAGAGTTTCAAGGCGTTCGAGAAGGTTGTGGCGGAATGGCGCACTGCGCTGGACGACTATACCCCGGAGCAGTTCGCGCTGAAGCCCTCGGCCGAGGAATGGTCGATAGGGCAGGTATACGCCCATCTTCTCCAGACTGCGCATTTCATGCAGCTTCGCAATGCCGGGGAGTGCCTGGCCGGCAACGGCGCCCGTTCGGCAACCGGCCACAACGCCAACGGCGAGGGGGTATTCGCCGCCAACGCATTCCCTCCCATTCAGATCAAGGTGCCGGCATCGCCGGGGTACACGCCGCGCCAGCCGGAGGGCATCGAGGGGCTGCGCGAGGAGCTGGATGCCCTTACCGAAACGATGCGCTCGTTCGCCGGCCGGATAGCCGGGTTCGATCCGGAGGTGAGGCTGTCGCATCCGGGGCTGGGACTGCTCAACGCCGAGGAATGGTACCTGATGGTGGAGATGCATTTCCGCCATCATCTCCATCAGAAGCGGCGGCTGGATGCGTGGCTTGCCGTGGGCGAAGCGGTGGCGGCGTAACCGTCACCGGCCGTCCCTGGATCGGAAGAAGAAGAGCAGACCGGAGGCCGCCATGAATCGGTATGGCAGCCCCGGTCCGCTCTGTGTTCATGCCCTCCGCTACTCCCCCAAGCCACCGCCTCCGGTATCGTATCGCTAACCTTCTTGCAGGTGACGGGTTACAGTGCACGCCAGGATGCTCCGTTCGGAACGGGGAAGGAATCGGCATGATATCGCTCCTGGCCCCAGTCTACTGCAACCGGAGTTACTCGCGTATGAAAGCACCTCCCCTGATAGTCCTTGTACTGCTGGCAATGATGGCGGGGAGCACCGCCGGGCTGGCGCAATCCAACTTCTGGCGCCCGCTTGAGGGAATCAACGGAGGACGGACCGGGCTTATCGCCAGAGATTCCTCCGGCAACATCCTCGTATCCAGGGAACTCGGGCTTATCCGTTCATCGGATGACGGGCATTCCTGGAACAGGATAGACTTCAGCGCCGATGAGGTCAAGTGGATACAGGTAGCTCCGTGGGGCGATTATTTCGCCGCTACCGACAACAATATCATGCGATCACGCGATCAGGGTGCTACCTGGAGCATATGGAAGGAGAGCAGCAATCTTTATATCGATCCGGCCGGATGGCTCTATCTGGAAAGGGGTAGGGGGGTGTATCGCTCCCAGGACTCCGGCTCTACCTGGACGACGGTGATCCCCAACGCCAACAACGCACTGATCCTGCTGCCGAACGGCACGCTGATGACGCAGAAAGAGGGGAGAACAATCCGTTCCACCGATCATGGAACAACCTGGGAACAGCAGAACGAAACGGTCTACGGAAATCTTATCGTGGGTGACTCCGGGAAGCTTTACGTGCGCCAGGCCGATACCATCCACTGTTCCACCGATGGAGGAGATACCTGGCGAGTGACCGCCCGCCCCATCCCCAGGGGGATCATCAATATCATGTATCACAAGGGAACCCTGCTCGGGCTGGCCCCCTGGAAAAGCACGAATATCGTGGTGCGCTCCCGGGATGACGGAAAGAGCTGGAGCGAAGCGGGGTCGGCTGAAAGAATCCTTACCAGGATGATGACCGCCCCCAGCGGGGATCTGCTGGCAACCGGGTACAACGGCATCGCTCGCTCCGGCGATACCGGAATGTCATGGGGGCTATCGAGCAAGGGCATTCATGGCTATCTGGGGCTGGGCGTATCGGCGGCATCCAATGGAGTAATAGGAGTGCAAACCAGGCTCAGCGACTATCCTGCCAGCATCTCGACCGACTCCGGCTCCACCTGGACACCGATCCCCCGCACCGATATCCGCTCCATTGTCACCGACCCCTCCGGGAACATCTTCATCCATGCGGCAGCCTCCATACTCCGCTCGGCCGACTCCGGCCGTACCTGGAGCGATGTGACCAACGGGATACCGGCAACAGAGGCCAAACGATATATCTGGGACTGGGGGCTCCGTCCGCATCCCAACAGGGAGGTCTGCTTCTGTGCCGACAGCCTTCTATATGTCTGGGCCGATACCGGCTGGAGAAGTCGCCCCTTCTTCTTTCCCGACCGGTTGAAGTGCCTGCCGGATGCGATAAGCCGGACCGGCACGCTCTATTCCATCATCAGTACCACCTATACCGACGCGGATCATTTCGTCCAGCAGTCATCCACCCTCTACCGCTCCGGCGATAGCGGGATAACATGGGCGAGTGTGCGGGGGGAACATGGGGATCTCTACAACAACGTGAACCTGTTCCCCACAGCTATCGCCATCGACGACAGCAACTACGTGTATGTGAAGCTTGTAGAGGACTTCCTGGCCCGTTCGGGAGATGAGGGGAAAACATGGGAAAAGGTCACATCGGTGGCCCAGGGAGTGTACGGCATAACATCCCTTGCCATCGATTCCAGCAGTGTATTCTACATGGGGGCGGCCAGCGGTGTATACTGGTCGTTCAACAAGGGGCTGAGCTGGGGAAGAATCAACGGGGGATTGACCGATCTGAATGTACGCTACCTTGCGGTAGCCCCCGGTAATAGAGTGCTGGCCGGAACCTACCGTGAAGGAGCCTTCCTGGCCGCTACCGATCGTCCCCACCCGGACCTGTGGATACGTCCCGGCGCGTTGCAGTTCAGCGACGACACCACCGGAACGCTGGCGGCCACCATATGGAGCCTCGGCAACATTCCGATCGAGGTCGATAGCATCGTCTCGGCTCATCCGGCGTTCCTGCTTCACGATACGGGCCGGCAGTCCATAGCCCCTGGAGCCAGCAGCGACATCCAGGTCACGTTCCTGCCGCAGGCACGCTCGCAGCAGGGAGTGATCGTCGTCTACAGCAATGCCCCCTCCTCCCCCGATACGCTCGGGGTATCAGGCACCACCAACCAGTGGTCGGGGGTGCTGGAAGAGAACGAAGCCGCAACGGGACGGGAAATTCTGGAGCAGCCCCGCCCCAATCCCCTTCATGACGATCTGTTCGTCACGGTGGTGATGCCGGGAGCCGGACGGGGAACACTGGAACTGATCGATCAGCTCGGCACCACGGTCGCCGTGCTGATCGATACGGATCTTTCCGCCGGCAGTCATACCCTCCATCTGGATGGCCGGCAGGGGGCGTTGCGAGTGATGGCCGAAGGACTCTACTTCCTGCGGTTCCGGACCGGCAGCAATGTGCAGGTCCGGCAGCTCATTCTCTCCCGCTGAGAGCCGCCCCGTATCTATCAATCAGCCCCACTTACCACAACGGGCGCCACGGCATACTACCGTGGCGCCCGCAGACGTTCTCAGGATTCCGCTGAAACGGATTTCAACTGGTTCAAGTGAATAGCGGCTCTGCCATCACCATATCGCCAGGGGAATGGGCCGCTCCTACGGAGCTCCCAGCGAAACAGGTTTTGATTGCTACAAACAGGTGCCTCCTACGGAGGCCCGTTATCACCGGCATTCCCCGGCAACCAGTACCGGGGCATCAGGCCAGCTCACATGGAATCCCTCCGGAACTCCTCTTCCCGCCCCTGCCTCCAATCCCTTCTCCCCAATCGAAAATCCAAAATCGGAAGGCAATTATATACCTGATAGACCCAACCATGCCCGATGCATCACGCAAAGCCGCGAAGGCGCAAAGAAAATTTCCTTCTTTTCGCCTTCGCGGCGTTGCGTGGGACTCTTCTGGAAGTGCCCACTCAGGGTCGCTCAAGTATATAGTTGCCAATCGGAAATCGAAAATTCCCTCCTCACTCCCCCGCCTTCCCGTTCCGGTGCCGGGAGCTGCCGCTGCCGCTCTCATCGCCGCCGTTCCCCTTCGCCTCATCGCCGCCGTTCCCATTCGGCTTCCCCTCATCGGCAACGGGCTTGCTATCGGCGTTCTCCACCTTGTAGGGGGTATCCCAGAAGGAGTAGTAGGTGTATTCCTCCAGCCCCTTGGCATAGCGGTCCATCAGGGCGACTCCCTGCGTGGGGCGGAGCTTCTTGTTCTTCACCCTGGCGCGGATCAGCGCATCCATGCGCTTCTTCAGATCGCTCGGGAAATACTGCACCAGCGAGAGCGCCTCGGTAACCGTGGTGCCGGGAATATATTTCTCGATATAGAAATTATCCGGCTCCTCCTCGTCGGCATAGACGTGCACTTCGTTGACGCGGCCGAAGAGATTGTGCATATCCCCCAGGATATCCTGGTAGGCGCCCATCAGGAAGAACCCGAGATAATAGGGCTCGTCGTTGGTGGGGTGCAGCTCCAGGAAGGAGCGCTCCCCGTCATCGCCGATGAACTGGTCCACCTTGCCGTCGGAATCGCAGGTGATATCCACCAGCGTACCCCGCCGGGTGGGCTGCTCGTCCAGGCGGTGGATCGGCATCACCGGGAAGAGCTGGTCGATGGCCCAGTGGTCCAGCATGCTCTGGAAGACGGAGAAATCGCAGAGATACTGATCGACAAGCTGCTCCTCCACATGATACAGATCGGACGGAAGGGAGCTGGGATCGAGCGTGGTCATGGCCTTGTAGAGCCCCTGCATCAGCGCCCAGTAGAGCTGTTCGGTCTTCCCCTTGTCCTCCAGCGAGAGATAGCCGAGCGAGAAGAGGAGTTCCGCCTCGCGCCGTTTTTCGATGGCATCGTGGTAGGCTTCCAGATAGCGGGCCTTGCGCTGCCCCTCGCCGCGCGCCGGGGCGGTGGTCTGGGCCTCCAGGCCGGTCAGCAGATCGTACAGCTCGCGCACCACCGGCTCATCGGTTTCGGTGACGACCGGGAGGGCATCCGGGACGTTCTTCTTGGTGGCGCTCAGCACCCCCACCACCAGCACCGAGTGGTGCGCGGTAAGGGCGCGGCCGCTCTCGGAGACGATGATCGGGTGGGGAACCTCCTCGATATCGCAGATCTCCTTGATGGTATACACCACGCTGTTGACATACTCCTGCAGCGTATAGTTGATGCTCTGCTGCAGCCCCGATTCCGGCGAATCGTAGTTGATGCCGAGCCCGCCGCCCACATCCAGATACTTCACTCCCAGCCCCATCTTCACCAGCTTGGCGTAGACCCGGGTGGCCTCGCGCACGGCCGACTTCAGCGCCATGATATCGGTAACCTGCGAGCCGATATGGAAATGCACCAGCTGGAACGCATCGGTCTGCCCGCGGTCCTCCAGCACCTTGATGAGCTTCAGGACATCGGGTATGGAGATACCGAACTTGGAGACATCCCCCCCCGACTCGGCCCAGCGCCCCGTGCCGGCGGTAGCCAGGCGGACGCGCACACCGAACGCCGGATCGACGCCGAGGCGATCGGACTCCGAGAGGAGGTCGTAGAACTCCTTGTACTTCTCCAGGATCGGCAGCACGTTCTTGCCGATCTGCCGCCCCATCAGCATGGCGCGGATCATGGTGGCGTCCTTGTAGCCGTTGCAGATCAGCAGCATGCTGTCGCGCTCCAGATGCGGGAGCGTGGCGAACAGCTCGGCCTTGGAACCGCACTCCAGTCCGAAATTATAGGGCTCTCCCGCCTCCATGATCTCCAGCACCACCTCGTGGAGCTGGTTCACCTTGATGGGATAGACTCCCTGGTAGACCCCCTTGTATTCGAACTCATCGATGGCGCGGCGAAAACTTTCGTTCAGCTCGATGACACGACGCCGGAGCAGATCCTGGAAACGGATCAGCACCGGAAGCTGGATACCACGCCGGCGAATTTCATCGACGACGCTGTAGATATCGATTTCGGTATTCCCCTCATACAGAGGCCGGACGGCCACATGACCACCATCGTTGATGGTGAAATAGGGATGTCCCCACTTGTCCAGGGTATAAAGCGCCTTGGCGTCCTCGCAGGTCCAGGCCGGAGCCTCCAGTGCGGGATGCGCCGGCAACCCGGCAGCTAGAGAGATCGAGTCATCGCTCATGTATCGCTGGTTGATCCTTCGCAACTATAAAGTGAACGTATCAGTTGACGAGGGGCACAATACGCGTGCCTCCGTCTGGATGAGTGGATGCGAAAATACGATGCGCAGAGGAAGTAACGCGGTGGAGCGCGTTGCAATTGCGGTTAATTCATCTGCGGCAACCGCCGGAGATGGGCCGCGGGTGCGCCGCGGGTGCGCCGCGGGTGGATGCCGGAGGATGGAAAACCGCCGTAGCGGAGAGAATCACCGGAAATATAAAAGCGGAAGCCCCCCCGCCGGAGGCTTCCGCTGTACGAATACGATCAGGCTTCAACCGGCCCGATCAACCCTGTGCCTCGGCCGGAACGGCGGCGGGATTGAGCGTGCTCTCGCCGCTCTTCCAGTTGCACGGGCAGAGCTCGCCGGTCTGGAGCGCTTCCAGCACGCGGCGGGTCTCCTCAACCGAACGGCCCACATCCTCGTTATGCACCACCATGTACTGGAGGTTGCCGTCCGGATCGATGATGAAGGTGCCGCGCAGAGCGTAGCCGGTCTCTTCCTTCAACACATTGTAATCGCGGGCCACCTGCTTGGTGTTGTCGGCCAGCAGCATGAACGGAAGGCTCTGGAGCTTCTCCTCCTGGCGGCGCCAGGCAAGATGCGAGTGCTTCGAGTCGGTGGACACACCGATGATCTCGGCATCCAGATCGCGGAAATCCTCATATGCCTTGCCGAATCCTGCGATCTCGGTGGGGCAGACGAAGGTGAAATCCAGCGGATAGAAAAAGAGCACCACCCACTTCCCGCGGAAGTCGGTGAGAGATATATCACGGAACGCGTTGTCCGGGTTCAGTGCGGCGGCGGGACCGCCGACGACGGCTGTTCCTCTGAAGTTCGGGGCCGGAGAACCAACCATAACTGCCATACTCAATGCACTCCTCTACTGGGTATAATGTGATATGATCCAGATTGCTGTTTTTTCGGTGCTATCGCGAAGCTAGGGGATTACCGCCATGCGGCGCAAACCGCCCGCCTGTTACTTTTTGTTGGAGCCGCCCGCCCCTTCACCCCCGCCGCAAGCACGCTCTTGCAACGGGGCATCCCGGATCTATCCGGGGGAGAGTTGCGGCCCCTGATCCGGTCAGTCGATCTTGGTGAAGGTTGCAAATCCGGAGATCAGCGCCCCCACGCGGAGCGCCTCCTCGATCTGCGCCGGGCGCGCGCCCAGCTCGCGGCACTTCGCCAGATGCCCCTTCACGCAATACGGGCAATCGTTGATTACCGAGATGATGGCGCAGATCATCTCCACCTGGAAGATGCTCAGCGCAGCAGGACGGAGGAAGACGCTGAGCTTGTAGCCCGGCTTGAAATCCTCGTATCCCGGCCCGGCAAGGTGCTGGAACTTGTAGAACACGTTGTACGTGGCGATCGATCCCGCCACCGCCAGTGCCTCGGTTACCTCGTCGTCACTGACTCCATCCTTGCGCGCCTCGTCCACGCGCGCGTTCACGATATTGGGCCCCCCGCTCACGGCCGCCACGGCGATCGCGATCAGATGCTTCGTCTTCAGATCCAGCTCCCCTTCAACCATCGCCTTCTTCAGGTTGTAGAGGGTATCGTTCAGGAAGTTCTGGCTGAGTGCGAGCGTATGATAGGCCTGGGGGATCTCCCCGAGCTTCTCCTCGACGCGGCCGAGAAGTTCATTGACCCTTCCCTCGTCGCGCGTGGCCTGCAATCGTCTGCTTAACGTCATTACTACTACTCCATGTAATTGGATAGTGTTGAATCACTACAACCGAATACCCCTCCGCACCGGCGAACACCGGCACCGGCGCAAAGCGTCTTTCGTTGACGGCCCCTTTTCCCCTTAATTGCCGGTAATTGCCGCGTTCGGCGGTTTCGGTATGTAACAGGCATGGGGCCACCTACCAGTCTGCGGCGGCCGCGGGCCGTCCGTGGCCGTTGTTTCCGGATGTGCCAGTGATATCATGCCTTCCCGGTGCGACAGCCACCGACGACGGACTGCCAGCCCCGGACCGCCCCAATCGAAAATCTAAAATCGGCAATCGAAAATCCTCCCTATCTTGGATCATGATCACGCTTGTTCTGGCTTTCCATAACCACCAGCCGGTGGGAAACTTCGACTGGGTAATCGAAGAGGCTTACCAAAAATCGTACCTCCCGCTGATGCAGATCATGAAGCGCTATCCCACGATACGCTTCGCCCAGCATTATACCGGGATACTTCTGGACTGGTTCGCGGCGCATCACCCGGAGTTCATCGAACTGATACGGGAGAGTGTCGGCAACGGCCGCGTGGAGCTTCTCTCCGGCGGCTACTACGAGCCCATTCTGGCGATGCTCCCGGAACGCGACCGCGCCGCGCAGATCGGCAAACTGAACAGCCGCATCCTGAACGAGTTCGGGGTGCCCCCGGCCGGCATGTGGCTCGCTGAACGGGTCTGGGAACCCTCCCTCCCCCTCACCCTCAATAACGCCGGGCTCCGCTATACCATCCTCGATGATACCCATTTCAAGTCGGCGGGGCTCACCGACGACGATCTGACCGGCTATTTTCTGACGGAGGACCAGGGAAAACCGCTGGCCGTATTTCCCATCGACCGCCGCCTGCGCTATACCATCCCGTTCGAGGAGCCGGAGGCCACGCTGGAACATCTCCGCTCGCTCGCTCGCGAGGGGGAGAACCGGGTGGTGGTCTTCGCCGACGACGGCGAGAAGTTCGGCGTCTGGCCGGAGACCTATCATACGGTCTATGAGAAGGGATGGCTGATCCGCTTCTGCGAGATGCTGGCCGCAAACGAGTCGTGGATACGCACGGCCCCGCCGGCCGAGGTGCTGGACACGATGAAGCCGGCCGGGCGGCTCTATCTGCCCACCGCATCCTACGCCGAGATGCTCCACTGGGCGCTCCCCACCGCCGGGGCCTATACCCGGTACGAGGAGTTCGAGAAGACCCTGAAAGGGGAGGGGATGCTGGAACGCTACGAGTCGTTCGTGCGGGGAGGGTTCTGGCGCAACTTCATGGTGAAATACCCGGAGGTGAACGCCATGCAGAAGAAGATGCTCCGGATCTCCGAACGTATCGACCGGCTCCGCCGCAGCGCTACGCTCCCCCCGCCCGGCACGATTCCCCCGGCATCGAACGTCAACGCGGGAGCCACGCTGGAATCGGCCTACGATCATCTGATGGCCGCCCAGTGCAACTGCCCCTACTGGCACGGGGTCTTCGGCGGGCTGTATCTGGCGAATATCCGCTCGGCGATGTACCGGCAGATGATCCAGGCGGAGAAGGAGCTGGATGCCATCGAAGGGGTGACCGGGGGGCGCATCACCGCCGTGGACTACGATCTGGATGGGGATGACGAGCTTCTGTACGAAAGCCCCAGCGCCAACCTCTATATCGCCCCGGCGGCCGGAGGGGGGATTTTCGAATTTGATTACAAGCCCGTCGGCTATAATTTCATCGATCTTGTTCAGCGCCACCGCGAGGGCTACCATGCCCAGCTGGCCGGGGTTCGCCCGGACGCCGCACCCGCCGCCGAGGGAAAGGGGGAGGAGCGCGCCCGCAGCATCCATGATGTGGTGAAGGTGAAGGAGGCCGGACTGGAACGGGCTCTGATCTACGATCCCTACCGCCATGGGATGCTTCTGGATCATTTCTACGGCCCGGACGTAAGCGCCGAGGGCCTCCGCACCGGAACGCTCGCGGAATTCGGCGATTTCATCGGCGCCTCGTACCAGGCATCCTGGAGCCGCCGGGGAACGGCCACCACCGTCACGCTCCGGCGCGAGGGACTGGCCGCAGAGCAGGCCCCGGTGCTGGTGGAAAAAGCAGTTTCGATTGATGATGGTTCTGCTGATATTCAGGTGGCCTATACCGTTCGCTCGCTCGATGGAAGCCCCATCACCGGGCGATTCGGCATCGAGATGGCCTACAGCCTTTCGGCAGGCACCGAGCCGGACAGATATTACGAGCTTGGCGGGGTTCGCCCGCCGGAAGGGAACGGCCAGCTCAACGGCACCGGCGAGAGCATCGGCACCAGCTACGCCCTGGTGGATGAGTGGCTCCGCGTCCGTATCAGGGTGGATATGGACCGCCCGGCGGTGATCCTGCGGGCGCCGGTGGAGTCGGTATCCCTGTCGGAAGATGGATTCGAGCGGAACTACCAGGGTTCGCTGGTGGTATCGGTGTGGGATCTGGAGGGGGCCACCGAGTGGACGATGGGATTGCGGCTGCGGGTGGAATCCCTGGACTAGACCGGGAAACACCCCTGGAACGGGAGAGGATCGGTCATCCCCCCTCCCTCTATCGGGACCACATGCCGCTGATAGCGCTATCAGAATGCGTTTTGATGTGTTTATCTATCCCGGCTCCCGAGCACGGGGCAGCGCCCGACCGGCGGAGCGATGCCCATCTCACCGGCATTCCGGTAGGTACTTGTTGGGAATATTCAGCGGGAGATCGCATCGCAGGTGAGATTTCCCGCCGCCGTTGCCGTTATGATAGAATGAGGATGCCACGCATCCCCGCCTCTTCCTGTATGGAAATATCACGATCCGAATGAATGTATCCGCACCGTCAGTCCGGAGCCTGGCCGGCCGGCTGCTCGTTCTCCTCCTTCTGGGAGGACCCACGGCAGGCATGCACGCCCAGAGTCCGGCGCCCCCCCTCCTTTCGACAGCAGCACCGGCATCCCCCCCCTCCGCCGCCGATCAGGAATCGCCAGCGGCCTCGCGTGCCGCCGATTCGGTCGGCGCCGCCGTTACGGGGGCGGCACCGGAAGCCGCGCCGATCGATTCATCCGAACAGAATCAGGGCGGGACGCCCATCCACTCCGGGAACAACGACTCGCTGGAGGTGCTGGACGGCGGCGACTATCCCCGCCTCACCCAGCAGGAATATCGCTATGCAGGCCGCCCCCGCTATACCCTGAGCGGCAAACTCCCCTACCGGGAAACCCATGTGCAGTCGGGAACGATGATGGCCTTCGGCGGCGCACTGCTGGGGCTTGCCGCCACCATCACCTGGTACCAGCAGGCATGGTACCCGGACAGCACCAAGGGGCCGTTCAACTTCCAGACCGACTGGGGCTACTCAAAGCAGTACGACAAGGCCGGTCACATGTACGCCGGCTGGATGTCCTCCTACTGCAGCTACGAGGCGTTCATCGCCTGCGGTCTCTCTCCGGACGACGCCGCCATCTGGGGGGCCGCCGGCGGGCTCTTCTTCCAGACCTTCATCGAAGTGCAGGACGGATTCCACACCAACTACGGCTTCGACTGGACCGACCAGGTATCCAATGTGATCGGCGCGGGCTATTTCTTTGCCCAGCAGCGGGTTCCGTTTCTCCAGAACTTCGACCCCAAATGGTCGGTGGGCCCCTCCGGGCGCGATTCGGCGCGGGAGGCCGCGCAGATACGGGAACGGATCATCGTGGATGATTACGACCGCCAGGATGTATGGATGTCGATGAAAGTGCACAACCTGCTGCCGGAGGGGATGCGCCCGTACTGGCCGAAATGGCTGCAACTTGCGGTGGGCGCCGGCGCGCGCGATGTGGAACTGCAGGGCTACAACTCCTACCGCACGCTTCATGTGGCGCTCGATTACGATCTGGTGGAGCTTCTGCCGGATATGGGCTCGTTCGGTAACTGGCTTGTGCAGGGGTTGAACAATTTCAAATTCCCCGCGCCCGCGCTCCAGCTCTGGCCGAAAGTGCAGTTCAAAATCCTCTATCCCTTCAGCCTGTGAGAGATTCCTTCGCCTCGATCGCCAGACGCCCGGCCCATACGAACGGTCATGCGAAATCCCCCCATGCGCCGGAACGGGGAGCCAGCGCCGAGCGGGGCGCCGTTGCGCACCCGCGGATCAGCATCATCGTGCCGGCACTGAACGAGGAGAAACTGATCGAGCAGACCCTCCGCTGCTTCCCCAGAGAGCTGCGCGGCCGCTACGATATCGAGCTGATCGTCAGCGACGGTGGAAGCCGCGACAGGACCGTGGAGCTGGCCCGCGCCCACGCCGATATCGTGGTGGAGCATACCGAGCAGCGCCGCCAGACGATCGCCGAGGGGCGCAACAGGGGCGGGAGCGTGGCAACGGGCGATCTGCTCGTCTTCATCAACGCCGATACCATCCCCCGCCACCCCGAACGGTTCATGCATGCCCTGATGACCATCGCCGAGAAGGGGGAGACCGCCTCCGGCTGCGTGGCCTACGCCTGCCCGGTGCAGGTGGCGCCGCAGGAGCGGCGCCTGAGCGACCGCATGTTCCACGGCTTCTTCAACAACTACGTCCGCTTTCTCAACAGGATCGGCGTGGGGATGGGGCGTGGCGAATGCCAGGTGATCTGGAAGGGCCCGTTCCGCGCCGTCGGGGGGTACAACGATCTGATGGCCGCCGGCGAGGACTTCGATCTGTACAAGCGGCTGAACAGCCGGAGCGACCGCCGTGGCGGCATCGGCCATAGCTGGGATCTCTGCGTCTACGAATCCCCCAGACGGTTCCGCCGCTACGGCTATCTCCGCGTACTTCTGGAATGGACCATGAATGCCCTGGCCGTGATCTTCCTCCGCCGCTCCATGTCGAAGGAATGGGAGGAAATCAGGTAGATTTTCGATTTGCGATTTTGGATTTTCGATTGAAAGAGAGTCCGTCGTCAGTAGTTAGTGGTCCGTGGCTCTCAACTGACTACTGACTTTGCCCTGTGCCCGCGTACGGACTACTGACAGCCGCCGAAGGCGGCGTACTGGCTACCGACCAATCGCTGACCACGGACCAGTCGCCCTGCCCCCATACCCCCCCTTTCCTCTCCCCCTCTACCATTTTTATCGTTTATCCTCCCTGCCAGCGCCTTCCAAATCGCCCTGCCCTTAGTAAGTTTAGGGACGATGGCAGAGAATGCCTGCTGTTGTTGGGAACTTATCGTACTATTAATGGGATTACCTATGCGTGCTTATCGCTTTGCACTGGTTCCGCTGGCGGCCGCACTCCTGCTGAGCGCCTGCACCGAGGATACAACCGGCCCCGATGTCGGCTCCGGCAACGAGCTTGAAGCTACCGTCAACGGCCAGAACCTTGTGCTGAACCTCACTCCGGGCGCATCGACCTATGATTCCAGGACCAAGCAGGTCTTTATCACCGGTACGCTCGTCGGGACGCCGTCGAAAACGGTCCTCCTGCGATTCAACTACGATATCGAACAGGGCCCCTTTCCGGGAACGATCAGCGGCAGCTCGGTGAACATCGTGTATACCGAGGGGGAATCCCTCATGTACGATTGCCCGCTGCCCGATAATACCTGCACCATCACGGTCACCCGCAGCAACGGCGAGATCGTCGATGGCACCTTCAGCGCCATGCTGATGGAGCGGACCGATACCACCAAGAAGGTCACGATCACCAACGGGCAGTTCTCCGTGGATCTGACCCGGTAGAACAGGTCCGGACAATATTCATGCGCCGTGCGCTGCCGGAGCGGAACTCCGACGCAGCGCCGGCGCTTCAGCTCGCGCCATAGCCTACGGCCGTTCTCCTCCCC
>JBMDXA010000184.1:0-12152 GCA_048594725.1 Candidatus Kapaibacteriota bacterium
GGTTCCTTTGCGCAGCAGAGTGTGAAGTTCCTGCCGTTGCTCGTCGCTCAGGGTGATCTGATACTGTTTGGCAGACATCGTAGACTCCTCGATTAGGGGAGAGCAATCTACTAATCACATCTATGTTAACAGCCTACTAGGGGGCCGGAGTCCGGCAGAAGCACAGTACGGAGAAAGGGATACGAGAGGCGCAAGTGTTGAAAGGGGAGTGAAGAGAGGGGAAGAGGGATCGGATGGATACAAAGGACGACGGATGGGGGTGATTCCGCTATGCGAGAGCTCCCTCATCCGTCGTCCTTTTGTGCCACTGCCGGCCATCTACTATCTGCCTATCAAGCTAGCCATCCAGCCTGCAGTACGGAGAGGCCATCACGAAGGAGAGGCGGTCAGATCTTCTCCGCGGCATCCGCAGCCGGGGTCTGGGCGGCTTTCCGTCGCTTGATGAACCAGCGGATCAGAATATAGAGCGCGATGGCTCCCAGAAGAATGGTGGTAGCAAGACCGTATTTGGAGAGGATCTCCTCGCCGGCGCGCCAGTTGCTCCCCAGGAATGCCCCCAGTTCCAGCACCAGGATATTCCAGGCCAGCGCGCTCACGGCGCAGAGGATGGTGGTGCGAACGATCTCCAGCCGGGACATACCGGCGAAGAAACTGATTACCGCGCGGGTGCCGGAGAGGAACCTGTTGGCAACGATCACCCAGTAGCCGTATTTCTCGAACCACCTGTCCACCTTCTGCAGCGAATCCTTCGAGACGAACGGCACTTTGTTGGCTTCCACCCAGCCTCGGCCATAGCGGCGTCCCAGGACGAACGCGGTGAGGAATCCCAGCACACTCCCCAGCGTTGCTATGCCGATTGCCGGCACATGCCCGATGGTCCCGATGCCGATCAGGGTAGCGACGAACAGCAGTATCACATCGCTCGGCGAGGGGGGAAAGAGATTCTCGATATACGCCGCGATGAAGATCGTGGCATACAAGCCCGCCGGCGGCAGACCGCTGAGCCATTGAATGATTGCTTCGGTATCTGGCATAGCTCCACTAGTCCCTTGTCAGTAGTCCCTGGTCGTTAGTAATCTCTGGCCGCTGCTTCGTTCATCATAGTCGCCAGCCGTACATTTCCTCTGCACCGGAGACGGACATCCGGGATGCGCCTGCACGCACACCTACACCTCTGCGGCGCGCACGACCGGTACGCTTATTTGAAATCCCTCTCAAGATCCGCCGTTGGAATTCGCACAGACCGCCATTCATTTCCTCATCCTCAACGCACGGATTCGTCCAACGCTCCCCCACCTACCACGCACGATACACGTTCATTCCCAGTTCCATATTCGCAAAGATTTCATCCCCAACGTACGGATTCGTTGAAACCTCCCCCGCCTACCACGATGCACGTTCATTCCCAGCTCCATATTCGTGAAGATTTCATCCCCAACGTACGGATTCATCCAGCGCTCCCCCACCCCCGCCAACCAAGATTCGTGCTCATTCGCGGATAACGA
Source organism: Candidatus Kapaibacteriota bacterium (assembly GCA_048594725.1). GTDB lineage: Bacteria > Bacteroidota > Ignavibacteria > OLB7 > OLB7 > JAFDZV01. Next base: position 1,506 of record JBMDXA010000184.1, read on the forward strand.
AAACGCCCGGCTCGTTGTTTCAAACGAGACCGGGCGTTATGAAGTTCGTCTCAGCGCGTTTACTTTGCGCGCTTCAGATCGGCCATCATGGCGCGATATCCCTTCTTGTCGAGGGTCTTCAGTGCCTTGGCGGTGGCCTTTACCTTGATCCAACGCTGCTCTTCCTCGATCCAGATACGCTTGGTCTGGAGGTTCGGCATGAAACGGCGGTTGGTAACGTTGTGCGCGTGGGAGATGCTCCCACCGTAGGTGGGCCCAAGTCCCGTGAGCTCGCAGCGGCGTGCCATGATACTCTGCTCCTTAGTATAAGATTATAGTGTTATTTCCAATGAAAGAAGCGCAAGTTAGAGAATTGAAGACTTCATCACAAGCGTAAAAGAATCTGTGACAGGTTGGTCATGAGCCCGCTCTGGCCGGGATCGGCCGGAAGGGCCGACGGTGCGCCTGTGGCAGCGCCCGCGCAGACGGGCGGGTTGGCCCCCGATGGTTATATTGAGCCCATGCAGACGACCATTCTCGACGCTCTTGTTCCCGAGTCCCGCGATGTCGCCATCGCCGAGGCCGCACGGCTTCTTCTGGCCGGCGGGATCGTGGCATTTCCCACCGAAACGGTCTATGGGCTCGGCGCCGATGCGTTCGATCCGGCGGCGATAGAGCGTGTCTTCCTGGCAAAGGGGAGACCCTCGGACAACCCGCTGATCGTGCATCTGGCCGATCCGTCGCAGATCGCACAGTGCGCCATCGCCGGGGAGCGCGCCCGCCTGCTGGCAGCCGCGTTCATGCCGGGCCCGCTCACGCTGGTGCTCCCAGCGCTCGATACGGTGCCATCGATAGCCCGCGCCGGGCTCCCCACCGTAGCTCTCCGCGTTCCGGCACATCCCATAGCGGCGGCGCTTCTGGCGCGCAGCGGACCTCTTGTGGCCCCCTCGGCCAATCTCTCCGGGCGTCCCAGCCCCACAACCGCCATGCATGTCTACGACGATCTGGCCGGACGTATCCCGGCGGTGCTGAACGGTGGTCCCTGCCAGGTCGGCATCGAGTCGGCGGTGGTGGATCTCAGCAGGGAGGATGCGGTTCTTCTGCGTCCGGGGGTCATCACCGTGGAGCAGATAGAGGCTGTGCTGGGGGAGAAGGTGCTGGTCAGCGGGGGGGATCATTCCGTCCCGCGCGCTCCCGGTATGAAGTACCGCCACTATGCTCCCGCCGCCATGGTGCGCCTGCTGATGGCTACGGAGATCCCGTCGCTCCCCCCGAATTCCCGTCGCGTGATCCTGACGCTTCCCCGGTATATGGCCGCGTTCCCCGGAGAGGATGTGCGCCCTCTTCAGGAGAGCACCGTCTATGCCCTGTTCCGCGAGGCCGATGCCGCCCGCATCGAGGAGATCGTGATCTATGTGCAGCCGGGAGAGCTGGAGGCCGGGCTTCTGGATCGCATCCGCAAAGCGTCCGCGAATTAGCGCGAATCTTGGTTGGCGGGGGTGGGGGAGCGCTGGATGAATCCGTACGTTGGGGATGAAATCTTCACGAATAGGGAACGGTGAAGTAGCGCGCATCATGCATGAGAGCGGATTGCACTATGGTTACTCTGTCGTCGCCCCCGTAGGGGACACCTATAGGTGTTGCCTGTCTGTAGCATGGACGCTCCCTGCTCCCCACTCCGGAAGCTCCGGAGGAGCGGCCTATTCTTCCTGGTCTGATAAGGCGTCACCCGATTGAAATCCGCTCTAGTGGAACCGTGCAGTAGCGTGCATCGTGGTTCAATCCAGGTACACTTCGCTCCAAGCCATCTGCAATCGCTAATAGAACATTCTTATGCCCCATCTCGTATTGCTCCTGCTGCTGTTTGTACTGGCGCCCGCGCTTCGTGCGCAGGATGGGGATGTGCTGGAGAGCGCCCGCGCCGATGTGGAACGTCTTGCCTCGCCGGAGATGAAAGGGCGGGGCTATCTCTTTGATGGGCACCTGCGCGCGGCCGCCTATATCCGCGAGCGGTTCGCCGCCATGGGCGTCGATTCCTTTCCGGAGGGATATTATCAGCGCTTCGCGATACGGGTCAACGAGTTCCCCGGAGCGCCGGTGCTCACGGTGAATGGGGCCGGGCTGGAGCCGGGACGGAGCTTCGTGCCGGATGAGATCTGCGGCAGCGGGGCGATAGCCGATGGGAAGGCCCCGGTGATGGCCGGCAGCGGCCTGATACTCCGTTCCAGGGGGATCGATGATTTTCATGGAAAGCCGGTCCGCGGAGCGGTGGTGGTGATCGATGAACAACTCCCGGGGGCCATCGCATCCGACAAGGGCGTCGATCGCCGGCTCATTGCGCTGGATACCCGCGTGGGAAATGCGATGATGTACGGTGCCGGTGCCGTGCTGGTTCTGGCCGACCGGCTCACCTACGGCAAGTACGGGGAGCCGGCGGATATTCCGGTGTTCACTGTGCTCCGCAGCGCCCTGCCCGACTCCATCGGCAGCATCGCCTGCTCCGTGGAGAACGCCTACCAGGAGACCACCACGCAGAACGTGCTCGGCTATATCCGTGGAACGGAGCACCCGGAACGGGTTCTCCTCCTGACAGCTCATTACGACCATATCGGCGCCTTCGGCCCGGTCTATTTTCCCGGCGCCAACGACAACGCCAGCGGCGTGGCGATGCTTCTGAGCCTTGCGCGGCATTTCAGGGAGAACCCGCCCTCCTATTCGGTGGCGTTCGTTGCCTTTTCGGGGGAGGAGGCGGGGCTGTTCGGATCGCGCTACTTCGCGGAGCATCCGGCGCTCGATCTGGCATCGGTCCGTTTCCTGCTGAATATGGATATGGCCGCCAGCGGAACCGATGGCATCACCGCCGTGGCCGGGGAGACCTTCCCGGAGGAGTTCGAGCTGCTGGAGGAGTGCGCCAACCGCGCCGGCGTGGCCGATGTGCGCAAGCGGGAGAATGCCCCCAACAGCGATCACTACCCTATCGTCAGCCGTGGCGTGCGCGGCTTCTACGTCTATCCCTTCACCGGCTATCAGCCCTATCACCACATCGACGATCTCCCCGGAACGTTGCAGTGGGATGTCTTCTCCCGCCTCCGGGGCATCTTCATCTCCTTTCTGAATGGGTTGCAGGAACGCTGAGGATTGCTCTTCTTCCGATGGTCCGAACGATCTTCAACTATGCGTGGCCTGCCATGATCCGTTATCGATTCCCTCTGGCTCTTCTGCTTCCGCTGATGCTGGCGCATGCTCCTGCGATGGCCTGCACGTGGAGCTATGACATGGAGCTTCTGGGACCCGATATCGGAATCGACAGGCTTCTGCAGGGAGATCCGGATGTAGTCCGGGAACGGCTCTCCGCTCTCGATGCCGACAGTACCTATATATCCCGGAAGCTCCGGATCGACACCAGCTACCAGGTTCGCAACGACTACGCCATAACGCTGATACGTCTGGGGCATTTCCATGCCGGGCTGGAGATGTTGCACGATATCGAATCCGAATACCCCGGCCTGTATGAAACCGCCAGCAATATCGGCAGTGCCTACGAGCTGATCGGCCGCAATGAAAAGGCACTCTACTGGATCAAAGAGGCATTGCGGCGCAATCCCCGCTCTCATCATGGGAGCGAGTGGATTCACGTACGGATTCTGGAGGCGAAGCTGGCGATGCGGCATGATCCGGATTGGCTGCGGAATCATACGATCCTGGGAGTGGATTTCGGGGATGAGCCGCTTCCGGATCGTTTCGAGATCCCGCAGGGCCATCCGGCCGAGGGAGGGACGGCAGGGGAGCTTCGCGAGGCCATCCTTTACCAGCTTCAGGAGCGCCTCTGGTTCGCGAAGGCTCCCGATCCCATCACCGCCGATCTTCTGGAAGCTCTTGCCACTACGACCGTCATCGCCCGGAATATGCGTGAGGGGCTGAAGCTCTATCCCCTGGCGCTATCGTATCAACCGGCCGATTCCAGTCGGGTGGCGGAACGAATGCAGGAGTTGAATCTGCTGCTGGAGGAACATCCGAATCTGCTGTATCTGGATGAAATGCCCTGGCGCACGGCCGGCTCCGGTAAGGTTCCCATGATCGTGGCAGGGGCGCTCCTGGGAGGGCTTGCAACGGCCATCGTCATCCGCTTGCACCGCAGAAAAAGAGCGGCGAGCGCCTGAAACCATATGAGGCGCGGCCGCGGCATCATGGAGCCACGTCGCGCCTCATATGGTTTCAAGCCTGGTTTCAAGCGATGACCGCGAATTCCCTCCGCGGAACTCAGCGCATCAGGGGGTCCGATCGCCGTTCAGTTCCGCCATCTCCTCGTCGCTCAGCTTCAGATCGGCCGCCTCCACATCCTCGGCCAGATGCTCGAACTTCCGGGTGCCCGGGATCGGCAGCATGGCCGGGGAGCGACCCAGCAGCCACGCCAGCGCCACGATATGCGGGGAGGTCTTGTGCGTGCGGGCGATCTCCTCCAGCACGGCCGACTGCTTCTCCAGTTCCGGCGCCTTGCCCGATCCGCCCACCGGATTCCAGGGGATGTAGGTGATATGATTCTTCTCGCAGAACTCCAGCAGCGCGCTCTCGCTGCGCTGGTTGATCACCGAGAACTGGTTCTGCAACGAGACGATCGCCGCCTCCTTCATCGCCCGCTCCAGTTGCTCCAGCGAGAAGTTCGAGACGCCGATATGGCGGATCTTCCCCTGGCGCTGGAGATCGGCCAGAGTACCGACGCTATCCTCTACCGGCACGTTCGGATCGGGGGCGTGAAACTGGTACAGCTCGATGCAATCCGTTTCCAGCGCCTTCAGGCTGGCCTCGCAGGCCGAGCGCAGATGCTCCGGCCGGCCGTTCCGTTCCCAGCGTCCCTCGGGACGGATGCTACCCCCCTTGGTTGCCACCACCACGCGCGAGCGGCGTTCCCCCTTCAGCGCCTTGGCGATCAGCCGTTCGTTATGCCCGGTCTCGCTGTCATCGGCGCAGTAGGCGTCGGCGGTATCGATGAAATCGATTCCCAGCTCATCGACGGCGCGCTGCAACAGCCGTATCGAATCCTCTTCGGAGGGGCGCCGCTCCGGAGCTATCGACAGGTGCATGGCGCCATAGCCGATCTCGTTAACCCACAGTTCCGTAGTGCCTATCTGACGTTTGGTCATGGAAATTCCCGATTTGCGATTGACGATGTACGATTGGGGAGGGCAGGGGCGCTCCCCGCGCCGGCGTACGGCCTCTCGGCTGCTTCACACCACCTTCCGCATCCACCGGTCTCCGCGTACGGCCAGGGTTCCCACGATCGCCAGAACCACGTATCCGATGGCGATCGCCAGGAAGACGCCGGTTTCCCGGAGCGGTGTGAAGCGGGCCAGCAGGTAGGCCAGCGGCACCTGCACCAGAAAGAGCATGCCGGCCACGATGCTCATCGAGCGGAGCGAATGTCCCGCTCCGGAAAGCGCGCGCGTGGCCGTCTGGCCGATCACGAAGAAGAGATAGCCGAACACCGCGATATGCAGATACCGTACCGTAAGCCCTATCACCTCGGCATCCTCGGTGAAGATCCGGGCGATGTTGTCGGCGAACAGGTAGATGCACACTCCCATCAGCAGGGTGACTATCCCCAGCTGGCGAATCGCCGTGCGGCGAAAGAGCGCCACCCGGTCGAACCGCCGCGCGCCGATATTCTGGCTCACCAGCGTCTCGATGGCGATGCCGGTGGCGAAGATAGGCATGAACACGAGGATATCGACCCGCAGGCCGATCGTATAGGCCGCCGCGGCCGCCGTCCCGAAAAGATTGGCGATGGAGATTATCAGCACCCGCGAGGTGCTTACCGCCAGCGTCTGCAGCGACGAGCCCATGCCGATCCGGAAGATGCCCCCGATGATATCCCGGTCGAACCGGATGGTGGGACGGAACAGGCGGATATTCAGCTTGCCGGTATAGATGGCGTACGCGCCGATCGCCGCCCCCGTCCACTGCGCTATCGAGGTGGAGAGCGCCGCCCCGGCGATTCCCATGGCCGGCAGGCCGAACTTGCCGAAGATCAGAATCGGGTCCACGCAGACGTTGACCAGCGCCGAGATGATGAGCACCGTCATCGGGAAGACCGTGTTGCCGGTGGAGCGGACCGTGGAGTTGGTCTGGAACATCAGCAGGTTTCCCGGAAACCCGATCAGCGAGGTAAGAAGATAGGCCTCAGCGTTGGAGAGCATCTCCCCCTGAAGTCCCATCAGCGGCAGCAGGGGAGGGAGGATGAAATAGAGAAGAATGGCCGCCGCCGTGGAGTAGAGCGCCATGAAGCTGAACGCCTGCGTGGCGATGGCCGATGCCTGCCGCGAGCGCCCCTCACCCACTCTGCGCGCCACCATGATGCCGGTGCCGATGCAGAAGCCGCTGCCGATGGTGAACAGAACGAAGTTGATCTGGTCGGAGAATCCCAGCGCGGCGGTGGCGGTATCTCCCAGGCGGGAGACGAAATACATGTCCGTCCAGGAGTAGACTGCGTTGATGATGAACCCGAACGCCAGCGGTACCGCCAGGCGCCAGAGGGTGCTCCCGATGGGCCCCTCCACCAGCTGCGTGGCTCGTCCCTCGGAGCGTCTGCCGGGGGCCGGGGCGGGAGCCGGGGCGGTACCCTCGCCGGGGAGGGGGCCGCTCTCCATCGCTTCCGGCATTGCCGACCGGCGGGGGAGGATCTCCGCCACCGGAGGCCGCATGCCGTCACGGGTGCCGTTGCGTACCGCTCTGTTCTCGGTTCCTTCCTCTGCATCGGTTGCCGGCGGTTCCCATTCCTGTCTCGGCCGTTCGTCGCTCATACGTTCCTGCTTCCTCGGGGGATATGTTCAGCCTCTCTTGACGTACGGGTAGGGCCTCCGATGCATTGCAAACGTTTCAAGATGCTACATGTCCGGCCGGCCGGGGCGTAACTGCCCCATCTCCGGCGCGTAGCATGTCAAACTTCGCGCCGGAGATGGGGGGAATATGAGGATATATTTTGTCCGGGCGCGGCGGAATTTTATGTTGTGCGGCATGAAGCACAACGCGAAATCGTACCTGGTTGAAGTCGGAGAGGTGAAACTTCAGGCCGTTGCCGACGAACATGGCATTCATGTTGGTCAACGCCCGGAGCCGGCTCCGATAAAGGACGGCCACAGGCTGCGGAGCATCGTCGGCGAAGGGGCCGATGGATCCCACCTCCCGATCTATGTTGAGGAGGGGGAGAGCGATCATGAATACATCGTGTATCTTCGTGGCGAGGCGGTGCGGGTGCATCTGGTGACCTCGCGCGACGAGCGCCTGCTGGCACTCCGCAAGAATACCACCGCCGCCGGGGCGGGGGGGCAGATCATCAACGCTCCGATGCCGGGGCTTCTGAAGACGATCCTGGCAGAAGAGGGAACGATCGTGGAGAAGGGGGAATCGCTCTGTATCCTCGAAGCCATGAAAATGGAGAACGAGATAAAGGCGCCCGCACGGCTTGTGGTGAAACGGCTGATCGCAAAAGCGGGAACGGCCGTGGAGAAAGGGGCTCCGCTGGTAGAATTGCAGCCGCCGGCCGGCGAGTGACGTTCCGGCACCGGATATCCGCTGCCGGACATCCGCCGCCGGACATCGGTTACCGGAAATTCGTTACCGGACATCCGGCCGCCGGGACCCCGGGGGCGCGGCGGTTTCTGCCGGGCTATGGCAATCGACTCGATTCAGCATACTCAGACATTCACACTAGAAGGAAGAAGGAACATGGGCATCTTCGGACGCGTGGCCGATATCTTCAAGGCCAACATCAACGATATCCTTGACCGTGCGGAAGATCCGGAGAAGATGATCAAGCAGATGGTCATCGAGATGGAGGAAGCGGTCAACAAGGCAACCCTCGCGGTGGGCCAGGCGATTGCCAACGAGAAGTCGCTCGAGCGGCAGTATACCAAGCAGCTTGCACAGACCAACGACTGGCAGCAGAAGGCGATTCAGGCGGTCAATGCCGGCCGCGATGATCTTGCCAAGGCCGCGCTGGAACGGAAGAACACCATCCAGCGGAACGTCGGCGATCTGGAACGGATGCTCGGGGAAGCCCGCTCCACCTCCACCAACCTCCGCGGACAGCTCGACCAGTTGAAGTCGAAGCTGGATGAGGCCCGCATGCGCCAGAACACGCTGATCGCGCGTTCGCAGGCCGCCAAGGCCAAGAAGCAGATCGCTCAGTCGTTCGCCGGCGTCGGAAGCGATGCCTTCGCGAAGTTCGACAAGCTGGAGCAGCGCGTGGAGAAGACCGAGGCCGAGGCCGAGGCATTTGCACAGCTTGCCGGCGAGAACACCTCGCTGGACGACCAGTTCAAGCAGCTGGGTGCCAGCAGCGCCGCCGATGACGAGCTTGCAACGCTCAAGGCACAGCTCGGCATGGGCTCCAGCAACGCCGGCTCCCTCCCGGCCGGTAGCTGATACTCTCCTGCCGAGAGGAGTTCCTGGGAATTCGATCCCGTACAATCGCCGATTTCAGAACATCGACATGAACAATCAACCTGAGAATATTCTGATGGAAGAGAACCAGCAGATCACAGACGATACGCGGGACAGGGTACGCCAGTACCTGCAGGAGATCTATCCCGATTTCGTGGAGTTCGAGGGGGGAACCTTTACGCTCCAGGAAGGGTCCGCAACCGTCAGCATCACCGTACGCCCCTGGTACGAGGCCGATAGTGCCGTGGAGTTCACCAGCCAGCTCGTCACCGATGCCTCGGTGAGCCCGGAGCTGATGACCTGGCTGCTCCAGAAGAACGTGGAACTCCACTTCGGCGGCTTCGGCCTGCTGTTCGACGGCACCGTCGTCTACTCGCAGACCCTTCCCGGCTGCGACCTCAGCCGCCGCGAGTTCGAGGCCACCGCCCGCACCGTGGCCGCCATCGCCGATCATTACGACGATGAGATCGCTGCAATGTCCGGCGGCAAGACCGGCCGGCAGGCGATGGATGAGACCGTCAAGGAGATGGAAGGCGCGGGCTAGCCCCGTGTCCGGGCCGCCTGGGGCGGCCCTCGCTGATGCCCGTTACGACAAAAGCGGGAGAGGCTCGCGGCCTGTCCGCGAACCATCCCGCCCTTGCTCTCCGGAGGCCGCACCGGTCGCCGGCCGAGGCGCTCCGGCTCCTTCTTCCGATTCTTCCATGAATCCCGCCAGCCCCTTCCGGGGTGGCGGGATTCGTCGTGTAGGGCCACCGGCTCCCTTTATTCCAGCCCGGAAAGGCAGAAACAGCGCCGCGTGGTGGCATTGAACGTAAGGAAGGAGGTACAGGCGATGAAGCCCGGATCGAAACAGACGTCGGCGCAACAATCCCCTACATTGACGGCGGCGTGGCAGTCACCGATGGAGATCTTCCTGAGCACGCCGCAGCTCATATAGGTTACCGTATTGGTGGCGCAGGGAACTGTCACCCTGATGGCCGAGCCGGGGAACAGAGTGATGCAGGGGCCGCCGTTCGCCAGGCATACGGTCACCTCGCAGGAGGTGTAATTGCTCATCGTCACCCATCCGTCGTTCTGCGCCTTTGCGTCCAGGTTGAAGGCCAGCAGCAGCGAGGCTACCAGCCATGCCATGATGGCGACTCGCGAGGTAGGAGTTCTGTTCATTGTGGTCTCCATGAATGTGGGTTGTACGCTATGGTGGCCGTAACGGCCTGTTGTACGATAGTCCAGGGGGAGCCGCAGAGTTGGAAGGGAGGGAGGGGGCGTACAGGGTAAGAGGAGACAATGGGGAGGAAGTGGACAACGCGGGCTATGGAGGGGATGAAAAGCGGTGATGATGCCCTCCCGGAGAGCCCCATCAGGCCGGCGCCGGAATGGCCGGAGGGAGAACTTCTCGGACGCCGGATTCCTGGCCGCTACGTCGCATTTTTTCGGTATCTTTGGAGCCCGGGAATCTTCGAAAACAACCGTTTTTCGTACCTCTCGTTACTGTTCCGGTGCCCGAAAAAGGGGGGAGAATCGTCATAGGAAAAGGTCCGGATGGGGCTCTGCCGGTCGTCCCGACGGGAGGCGGCATTCCCCCGTGAGATTGACCCAGTTTTGCAATCACTTTCTCTCAAATAGATTCAGGATAGTTCATGGCAACAACTTCCGAACGGCTCGTGCCGGTCACGCTCGAAGAGGAGATGCGTTCATCGTATCTGGACTATTCGATGTCGGTGATCGTCTCGCGTGCCCTTCCCGATGTGCGCGATGGCTTGAAGCCGGTGCATCGCCGTGTGCTCTACTCGATGTCGGAGCTGAGCCTGGCACCGAACCGCCCGTACAAGAAGTCGGCCCGTATCGTCGGCGAGACGATGGGTAAGTACCACCCGCACGGTGATTCGTCGATCTACGATACCCTGGTGCGTATGGCACAGGAGTTCACCATGCGCCATATGCTGGTGGACGGACAGGGGAACTTCGGCTCGGTGGACGGCGATCCGGCCGCCGCTATGCGGTATACCGAGGCGCGTCTTACCCATATCTCCAATGAGATGCTTCGCGATATCGACAAGAATACCGTCGATTTCGTTCCGAATTTCGATGATTCTCTCCAGCAGCCCTCGGTGCTCCCGGCGAACTTCCCCAACCTCCTGGTGAACGGAAGCTCCGGCATCGCCGTCGGTATGGCTACCAACATCCCCCCGCACAATCTGGGCGAGGTGGTGGACGGCCTGGTGGCGATGA
>JBMDXA010000185.1:0-13070 GCA_048594725.1 Candidatus Kapaibacteriota bacterium
TCGTCGGAGGTGGCGGCCTCCTGGCGGGTGGCCTCCATCACCTTCTCGAAGCTTTCGTCGATCGCATCGCGCTGGGCGCTTTCATACAGCAGTCCCGGAATGTCCACCTCCATGGTGACATACATTCCCCCCTGCAGATCCGGACCGGGCTTGACCGGAGAGGCGAGGATAGTATGGGCAGAATCGAATGCCGGCCAGAATGCGAACCCGCACACGATGAGGACGACAGCGATCACCAGCGAACGATACCTTGTTGGCTTCACAGAGAGTGCTCCACAGATCAGGTAACCGGACTGAATCGGAAAGGCCGGCAATATACGGGGCGTTATCGGTAGCCGGTTCCGGATATCATACCTGAAGTGAAGAGCCATGGCGATCTCCCGCTCGTTACTTCAGGGCATCCTCCGGCTGCCCCATGGCCTACATGAAAGGCCCTCATCAATCGTCTTACCCGTCCTATCTTACATTTCAAAACACCCCTTCATGCTTGACATGAACGGGGGATTGGTGTAAGTTTGTGCTGCCCATTCTAGGCAAAGCACCTGGTTGGTCCAGTGAATTAGGTGTCGTAAAAGCAGATTCCGCTGCTGCAGGCCGCTTCAGAGTCCAGAAAAAGCCCGCAGTCCGATGGGAAACCATCCACGGAATGTTGCTGTACGCCCCATCTCTCGATGCCTTCTTAACCGTTGATAACACGTGTGTCTCTATCGTAGGCGCTATGTCTCGGCATAGCTTCGGTGCGATGGCGCACGCTTGCGTGTGTTCTTTGGTGACCGGTTGATGGCAGTAGCGATGTGGAGCATACTTGTCCTGGGGTGCCCCGCGTCTATCGCTGCTTCTCTCCGCCGTCTCGCTCGGTTCTTCCTGCTTGCTCTTGCCCGTATCCAAACTTCCGTCCGTGCTGTGTCCAGAACAGCCGAACAGAAATTTATAGAGGTCCAGAACCATGTTTCCCTCGCTGACCGTATGTACGGCCCGCATCGTAGCATGCATGCTCGTTGCAGGCACCTCGCTCGTGAATGCTCAGGTTACGCCCGTTGTCCATCAGTCCCCGGTTTCCTCCACACGCTATCTGGCCGATCAGCCCAGTGGCCGCGCATCCCGTAGCGCAGCCAACAAGAGCCCTGACGACCACAAGATGGGTGAGGAGCAGGTCATCATCAATCCCCAGGTCATCAAGATCGCCGGCATCAACTCTCCGGACCGCGACAATACGCCGCTGGTCTCCGCCGACGGCAATATCCTCTTCTTCAACTCCACGCGCCAGGGCGATCGCCCCTGGGCCAAGTTCAACCCTATCAAGAATCGCTACGACGACGACATCTATTTCTCGGTCCGGAAAAGCCAGGACGGCGCCGGCGAGGAATGGAGCGAGCCGGTCAATATCGGCGTGCAGCTGAACAGCAGCGAGGATGATGGGATCGTCGCCATCAGCCCCGATGGACAGTCGCTCTATTATAACTCCCTGAAGCGAGGCTGGGAGGCCGATGGAGGCCCGTTCTATCGTACCCGCCTGAGCGGGACCAGCTGGACCGATGTAAAGGGGCTTGGCGGCGGCATCACCGAGTTTTTCAAGACCCGCGAGCCGGGAAACCGCTACAGGATCTACGGCGGCTCCATCAGCTCCGACGGGCGCGATTTCTTCTTCGCGACCACCGTGCACTCCAGGACCGGCAATCACGAGATCTGGGTCTCGCGCTTCAACGGCAAGGAGTGGTCCTATCCGGTCAACCTGGGCGCGGATATCAATCATGGCGGCGGCAGCTACGCCCCCTGCATCGCGGCCGACGGCAAGACGCTCTACTATACGGCCAGCGGCGTTCAGGGAGGAGAAGGGGGGGATGATATCTATGTCTCCTTCCTGAAGGATGGCGTCTGGCAGAAGCCGTTCAATATGGGCCCGCCCATCAACACGGCCGGCGACGACTCGTTCATCTCGATAGCGGCATCCGGAGAGAAGGCATATCTCTCGCGCACGGTCAGCGGCGACAACGAGGATATCTATATGGCGCCCATCCCGGTGATCTCCCGTCCGTCCAGTGTGATTCTGGTCAGCGGTATGGTGACCGACAAGACCAGCGGCAAGGCCATCGAGGCCACGATCGTGATCGAGGATCTGAAGACCGGCCAGAAGATCTTCAACGCCAACAGCAACTCCATCAGCGGACATTATACCACGGTGCTCCGTCCGGGACATGACTACGGCATCTCCATCAGCGCTCCGGGCTACGTGTTCCTGTCGGCGCGGTATACGGTGCCGGACAACGTCTCGTACGACAAGCTGAGCCAGGATTTCCAGATCCAGAAGATGGAACAGGGACAGAAGTTCGTCGCCAACAACATCTTCTTCGATTACAACACGGCTGAGCTGAGCCTGGAATCCCGTCCGGAGCTGGATCGCCTGGTGGAGATGATGAAGGAATATCCGCAGCTCCGCCTTTCGGTCGACGGGCATACCGACAACGTCGGCTCGGTGGATTACAATTACCAGCTTTCGCTGAAGCGCGCCGAGGCCGTCAAGGACTACATCATCACCAACGGTGGTGTGGACGCCGGCCGGATCGCCACGCAGGGATTCGGGTTCTCCAAGCCGGTTGCTCCCAACCGTACCGAGCAGGGACGGAAGCAGAACCGCCGGAGCGAGTTCACGATCCTTTCGATGTAGGCGCCGTGCACGTGCCTTCGCAGGCATACGCGGCATCAACCTGATAGCTCTGTTTCTCTGTTAGTGTCTCACTTGGTTAGTATGGAATAGGTACCGCACAGCCGGGATCTTGGCGAGATCCCGGCTGTGCTTTTTTATAGATGTCATGGAGCCGCCCGGAGATCCGTTCCGGCGGACCCTTGCCGCGCGACGCTCCGGGATGGCATCGGTGGTGATACAGCCATTCGATCTGGTGACGGCCATTGCCACCGGCCAGTATGATTACCAGTAGCGGCACTGCTGATAGCGCCGCGAGAAATGATAGAAGCCCGATCACGTTCAATAGCCTGTGGTACCGGATGCAGTGATTGTCCATAACAGTCTAACAGTCTACGGGTACAATGGGAAGATGAATGGTACAGAGATGAGAGATGAAGGGATTGCTTGCCGGGGGCTGTTCGAGTATCGGCATCAAGGGCATCGGAACCGGGATTCATGGGTGGAAAGACCGCCAGAAGAATAGCGACCATAATGGATATTATGTCACCTAAGATCATGAGAGCAGCATGATATGCCCGGCGGCCACGAATGAATGCTGTCTGATGCCCCCTCCCTGCCGGGCTGCCGGATAGCGATACATACAGGCGTCCTGGGAGTTTGGGATAGCATCCGGGCTAAGAGGTAAGAATCACTTCGGCTCCCGGTAATCGCTCAGACCGGTTTCAGGTTCTGTTAGGAACCGCCACCACAACCCTCGTATTTTTGTCGGTTTTACACCCTGGCCCAACCATACGTATATGACCATATCCGCTTTTGAACCTCATGATATCACCGGAAGCGCCGCGATCAACCTGCGCACTACCGAACCCACCGAACATGCGGTGGTAATCGCCGGAGCAGGCCCGACGGGGCTGATGCTGGCCGGCGAGCTGGCCCTGGCTGGAATCGATGTGGCTATTGTCGAGCGGCGGGACAGCCAGGACCTTATCGGCATGCGCGCGGGTGGTCTGCACGCACGATCGATCGAGGTCTTCGATATGCGCGGGATCGCTGATCGGTTTCTCTCGCAGGGACAGACCATGCAGATCGTGGGCTTCAATATGGTCCCTCTGGATATCAGCGATTTTCCAACCCGGCACCCCTATGGGTTGGCGCTGTGGCAGAACCATATCGAGCGCATTCTGGCCGGCTGGGTCGGGGAGCTCGGCGTGCCGATCTACCGAGGACGCGAGGTAACCGGTTTCGCGCAGGATGACACCGGGGTGGATATCGGGATATCCGGCGGTGCCATGATACGGGCGCAGTATCTCGTCGGCTGCGATGGAGGGCGCAGTTTCGTCCGCAAGACTGCCGGCATCGATTTCCCCGGATGGGAACCGACGACGAGCTGGCTGATTGCGGAGGTCGAGATGTCCGAAGAGCCCGCGTGGGGTTTCCGCGAGGACGCCATCGGTACCCATGGGCTGGGCAGGTTGGAGAATAGCAATGTGGTGCGGGTGGTGCTTACCGATGCGCAGTTGCAATCCAGGAGCGAGCCTACCCTGAACGATCTCAGCGAAGCGCTGGTGGCCGTATATGGAACCGATTTCGGGGTCCATAGTCCCATCTGGCTCTCCAGGTTCACCGATATGACCAGGCAGGCCGCGGCCTATCGCCATGGGCGGGTGCTGCTGGCAGGTGACTCCGCGCACGTGCATCCTCCGGTGGGCGGACAGGGGCTCAATACCGGTGTGCAGGATGCGGTGAATCTGGGATGGAAGCTCGCCCAGGTGGTCAACCGGGTATCTCCGGAAAGCCTTCTGGATACCTATCACGCCGAGCGTCACCCGGTTGCTGCACGGGTGCTGCGCCATACGATGGCGCAGGTGGCGTTGCGCCGCCAGGACGACCGCACGAAAGCCTTGAGCGATATAATGTCGGAGCTTCTCGGCCTGGATGAAACTCGCAAACGATTGGCCGGGGCGATGTCCGGTCTGGACATCCGGTATGATCTCGGTGAGGGACACCCGCTGCTCGGGCGCCGTATGCCCGATCTCGACCTGGTATCCGCCGATGGCCCGCTGCGGGTCTTCCAGCTGCTGCACGGGGCCCGGCCGATCCTGCTCAATCTCGGTGAGCCCGGCGGATTCGACGTCACTCCCTGGGCCGACCGCGTACAGTTGATCGAGGCCACGTACGCAGGTAGCTGGGAGCTTCCCGTACTAGGGGTCATCCCGGCTCCCACAGCCGTACTGATACGTCCCGACGGATATGTGGCCTGGGCGGGAGACCCAGCTCAGGCCGGGCTCGCCGATGCGCTGAACGCCTGGTTCGGTACCCCTGCCGCGGCGTAGGGGCTACCGGTCCGGATGCAGTGTATCGGAGATGCGTCATCATCGAGACGAACTTCCGCTACATGGCATTTACTGCCAGGGAAGCAATCGGGTGCGGTGTCTCTCCGAGGCAACCGTTATTTCGATTGCTCCCTGCGCTGGGCAGCGATCTCCGTGCCCTCCTCGATAAGCTCGCCGAGCGTCTTGTGATTGATCGCTACGGTATCACCGGAGAAGGCGTACTTCATTCCTGCGAGCATGATGGCCGCCTTCTCTTCATCCTTCAGTCCGTTCAGAATCTCCTCGCGGTCATTCCGGGAGAGATGCTGCAATTCTCCGTACTCCATGCTCTTCACATCGCCGCCGCACGCTGCCAGCGCAAGTGCGGTTATTCCGGTTGCCAGGATAAGGATGCCGAAGGTGAGATAGCTCTGCTTCATTGATATCATGAATACGTCCTGATTGTATCGTGCGAACCCCGGAGGGAGGCTACAGCCGTTTTGGAAACGGGTGCAAATAACGATCAGAGCAAGGAGAGATTCAGTACATACGAACTACGTAGCGTGCCATGAGAGAAAGAGCCCCCTCCCTCCTCTCCATCACATGGCGGCCGATCGCAACTGAAAACGAGACTCGCGATGTACGGAGGATATCTATACAGGTATATAACTGCCACCCCTGTAGGTACCCCCTTTCATGGGGTTTCTCAGCAGACATTCACTCTGCTTTCTGTTGCTGTTCTCCTGTTATTTTTTTTGTGGCTCTTTTGCAATAACGGTCTTAACATACTTATAAAAGAATGCTTCCATTCCCGAACTCTCCAACAGATATTTCATACAAAAGGCGGAGAGCATCTTCTGTGATACTCTCCGCCTTTTCTCTCGCTCCGGTATTCCTTCCCAGCGGCTCTTCCCCGCCCCGCTCCCTAGATAAACGGAAGATCGAGATCCTGCTCCTTTGTCCAGAGCTTTACGCTCTGCCCCTTCAGCTTCCCCTCTACCAGATACTTGTATCCGCCCCGGGTCTCGTTTATCTCAACCACCGCAACGGTGGTGCCCCGTGGCAGCGGCGAGATATAATGCAGGATACGAGCCGTATCCCCCTTCTTGAATCGCGGATTATCCATTACCAACGGTCCTCTCCATGAATACGGGGGGCACCGCAGCCCGGAGCCCCCCCGTTACGGTTGTCCTGTCCCATCGTCGGGACAGTGTCATTTAGCGAAGGAGGCTCTGAAGAACATCCTCCGCCGAATCCTCCTGGTCGATCTGACGGCGATACTTTGCAAGCTCCCCTTCATCCACCAGAACCCCGCACAGCTCCTCGTATGCCTCGCGCGTGATCTCCTCGACGCTCGCAAACCGGAACTGCGCCAGCAGCCGCTGCAACTCGCGGTCCTTCCAGTTATGCACCCGCGAAATCGCACGGAACCGGCCGGCCTGCTTCGGGCTTATCAGACGCTTCTCGTAAGCGCTTCCACCCGAGGATGGCGCGGCAACTGGTGCAGCGCTACCAACTGCCGCAGGAGACACCGGAGCCTGCGTACGCTCGGCCTTCGGCTCGGCCACAGCAGCGCGGGCCGCTCCCTGCGATGCAGCACGCGAGCGCGATGCGCGTTCGGCCGAAGGGGCCTGCGCAGGAGCGCCGGAAGCGGAACGATCATCATTGCTACGGGAATCCGTATTACGGAAATCCGTTCGCGAACGATCGTCCATCTCCTGCCACGGCCACATATCGATGGCCGGAGAGCTCTTCTTGCGCCAGAACTTCTTCCGCTTGTGCGGGTCCTGCCGGTTCATGCACCACGCCTCCACCGCATGCCGGGCAAGCCACTCGCGGGTGTAGCTCGGGTCCCAGAGTTCGCTTGCGATCCCCAGATCCTTGCAGCAGCGCACCAGGCAGTTCGACTTCGCAGCCTCGGCCGCCGTGGCATAGCTCATCCGGTCGTTGTTCGGGAAATACTGCTGCTCGCCGATCGCCTCGGAGACGAACCGTCCATGAATGAACAATGCGCCCCTGTAGTAGAGCATATTGTCCCCGATATCGATGCTGCGGGGCATCAGCGCCCATGCTCCCGGACCGAACGCCCGGTTCAGGATACGCCGGTAGCGGATCTCCGGCAGATAGACAAGGCCATCGGGCCGCACCTCGACCTGATCCTCTTCCAACTGCCTCATCAACACTTCCGACTGCTCGGCGGTAAACGGCTGGGCGGCGATCCCCACGTACGGATTTATCTGAAACGGTACCGCAGCCTCACCCTGTGCCGGTGATGTGATGGTCGGCACGTCCTGCTCGATCACGTCTGCTCCGGCCTGGATAATCTCGGTTGCCATAATCTTCTCCTCGTGAATCAATTAAGTATGACATTTGTTCATGCTAGCCACAACCTCTTCACACCTTCCATACACCGCCGTTTTTCTGGGTTGCCCTGCTCCTCGATCCGGTTTCGCATCCTTTGCAATGACGTTCCGGGGTTGACATACACGGACCCGGATAAAGACGCCACAGGAGCGCTTCCATTGTGATTTTACGAGAAAACAGCATAAAAAGAGGCACTGGCTCAATTCCGGCAAAAGCCCCTGATTTTGCCCTAATTCGAGGATTCCGGCCATCCGTTGCCGGCCGTGGAATCCCCTTTGCCCCTCCCCGCATCTGCCGCTGAATCGACACCACCAAATATACCCTAATTTCTACCCTTATCTGCTATTTCGACAGCGAATTACACTTAGATACATCTGGTGCACCGGCAGCCATGCAACCGATCCGCCCACGGTTCGTGCAAGCCGGCGCAGTAGGTTCCCAACGGTGTGTGTGATAGCGATGAAAACCGGCACGGGCCGGGTAACCAACAGAGACGAACTCGGTGTGTGGCGTTACGTAATTTCCATGACTCTGATAACAATGATGAACCTGCTCGACATGCTCTCCACTCGCGGAGCCATCAGGCTCCTTCTTCCGCTTCTTTCTCTTTCAGGCGCCCTCTCGTTCGGCCTGCTCTCGGCAGGATGCGGCGGGGATTCCGCCTCCGGCGGCAAGGTAGCCTCGGGCACACCGGCATCGCAGCCGGGAGCCACCGAAGAAGAGGAGGCCGATGGCGAAAAGATCTATCTCTACAAGTGCGCCTCCTGCCACCTGCCGGACGGCAAGGGAATCGCAGGACAATTCCCCCCGCTCGATGGCTCGAAGATCGCAACCGGCGACCCCACCGTTCCCATCAGGATCGTGATGCATGGATTGAGCGGCCCGCTGGTGGTGGAGGGGAAAAGCTACGAGGGGCTGATGCCCGGCTGGGGAACGCAGCTCTCATCAGCGGAGATCGCCGCGGTTCTCACCCACGTCCGCTCGGAGTGGAGCAATTCCGCCGATGAGATCACCCCCGCCCAGGTGGAGGAGGTCAGGACGAAATTCGCCTCCCGCGCGGAGCCCTGGACGGCCGGAGAGCTGGGCTTGAAGTGATAGGCGATTGGGAGAAGGCAACTACATTAATTACTTGAGCGAACCCTAAGTAGGCACTCCCGAAAGAACCCCACGCAAAGCCGCGAAGGCGCAAAGAAGAGGTCTTTCTTTGCGCCTTCGCGGCTTTGCGTGATGCATCTGGCATGGTTGGGTCTATCAGGTATAGAAACTCCCGGATTCCAGGAAGGACAGATCCGGATGCGGTAACCATAGAGGGTAAGCATCCCTCTTATAATTGAAATCGCCCTGCCGGGGAGCTCTCATCATTGATGATGCCCGCCGCAGGGCGATTGGCGCTTACAGGGCGAATCAGATACTCTCCGCGGTATCCGGAAATCAGGAACCGCTCACCGCCAGCTCCCGGATCGCCTCCTCGAACCGGCTCAGATTCTCGAACCGGCAGCCGGCGGCATTATCATGCCCGCCACCGCCGAATCGCTCGGCGATCTGCCGCGCATTCACACGCCCGCCGGTGATGGAACGAACCGAACAACGCACAGCCCAGTTCTCCTGGATCGAATAGATCATCGCCACCGCGTTCGGGGAATCCTCGTGATGCTCGCAGAGATAATTGCCGAGTTCCGAACTGAACGACGTGGCATTTACCACCAGCAGGCGGCCGGCTCCATCGGCCAGCTCCAGATCCGCCACGTTGCGGGCCGAACGATGCACCTGCGCATCCACCATCGAGTTGATGGCCTCGCCGCTGCGGCGCCGGGCTTCCAGCCATTTCTCCGGCGAGGCGAGCGACTCCTGAAGCTCCTGCTCCATATCCTCCACCGTTCCATGCAGGATGTTGAGCGCGGCGTTCACGGCTCTGGAATCCGGGAGCTTCCATTCCCAGATATCCTGATCGGCCACGTACCGCAGCAGCAGAGGCGTTTCAAGATCGGCATCGAGGCGCTCGTTGAAGTACTTCCAGACGAGGGTGGCGCCGCTCAGCCCCGGCCCGATCTGCACATAGGGATCATCGCAGAAGGTCTTCAGCTGATCGATCTTCTCCAGCAGGCTGACATGATGATCGATGCAGATCACTTTGGGATCATCCACCGCAAGCCTGTCACCGGCGCGCAGATGCTCTATCAGCTGCTCGTACTTGGCCGGCGAGAACCCCACATCCACCATGTAGATCTCCTCCACGGGATGCTTCGGCTGCACCTCGTTTTCCAGGTACTGCTCGGCGAACGGTGCATCCCAGTCGGTAGTATAAGTGAGCGGGCAGAACCGGATATCCCGCTCCTCCCCCAGATACCCCGACTCCTGCAACCTGTACTGAAGGGCCGCAGCCGAGGCCGAGCCATCGTTGCAGGGGGAATGATAAAAACAGAGAATCGTGGTCATCGGATATTGGATTGACGATGTTGGGTTTTCGATTGAAGAAGTCCGGGAGTCCTGAGTTGGAGGACGGAGAGATCGGGATATGGATAGAGCACACTTCAGCAGCTACGAACTACCGGCCAACCTCATGCCGGTGCGGCAGCCGATGCAGCGGCTGCGATGGTCGTGGCGGCACGGCGGCTCTCCTCCATGGAGACATCGAGATGGAAGACCGCGCGCAGCTTCCCCTTGAACGCCGCCGAGACCAGCACCCCCTGCTCGGCGAGCGATGCGGCGAAGCGATCGGCCGGAACTCCCTCCACCGCGAAAAGAACGATGTTGGTCTGGGGCGCGCGCAGCAGGCGGACATCGGGGGACTCCTCCAGAATCCGGGCGAACTCGGCGGCCTTGGCGTGGTCCTCGGCCAGACGGTCGATATTATGCTGGAGCGCGTAGAGGCCGGCCGCCGCGAGGATTCCCGCCTGGCGCCATCCTCCTCCCCAGATCTTCCGGAACTTCCGGGCGAGCTCGATATGATTCCGCGCGCCGGCCATCACCGAGCCGATAGGGGCGCCGAGCCCCTTGGAAAGACAGACCGAAACCGTATCGAACGGGGCGGCATAGCTCTCCAGGGAGATGCCGCTGGCAACCGAGGCATTCCAGAGCCGCGCCCCATCCAGATGAAATGCTACTCCCCGCTCCCTGGCAAATGCTCCTATCGCTTCGATATGCTCCAGCGGGGCTACTGTTCCTCCCTCCCTGTTGTGAGTCTGTTCTATTGCAATAACGGCAGTCCTTGGAAGATAGTATGCTTCCTCCCGCACCGCCGCATCGATATCCTCCAGAAGCATGCTCCCGCCGTCGTCGGCGACGGTATGAAGCTGCACCCCGGACAGAAGCGCCGCCGCCCCGGTCTCGTAGTTGAAGATATGACTGCTGGAGCCGAGTATCACCTCGTCCCCCGGCACCGTCAGCACCTTCAGGCAGAGCTGGTTGCTCATCACCCCGGTGGGAACGAACAGGCCCGCCTCCTTCCCCAGCATGCCGGCAACCTTCTCCTGCAGAAGGTTGACCATGGGGTCCTCCCCGTAGACATCATCCCCCACCGGCGCCCCGGCCATCGCCTGGATCATCCCGGCATCGGGACGTGTCACCGTATCGCTGCGCAGATCAATGAAGCTCATCAGTGCATGGAAATCGACTGTGGATGGATCGTCCCCGCCGGCGCCACGCTGAAGATCAGCATGAGAGCCGGAGAGGTAACTCTTTCAAGATTGAAGTCACTTGAACTTGCCGGATTTCAAGTAATACTTTAAGTTTGCTCCCAGCGCAGCTCAACTAGTTTATTATTTGATTTTGCGCGATTTCGAGGCATATTCGCCTATTCTTTTCCATAAGAGCGGTCAGATCCCCCTATGAAGATCAGCGTCAGATTTGCCCCCGCCATGGTCGCGTCCGAGAGCGAACTGCGCGGCGCCACGGTTGTCGTCATCGATGTACTGCGCGCCACCAGCACGATCATCGCCGCCCTGATGGCCGGGGCCCGGGAGATCATCCCGGCACAGGCAACCGATGAGGCAGTGGCGATCGCTCACCGGCTCGGCACCGACCGCACGCTCCTGTGCGGCGAACAGGGAGCCCTGAAGGTACCCGGCTTCCACCTCGGAAATTCGCCGGCCGAATATACGCCCGACGCCGTGCATGGAAAAACCATAGTGCTGACGACGAGCAACGGCGCGCCGGCGCTCATCAAGGCGCGAGGTGCCGAGCGGGTGCTCTGCGCTTCGCTGCTGAACGCCGGAAGCACCGCATCGCTGCTGGCCGGGCTCGATCCCCCTGCGGTAGTCCTCCTCTGCTCCGGCACACAGGGAGGATTTTCGCTGGAGGATGCGCTGGCCGCAGGGGCGATCATCGCCGAACTGAAAGGGCTTCTCCCGCAGGAGAGGCTCGGGCTGACCGATAGCGCCCGCGCTACGGCCATCCTGTTCGAAAGCCTCCGGAACGATCTGTACGGAGCGCTCGCATCGAGCGATCACGGGGAGACGCTGGCCGGACTCGGGCTCCAGGAGGATATCCGGTTCTGCTCCCGGCTGAACATACCGGACGCACCGGTCCCGATGATGGCAGGCTCGTCGATAAAGCCGTACCAGGCCGAAACGGAGCATCAGGAGCGGCATACGGTGGCACGATTCGTTTAAGAGGTACCAAATTCATGAGTGATCAACCATATCCCGAAGTGACGCTGCTTCGCGGCCGGGCATCCGGCAGCGGGGCCGAGGAGAACGATCCGGGCACACGAGGCTCAACCCCGCCGCGCCTCCGGCGCTCCGGGACGAAGGAGGCCGGCAAGAACGGAAGGAAGGACGAGAAGCCGGCCGGAAAGCAGGTCAATCCGGACGAGCGTCTTCGTCATGTGATCTCCATTCTCCTTCTTCTGTCGGGCCTGTTCCTGCTGCTGGCGCTCGTCAGCTATACGCCGCTGGATCAGGCCAATGCCGATGTGGGGCTGCGCGATGTGTTCGGGCTGTTCACGAACGATCCTGCGGTGGCGGCCAAGGCCGATACCACCCAGAACTGGCTCGGGCTGCTCGGCGCGTTCCTGGCGAACTTCCTTATCAACTCCACGGTCGGCTACAGCACCATCGCTGTTCCGGCTCTGGTGGGGCTCTGGGGATTGACCATCTACAAGGGAACCGGCTACGAGCGCATGACCCGCATCTCCCTCTATACGCTGGGCGTGCTGGCGATCGTGGCGTCGCTGTTCGGCACCATGCAGCTGGTAAGCTGGATGCCTCATCCGGCGCATGAGTGGAGCGGCGTGATCGGCGCGTTCGTGGCGACGATCTTCACCGGACTGATAGGCTCGGCCGGTTCGTTCCTCATTCTTCTGGCTACCCTCGCCATCACTCTGGTCTATGCTACCAACAGCGATCTGGGCAGGGCAATCGCCTATACGCGCGTCAAGATGAACGTGCTGGGAGAGATCCTGGCCGCATCGAAGTCCCGCGTCTCCGCCCGCCTTGGCGAGATCGCCGAACGCGAGGGGGAGCAGATCCCCGATGCCCCCAGAACGCGCCGCGCCGGCGACGACGAATCCCCGGCCGACAACGAGCCCGCGCAGATGATGCGCCGGATGCGCCCGCTTGCCGAGGAGCTTCCGCCGGCTCCGGCGATGCGACAGGGGAAAACCTCTCCCCCCCCGAAGAACGCTCCGATTCAGGAGCCACGGGTGATGCGGGCGGCCCCTCCCGCCGATGAGCCCTATTCCGGGGCCGCCCCCCGCCCCCCCCCCCCCGGCCCGGGACGGGCTGGGGGGGCAGGTACCGGCCCCGGACCCC
>JBMDXA010000186.1:0-40442 GCA_048594725.1 Candidatus Kapaibacteriota bacterium
CCCGGTAACGCGTTTAGGTATCTATACGGTTTTTCGCTTCTGGGGCGCGGCCTTTCCGGCCGCGCCCCTTGTTGTTTCATCACCCCGCACGGGGCTATGTTTGCTCCATGAACAGCAGCACCAATCTCCTTATGCTCGCCGGGTTCTTCGAGCGGGATATCAACGCCTTTCTGAAGGAACTGCGCGCCATACCGGAATCACAGCTCTGGGCCGCTCCCGGCGGCGTGACCAATTCCGCCGGGATGCTGGCGCAGCATCTGGCCGGGAACCTGAATCATTTCATCGGCCACGGGCTTGGTGCCACCGGCTATGTGCGCGACCGTGATAGCGAGTTCACCAACACAGGGCGCAGCGGCGCGGAGCTTGCATCGGCCCTGGAATCGGCTCGGAGCACCGTTGCCGAGGTGCTGCCGCGCCTGGATGAGTCGCTGCTGGAGGGACCGTTCCCGATTCCCGTTCCCTTCCAGCTGAACACGTTCGGCGTGCTCCTTCAGCTTCATCATCATCTCACCTATCATCTGGGCCAGATCAACTATCTCCGCAGGATGATGGCCGGCGGCTAGAACTGCCAGACCGCCGCCACGCCGTTGAGCGTGGGGAAGATCATCAGCCCCGCCTCGCCGGGCGCTGTGTCGTGCAGGTGCACCACGCCGTAGCCGCAGACGGTTCCCACCACCGCTCCAAAGACCACATCGCTTCCCCAGTGCCGGTCGGCATAGAGGCGGCTGAGCGCCGTGGCTCCCGCGATGGTGTAGAGCCCCGCCGATGCCCACGGGTTGTCTATCTCGGCGGCCAGCGCGGAGCTTATCGCGAATGCTATCGTGGTGTGTCCCGAGGGGAAGGAGTTGTAGTCATCCTTGAACGATGGCCCCTCGAACGCATACGGTCCATCCTCCAGCGCCGGGCGATGGCGTCCGGCAAGCACCTTGATGGTGGTGGTGATGGCCGCCGCATAGAGCACCGACTGGAATACATGCCGTCCCGCGCGCCTGATGCCCGGTTCATCGGTTGCCAGGCCGGTGATATAGAGACCGGCGGTGATGGCCGTTGCCGGTATCCAGACCCCGTAGATATCGCCCGTCTTCCGGATGGCGGTGATGGCCGATCCCTCCCTGCCCGCGAATGCCGAGCGCACGGTCTCATCGGCCACGCCGGCCATGGCGGTGCCTGCCAGGGTCCAGCCCACGATTCCCCACTGGCGCAGGGAGAAGCGCGCCGGAGAAGTGAAGAAGAGGATGGCATCGGTGCCGGTCTCCACCACATCGTTCAGCAGCGTATCCCCGATCGCCGGCGATGAGGCGGGGGGCCTGCCGAGCGAATCGGCCCTGGCGGCATGGGCGGCCGGGGCCGATGTTCCGAGAAGGATCATCGCCAGCAGGAGCGCCGCCCTATTGCGGCCGCGCCGGTCCGATCCCCAGGTTCTGCTATAGCTCATATCGCTCTGCACCATATCTCCGGTCTCTTCTCTGATGATGCCGCAGCTATTTCCTGTGCTGCCAGCAATAGCCGGAGGGATCGGTGGCGATGCGGGAGCACTGTCCCCCGCTTCTGGTGATGCCACGGCAGCGGGCGCCCTGCGATTCCCGCGCGCGCGGTTTCCGATCCTTTCCGGTGCCGGAAGATACGGCAGCGGTGGAATCGGCAATGGTATCGTCCGGTGATCCCTGCCCCGTTCCGGCCGGCTGCCCCTGCTTTTCCCCTGCGGGCTCCGGGGTTGCGGTAGTCCCGGTTTTCTTCCGCGCCGGAGATTTCCTCCTTCCCTTCCCCTTTGGTTTCTCGGCGGCGATGTTCGCCCAGTAGAGAAATCCCTGCCGCTCTCCCCGCTGTACCCGGTAGAATTTCCCGGCTGTTCCCAGCACCAGGATGCTGTCGCCGAGAGGGAGTTCCTCCAGCACGGCGGACATATGATGCGCCGAATCGTAGAGCGGAGCGCCGTCGTAGGTTACATACATGGTGGCCGGATAGGATGCCCGCGGCTGGGCCGGGAGCGCTGTGGTGCAGGCGCAGAGCAGCGCCGCTGCGATAATCGCTGCGATAATGGATGTGCGGTTCATGGTGGCGAACGGTGCAATGGTGATGGGGGCCTCGTTCGGTCGGCGCGGAGAATATATCCTCTCCCGGCTCTGCGGTCAACCCACCCCGCGTTCCTCCGCTCCTGATTCGGCCGGAGGGGGCGTACGGCGCTCCTGCGATGCCTTGATGATGCCGCGCGCGGTTACGGTTCCCACCACGATGGCCCCGCCGATCACCGCCAGAGGAGTGGGATATTCATGATAGAAGATCGCCACCCAGAGTGGGTTCAGCAACGGTTCCACTACCGGGATCAGCGTCCCCTCGATGGCCGAGACATGGCGTACGCCCCGTACGAAGAGGATATACCCGAGCCCCAGCTGGAGCACGCCGAGCGGAAGGAGCAGAAGAAGATCGGTTGCATCGGGGGGCTTTACCGCCATAAAGGGAAGGCCGATGGCGGCGGTGATGAGATTGCCGAGAAGAACGATTGAGATAGGGGAGCCATGCCGTTCCTTGCGCAGCAGCACCACGCAGAGGGCGAAGAAGATCCCGCTGACCACCGCAAGCCCATCGCCGAGCGCGCCACCGCTTCCCAGCAGGTTGAAGAAGAACAGCGACATCCCCACCAGCACGAAGAAGATGGCACCCCAGTCGATCCCGGTGATGCGCTCCCTCAGCATCCGGTGGCTCATCAGCGCCGCATAGATAGGCGCTGTGTACTGCAGAAGGATGGCGTTGGCGGCCGTGGTGAGCTTTGTCGCCAGCACGAAGAAGGTGACCGTCCCGGCATACGAGAGCGCCCCGATAATCTGCTCCCGCGTGAACGTTCTGCTCAGGGGACGTGCCAGCGCCCAGATGGTGAGCGCCGCTATCAGGCTCCGCCCGCCGGCGGTTGCCATCGGATGCAGATCGATCAGCTTGATGAGCAGGCCGCCGAAGCTCCAGAGAATGGAGGCGGCGGCCACATAGAGGATTCCCTTGGCTCGTTCGGACATGGACTCTGGCTGATGGATCAGGTCATGGATGCAGGTCATGGATGGCCGGCAGGGGCACTGCCGCACCGGCGGGGAGGATACCCCTTATTCCTCGTCTTCGATGGAGCGCACGCAGTCGGGGGAATCCTGCCGCGGATTGTTCACTCCTAGTCCAACCTCGTAGGCGCTCATCTGGTCGGCCGGGTACGGCTCCAGGGCGTGGAACAGCTCCGTGGAGCGGGCTTTCGGGTCCAGCCATACCGTCAGATCGGGGACACGGAGGATGGCCGGCATCCGGTCGTGGATATCCTTCATGAAGCTGTTGGCAGGGACCGTGATGATGGCGCTGGTCACCCGCTCCGATCCATCCGGCGTATGCGGCATGCTCCAGAGTCCGGCCATGGCAAAGATTCCCCCATCCTTCAGCCCGATCCGGTGGGGGCGTTTCCCCTTCTCCCCCTTCTGCGCCTTCCACTCGTAAAAGCCGTCGGCCAGGATGATGCAGCGGGCGCTTTTGAACGCCCCCTTGAAATACGGCTTCTCCTCGGCCAGCGATTCCACGCGCGCATTGATTACCGAGCGCATGTTCGATTCCGGGCGCGCCCAGGATGGAACGAATCCCCACTCCATGATCTCCACGCGCGGGGTGGGATCGGCCACCACACCCAGCACCGGCTGGCTGGGGGCGATGTTGTACCGGCGCGGATGGGCCAGCTCCTCCGGCACATCGAGATCGAACAGATCGAGAAATTCCGCGATATCGCTCGCGAGCGTGTAACGTCCGCACATGCTGAGATCTCCTCCCTTGATGATAGATGAAAGATACGATGGAGTTGGTAGATAGTGGCCGATAGATACCTCGCGTTGCTACTTCCCGGACGTGCGGTCTCTTCCTCAGCCCCTCATGAGCTACCCCTGCTGGTAACTGCCAACCGGTACCTATGCTTGAACGGATGAGGCCCCGCCGGCTTGCACCGGAGGGGCCTCCTTCTCCCATCCCAAAGGAGAAGCCGTCTAGCGGATCACCATCATCGTACCGCGCACGGCCTCGGTGCCGATACGCAGCTCATAGACATACATGCCGCTGGCAAGATCCCCGCCGGAGAACAGATGGCGCTGCTCGCCGCCGGCGTAATCCCCCAGCATCCGCCGGTGTACGATGCGCCCGTCGGCGCCGTAGAGCGCCAGTTCCACCGCGCCGGCACGAGCCTGCTCCCAGCGGATCTCGGTTGCGCCGACGAACGGGTTCGGATAATTGCCGGCCAGACGGAGCCCGGCGGCCCCGGTGGCTGCCTCGTCAACACCGGTGGTCTGTACCGGCTCGATAGCGAACGGGGCATCGGAGAGATCCCTGTTGCTGGTATCGGCCACGTTCCAGACGCGCACCAGAGCCTTGCCGGTTCTGGTGCCGAGCGTCGGCACGGTCCAGACGTACTGGCGGTTCCCCGCCACGGATGCGACGTTGGCCTGGATCAGATTCCAGCTCGTGCCGCTATCGGCCGAGTAGTAGAGATTGACCGCCGCCACCGCATCGGGCGCGTCCCAGGTGATCGTATACTGCTGGCCGAACTTCAGGATCTGGCCGCCGTTCGGTGCCAGCACCCGCACCGGGAGCACCGGTTCGGACGGTCTGGCGGAGATACGCCAGCGAGCATCCGATACGTCGCTGGCGGTGCCGCCCGCCGAGGAGATGCGGAGCAGAGCCTGGCGCGTGGTGTCGTTCGGGATCACCCAGGCGAATCTCTCGTTCAGCGCCGGTACCGTCGCCAGATGCTTCCAGGCGCTGCCGCCATCGATCGAATATTCGATCTTCACATCACCGCTGATGTTCTCCGCATCCCAGCGTACTTCCACCGCCGAATCCGCCATGAAGTTCTCGCCGCCGTTCGGATAGAGAACCGTCAGGGCGGGGACCACTTTCGGGCTGACCGTGAAGCTGGCATCGGAGATATCGGCCACGCCGCCGTTCCCCTCCACCTTGATGCGGTAGTTGCTTCCCGGCTGGCTGGTGATGGTCCAGTTGACCCTGCCGCTCGTGGCCGGCACGTTCGCAACGATCGTGCTCCAGGTGGTGCCGCCGTCGGACGAATAGGAGACCGAGACGTTGCTGAGGCTGGATGCGGTCCAGAAGACTTCCGCCACATCACCGGCGGTGTAGTTCTCGCCGCCGTTCGGCCTTACCACGCGCAGCGTGGGGGGGGCCTGATCCACGACCGCGAAGACGCCGCTCTCGGCCACAATCGTTCCGTTGATCTCCACGATCCGGATCTTCGCATCGTTGGTGAGCTGGTTCGGTACGGTCCAGACGCTGCTCCCCTGCGATGCCGCCACGCTGGTGACGATGGTTGCCCAGGTGCCGCCGTTGTTGGCGCTGTACTCTATCCGGACATCCGCCACGCGCGGGGCGTTCCAGTTTATCACCGTCGTGGAGTTGCGGATGAACCGGTCGCCGGACATCGGTGCATACACCGTGATCGCCCTGGCCGGCATGATCTCGAACGCCGCGTCCGACTGATCCTGCACTGCATTGCGGTTCACATCCACCAGGCGTACCAGCGCACGCGGGGTGGGCACGGCAGCCGGGGTGAACTGCACCGAGCCGCTGCCGGCGTCGATGTCCGAGAGGGCGGGCATCCAGGTTCTGCCGTTATCGGTGGAATAATCGAGACGGAGCTTCCCCGTTCCCTGCGCGTTCCAGGTAACGGTTACCGGATCATTCAGCTCGTACTTCTCGCCGCCGTTCGGCGAGATAACCTCTACCGCCGGATTGAGGATGGTGAAGACCGCATCGGAGGCATCGCTGAAGCGGGGGCGCTCGGCGTTTACAACGCGCACCAGCGCGCGGGTACTGGAGACTCCCGGCACATTCCACGGGTAGGAGCCCATATAGGCCGGCACATCCGCCGATCCCGGAACGATCGTCGCCCAGGTGGCGCCGCTGTCGGTGGAGTACTCCAGCCGTACGTAGTCGGTGGTGACCGCGTTCCAGCGTACCGTGCTGGTTTCGCCGGCGGCTATCGTTTCTCCGCCGTTCGGAGAGAGAAGGGTAACGGCCGGCTTCGGCACGATCCTGAACGTTGCGTTGGATGTGTCGGCATCGGTCCGCCCTTTCACCCGCACGCGCACCAGGCCGTCCGCCGTGGGGGCATCCGGTATGATCCAGTCGATGCCGTTATTCCCCGGTATGTTCGTTGTCGTTACATCGTCCGCGATGCTCGCCCAGCTGGCGCCGCCGTTGGAGGAGAACTCCAGGGTAAGGCGCATGCCGGGGTCCACGAACTGCGAGCTCCAGCGGAGCTTCGCCGTATCGGTGGGGACGAAACTCTCGCCGCCGTTCGGCGCGAGCAGCGTCACCACGGGGTTCACCAGGGAGAAGACCGCATTCGAGGTATCGGCCTCGAACGCGTTCAGCGTGCTGATGACACGCACCAGCGCCTGGGCGGTGGTGGTGCCCGGAGTGCTGACCGTGACGCTGTTGGCTCCCTGCACCGTTGTCAGCGACGAGGCATCGCTCCAGGTGGTGCCGCCATCTACCGAGATCTGCACCCGCGCGGCGAGCGGGCGCCCCGAGGTGAAGTTCACGTTCATCGTATAGTTCACCGGGATGTTCTCGCCGCCGTTCGGAGCCAGCACCTGGATGCCGCCGCCGTTGAAATCACCCTCGTCGGCACCGGCGTCCGGTGCGGTCGCGCTACGGTTCGCCAGGTCGAAGTCCACGGTGATGTCGGTGGGAGCACCGAGCGATTCGCCGCTGAAGATCCGTTTCGGATCGATGCGAAGGTTGCCGGTGGATTCGTCGGTGAACGGCACCGCGCCAGGGCTCAGCAGGCTGGCCCCATCCTGGCCGGATGCCGTTCGCCAGTCCGCCATCGTCTTCTGCTCGGTGATGGTGCTGGAACCGCTCGCGCCGATGGAGGTGGTGGCGCCGCTGTTGTAGAACAGGTTGTTGTCCGCGGTGAGCGGGCCGTTGGTCCCCAGCGTGCGCACCAGCGTGTTGTAGGAGGTGCCGGTGGAGGTGCGGGTGTTGGAGAGGATGTTGTTGCGCATCACCGCCGCGGCATCGGATGATTTGAATACCGCCGCCGAGCTGGATGCGGCCGTGGTCGTACCGCTGATGCTGATGCTGTTGTGCACCACGCCGGTGAGCGCCGGAGACGAGGCGTTCAGCTTGATGCCGTTGACCGTGCCGGTCCCTGCCGACAGGGCGATCATGTTGTTGTGGATCGCCAGCGCCGAGACCGTGCCCAGCGCGGCCACGTTCACCCCGTTGTACTCGCGCGCGGTGGATGTGGAGGTGCTGGAGAGATCCCGGATGATGTTGAAGGCGATGGTATCGAGCAGGTTGTCGGCCGAGTTGCTGAACCGGATGCCGTCGGCATTGCCGCTGAACGTTCCCTTGGCCGCGATGTTGATGCGGTTGCCGGTGATGCGTGTCATCTGGTTGCCGGAGAGGATCTGCACGCCGGTGGCATCGGTGCCGCCGTTGCCGAAGTTGATGATGTCGTTCCCCTCGATCCGGTTGCCGGTATTCTTGGCCGTGGCCGTGCCGCTGGCATACACTCCCACCGCCGAGCGGACCGTTCCCGTGGAGTCGCCGATCGTATTGGCCGCCAGCAGGTTGTCCGAGTTGCCGGCCGATGCCGCCGTGGTAAAGGCCACGATGCCGGTGGCCGTGGAGCTGTTCTCGCTCAGCAGGTACATGTTCCGGACCACGTTGTTGGTGGCCCCGTTGATGAATCGGATGGCGCGCCCGGAGCGGTTTATCACCTGCCAGTTGCGCCCCGTTCCGTTCGGCGCGTTCGAGCCGTTGAAGATGTAGTAATCGCCGCCATCGATATCGATGATCGCCGTGCTGTTGTTCGCATCCATCGTCACCGTTGCCCCGGTTGCCGGACGGAACGTGACGGTGTTGGCCGCGCTCATTCCCGCCACCTGCGTGAAGACCAGCGGGAAGGTGACGTTCAGGGATGTATGGCTACCCCCGGCCAGCTCGAAGGTGACCGGACCGCCAACGCCCAGCAGCTTCAGCTCGAAGAGCGCGGCCGGGATCGATGTGAAGTTGCGCGTGCCGCTCCCGGCGGGGTTGATGGTGTAGCTGCCGGACATCGGGCCGCGCACGATGATCGTGGAGGCGGCCATGTCGTTGCCGTTCTGCGGATCGCTGGGGAGCTCGGAGATCAGCTCCACCGTGTAGGTTCCCGCCGGCAGCGATGCCCCGAGCGGCGCAAAGGTCACGGCAGTCATATCGCCGGCGGCGATCGATGCTATCGTCTGCGTGTTGTCGTACTGGATGGTGTTCGATACCGCATCCCTGATCCGCAGGCGAACCGGCACGTTCGCCAGATCGGTTGTGCCGTTGTTGGTGAAGACGCCGGACGGCGTGAAGAGCGCTCCCGCCGCGATCACCGTTCCCCCGGCGGGGCTCACCACATGGCTGGCCGCCATATCCCCCGCCACGGCTGCCTGGAAGTTCCCTTCATCGGCGCCCAGATCGGGCGTTGTGGCGTTGCGGGTCTGGAGATCGAAGTCGCTCGTAAATCCGGCTATGGCGCTGCCGCGTCCCTCCACGGGCGTTGCGGTGCTGTTCTGGATGTGGAGATCGCCGGCCGCCGGATTGATGAATCCCGGCGCCCCCGTGATGCTTCCCGCATCCTGCCCCGATCCGCTGCGCCAGTCGGCGAGCGTGGCCCGTACCGATCCGGTGAAGCCGACCGCGGTGCCGGGTGCCGATGCGTAGAGAAGATTGGTGTTGCTGGTGAGCGTGCCGGAGGTGGTCTCGCGATGCAGGAGGCGGTTGGTGCCGGCGCCGCTGGAGAGCCGGTTGTTCACCACCACGTTGTTCCGCAGCACCGCCGCGCTTGCGATATAGATGCCGTGCGATGTCGTGGGTGCTATCGCGCTTGCGCCCCCCACGTAAATGGAGTTGTAGTAGACGTTGGTGATCGCCGATGTGCTGGAGGGATCGATGTACAGGCCGCTGATGGTCCCTTCGTCGGCAACCACGGAGATCATGTTGCCGTGCACGGTCACCGGGGAGGATGCGCTGGCGCGCAGATAGATGCCCCGGATCGTGGCAAAGCGGTTGGGGACCGCCAGATTCCAGATGCGGTTCCCCGCGATGGTATCGTTCTGGTTGTCCGTCGTGTTGTTGTATCTGATCCCCTCCACGTTCGCCGTCATGTCGGCGTTGTTGTCGATATGGATCTGGTTGCCGGCGATCCGCATCTGGCGGTTGCCGGCCAGGATGCTGATGCCGTGAGCATCGTTGGCGCCGCTGCCGAAGTTGACGATATCGTTCCCTTCCACCGCGTTGCCGGTGTTGATATCGCTGGCAGTGCTGCTACCGCTGGCGTACACGGCGGCTCCTGAGCGAAGAGCCGCCGTGGCGTCGCCAATGGTGTTGGCCGCTACGATATTGTTGTTGTTCCCTCCGGTGCTGGAGGTGGTAAATGCGACGACGCCGGCCGTATTGGAAGGGGCATTGCCGATCAGGGTCATGTTCCTGACGACGTTGTTGGTGGCCCCGTTGATGAATCGGATGGCCCGCCCGCTCGTGGAGCGGTTGATGATCTTCCAGTTGCGTCCCGTCCCCCCCTCAGCCTCCGATCCGTCTAGCCGGTAGTAATCGCCGCCATTGATATCGAAGACCGCTGTGGCGTGCGTGGCATCGATGGTGACGGTTGCACCGGAGGCCGGGCGGAACGTCACCGTATTGGCCGCGCTCATGCTGGCAACCTGCGAGAGCGTATAGCCTGCGGCCGGCATGGTGTAGCTGCCACCGGCTATCTCGAAGACAACGGGGCCGGAAACGCCGTTGGCCGTTACGGCCGCGATGGCCGCTTCTATGGTGGGATAGGTCTTGCCGGTTCCCACCGTGTAGGTTCCCTTCAACTGCTGCGCAAACGCATCGGGGCAGAGCGCAACAGCGAAGAGGCCCATCATCATGGCATATCTGCTTATAGTGCCGCCCCTGGTTCGGGAAGCGGAACGGCAGCGTTCAACCGTGTGCATGCGACTCCTTGAATATGAAGTACAAAGGAAAAGGGTTCATCAGGTGTCTTTTTTCTGGCGGCAGGGGATGATCCTCTCACCTCCTGCCATCCTCGGTGTAGTCCGGAGGAGATCCGGAAATAATGACTCGTATTTTCTGCGTAATACGTGCAGGGCGCCGGCAGCCTGTAACGCTCTGCCCCCCTATGCTCAGGGGCATACCTCACCCTGGGGGGAAAATATTCGTCTCCCCGGAGAGTAGTATCCGTGCTGATTTTCTCTGATTATCTGCCGGTAAAAATGATCGGATATATCGCCCTGTCCCTCGTCCGGTAATACCGGTATGGTGACGATATTCCTGTGTGGCCGGGGCGGGAGAAAGGGCCTCTGCCACGGCGTGGGGCGCCGCTGGCAGAGGACATGCGTGGGAGATACAGCGAATCGATTGAACGCCGTTTCATGGTTCCTCCAGGGTGATTGAGGATACGGGGGAGGCTGAAAAGATGGGCTCTTCTTCTTCCCCTGCTATGCTGTTCCAAGCCGGTCTGTAGAGCCGGATTCGCATACAGAACACGCTATCATGGAAAGAGTTACGGTTGCGGATGGATTTTTTTTAGATCGCTAACGATATCCGGATGAGATGAGCCTAAACCCGCCGGGCGGGCAATGATTGCTTGCCGGTAGCGGGCCGATCGTGGCTCAGATGCGTGATGGTAGAGCGGCCCGGAATGCCTTCTGAGAGATGGCCGGGAAATATTCACGCAATGTCACGCAACACGGAGTGAGGGGGATATTCTTTTTTTTGCCAATATTTTTCGATGCTGCGTAACTTTCCCTGCGAATATAAAAACGCGTGAAAAATCACTCGATATTTATCGGCTCATTATCCCCGTTTTATCCGCCCGCAGCATTCTTCATCCATCTCCGTTCACATATTCCGGGAGTCCATACCGAACGCTATCCTTCGATATGTCTCGTAACGCCACTGCCCTTTCGCGAACGTTCGCGAAAGGGCAGTGGCTGCATCCATCGATTTCCGGGGAGCCGGGGCGGGATCAGCGGAGTATCACCAGCGTCCCCCGCACGATTCCGGCTCCGGTCCGTATCTCATAGAGATAGGTGCCGCTGCGGAGCGCTCCGGCGTCCAGGGGGTAGCGTGCCTCCCCCTTCTCCCGGAATCCGAGAGGAGCGGCCAGCACCTGTTTGCCGTTCTCATCGTACATATGCAGTTCGGCCACGGAACCGCTCTGCTGCATCCACCGTATCTCCGTGCGGCCGGCCGAGGGGTTGGGGAACGCACCGGGCAGGGCGATACCGTTCTCGCGTGCGGTGATATCCTCTCTGCCGGCGGCCATCTCCATGGAGAAGGGGGCGTCCGTGATATCGTAGCGGCTGGAATCGTAGCTGCTCCGGACCCTGACCAGCGCCGTGGTGGTGCCGGCCGGTAGATTCGGGAGGGTCCAGCGATAGCTTCGTGATCCTTGGTCCGTGAAGAGTCCCAGCACAACGGTCTGCCAGGAGCCGCCGCCATCGGCGGAGTAATGGATATCCACGGTGGGCACATCCAGCGGAGCAAGCCAGGTGATATCCTGTGCCGATCCCATCCCCCACCGTTCCCCGCCGTTCGGGCTGCTGATAACTATCGGATCGGGGCCTACCTGGTAGATCGCCCATGGGCTGTCGGAGGTATCTCCGGCTGTCCCGTCGGCGGCGATCACCCGGAAAAGGCTGTTGTCGGTAATCTGATGCGCCACACGCCAGGAGAACCGTCCTGTATCGGCGGGGACGGTTCCCAGCGAGGTCCAGGTATTCCCCCCGTTGAGCGAGTAGGAGAGCTCCACATCGCCCGCGACATCCTCCGCCCGCCAGCGAAGTGCCACGATGCTATCGGTCTGCAACCGCTCGCCGCCGTTCGGATAGACCACCCTGATCCGGGCCGCCGGCTTCCGGCGCAGGGTGAAGAACGTATCGGAGATATCGGCGATACCTCCCGCTCCCTCCACCTTCATCTGATAGTCTTCTCCGGGGATGCCCGCCACGGTCCAGGCGTAGGAGCCACCGGATGCGGGGATGTTCTCCCCGATAGGCGTCCAGGTGGCGCCGGCATCGCTGGAGAGATGCAGCGAGACCGACCCGCCGGCCATGCCGGAGGCGGTCCAGCGTACCGGGATGCTCTCTCCGATCGTGTAGACTTCACCACCGTTCGGCCCGATCAGGCGCACCGATGGCGATGCCTGTGCGACGATCGAGAAGACCCCGCTCTCGGCAACGGCGGTGCCTCCCACTTCGCTTATCCTGATCTTCCCCTCCGTGGTGGTCTGGTTCGGGATGGCCCACACATGGCTTCCCTGCGCGGCCGCCACTGATGGGACTACCGCCGTCCAGTTCGCGCCGTTGTTGCTGCTGTACTGGATCATCACCCGCTCCGCCCTCGGTGCCTCCCAGCTGATAGCCGTGCTCGATCCCATCGTAAAGCGTTCCCCCGCTGCAGGAGCATACACCACCAGCGACCTGGCCGGCAGGATCTCCAGCGGAGCATCCGACGTATCGGCGAGCGCGGGCCGGGATTCATCGCTCAATCGGATGCGCCCCAGCTTCGTGGGCGTATGGGGGAGGGGAATGGATATGCTTCCGAGCGCCGGATCGATGTTCTGACGGAGCGTGCTCCAGGAGCGGCCGTTATCGGCGGAGAACTGAAGCCCGATGTTTCCGGTCTCCGATGCGCTCCAGGCCACGGTGATGTTCTCTCCCATCTCATAGCGCCCGCCGCCGTTCGGGGAGAGCATCCTGAGTTCGGGAACGACGATGGTAAACGGCGCGGCAAGGGTATCCCCGAACCACGGCCGTTCCGCGTTGGTGACGCTTACCAGCATGTTCCTGGAAGAAATGTCGGGGATCTTCCAGAGGTACCTGCCGAAGTAGGCCGGGATATCCTCGCCGTTCTGCATCATGTTCGTCCAGGTGGCGCCGCCGTCGGAGGAGAATGCCAGCCGCACATAATCGGTGGTGGTGCTGGCCCATCGTATCGTATGGATATCACCGGCACGCAGGCGCTCCCCTCCTTCCGGCTGAAGGATCGATACCTCCGGTTTCGGCAGGATGGTGAAGAGGCCGTTGCTGCGGTCGTTGATGCGCCCTCCCGCCAGCCGTATCCGCACCGCTCCGCGCGATGTGGTGATGTCCGGCACCTTCCACCGGTAGGAATTCCGGGCGGGGAGGTTTTCGCTGGCGAGGCTGGTATCGATAGGAGTCCAGACCGATCCGCCGTCGGAGGAGAACTCCAGCGCCAGGCGCATATCGGGGAGGAGGAACTCCGATGTCCACTCTATCACCGCCGTGTCGGCCGGCACCAGATGCTCGTTGTTGTTGAGCGATGCCACCGTGAAGAGCGGCATCACCAGACTGAACGTCCCTCCGGAGACGGAGCGTTCATTGCTGTTTCTGGCGCTCACCACGCGCACCAGCGCGCTGGTGGTGGGGATCTCGGGGGTGGTGATGGTGACGCGGTTCTCCCCCCGTTTGGCATCCAGCGTTCCGGCCGGCGACCAGGTGGCGCCGCCATCGGCCGAGATTTCCAGGTCCACCTTCATAAACCGGCTGGCCGAGAAGCGGACATCCATGAAATAATCCACCGAGTACATCTCCCCCCCGTTCGGGGCTATCATCCTGAGCCCGTCGCCGTTGAAGTTCCCCTCGTCGGCCCCGATATCGGCCGTGAAGGGCTCCATCGGGTCGCCGTCGATATCGACCGTATAGCCGAGGCGCCGCGCCATCCCCTCTCCGGCATAGACCGCCGCCGGGTCGATGTGCAGGTTACCCTTCGACGGGTTCACGAAGAGGGCATTGGCGAAGATGCTGCCGCGATCCAGGCCGGTTCCCTCCTGCCACGCCGCAAGATCGGCGTAGTAGGGGCCGTCGTTCATCCCCACGGTGGTGCTTCTGCCGCTGACGTAGAGCAGGTTGTTGTTGCTTTCGATGACCGGGGTGTTGCCGGTGTTGTAGAAGATCCGGTTGGTGTTGGTGCCGGTGGAGGTGCGCATATTCACCAGCACGTTGTTGTAGATCCTGAACTCGCTGTTGGCGGTAGTGTTGTACAGGATGCCCGATGTGCTGGATGCGCCGGGGTTGTCGCCGCCGATGAAGACCGAGTTGTGTTCGATATGGATCGGATCGCCCGACGAGGGATAGATGCCGTACAGCGTCCCGGAGGGGGCTATCAGCGATATCATATTGTGATGGAACACCAGCGGGAAGGTGGATTGCGAGGTGATCCGGATGCCGTACTGGGCGGTTGTGGCCGAACTGGTCCCCAGGCCCCAGATCCTGTTATAGGCGAACGTATCGTTCTCGTTGTAGGAGTTCGCCAGATACAGGCCGTACTTGGTGCCGGTGATCCCCTCCACCTCCGTAAGAGTGATGCTGTTGCCGGTCACCCTCCAGTTCTTGTTGTAGCTGGAGATGTACATCCCGTAGCCGGTCCCCGAGCCCTGCCCGAAATTGATGATGTAGTTGTTCTCGATGATGTTCCTGTCGTTCATGTTGGCGCCGGAGCTGCCGCTGGCGGCTATTCCCACCTCGGAGCGGACTATCCCGGCCGGGTCGCCGAGCGTGTTGTCGGCCACCCGGTTGTTGGAGTTGCCCCCCTTGGAGGAGGTGCTGAACAGGACGATGCCGCCGGTGGTGGTGCTGTTGTGGCTCCCCATCAGCTGCATGTTCCTGACCGTGTTCCAGGTGGCCCCGTTGATGAACCGCACCACGCGCCCGGCCGTGGATGTGTTGGTTATCACCCAGTCGCGGGATCGCCCGCCGGGGGTGTTGCAGCCGTCCAGGATGTAATAATCGCCGCCGTCGATATCGAAGATGGCGGTGGTGCTGCTGGCCTCCATCTTCACGGTTCCGCGCGCGCCCGGGCGGAAGGTGACGGTGTTGGTTGCGTTCATCGATGGCACTTCCGAGAGCTTGTAGCCGGCGGATGGTGGCGTATAGATCCCCTCGTTGAGCAGAAACGTGGTGGGGCCGCTTACCCCCTTGGCATTCAATGCTGCTATGGCGGCCTCGATGGTGGGATAGGAACCGCCGGTTCCCACCGTATAGGTGCCGTTCAATTGTCCGTAAGCTGCTGCATGCGAGGCGATAAGAGCCACTACCGCCGTGATGAACGGATGCAACAACGAGCTGCCGCAGGTGCCAGTGCGGCATAGTCTGGTGTTCCACATGGGACACCTCCCGTAATAGAGTGGTTGGATAAGGAGATGCGGGGGTGTCAACAGGATGGACCGGAACGCCCGCGGGCATTCTATCGCTCCATCACGTCATCGTCTCCGTGTCGTGAATGATGTCGGTTTCCATATATCGCCGAGGGATGCGATCGATGATAAGGGTTGCGGGGCAGTAGAGTATCCAGACGTATCAAATTTCGTACCTCAAACCGGCCCTGCTCTTCCGGAGGGGCTCCTGCAAGGGGAGAAACGTCTCTCCCTGCCCCGGAATCGGCGGTTCTTTATCCGTATGTGCGACACCGCCATAGCTCTCCGGAGGGACGCCGGAGGGCAATGGCGGGCCCGAACGGGACCACAACTGCACTGCTGCATTCAAAAACGGAACCTGCGGTTCCATCCTGTACCGGTATGAATCGGATGCCTGTGGGGTGTCTTGAGAGGATGATCTCCCCTCCGGCCGGGGGGGCCGGAGGGGAGCATCCGTGCGATGAATCTACGAGACTCTAGCGGGTCACGATCATGGTGCCGCGAACCGCCGCCCCGCCGATGCGGAGCTCATAGAGATAGGAGCCCGATGCCAGGCCGTCGGCAGGGACGGTTGCGGTATGACGTCCTGCGTCATGCCCTCCCAGATCCAGCGTCCTGACGGTGGCGCCGTCGGCGCGATAGATGCGCAGCTCGGCCGCGCCGGAACGCGGCTGCTCCCAGCGGATCTCCGTCACTCCGGAGAAGGGATTCGGATAGTTCCCCAGCAGGCGCAGGCCGTTCTCCGCGGCCGAGCCGCCGGCGATTCCGGCCACGCTGTTGCGGATCGTGAAGACCGCATCGGAGATATCCATCTTGGTGGGATCGCTGCTGTTCAGGACCGCCACCAGGGCCGTGGTGGTTTCCTGCTGGAGCGTCGGAACCGTCCACTGGTACGACATCGCCGCGCCGGCGCCGGAGGGAACGCCCGTTGCGATCTGCGTCCAGCTGGTGCCGCCGTCGATAGAGTAGCCGATGGCTACCGAGGTGACATCGT
Organism: Candidatus Kapaibacteriota bacterium; assembly: GCA_048594725.1. Lineage (GTDB taxonomy): Bacteria > Bacteroidota > Ignavibacteria > OLB7 > OLB7 > JAFDZV01. Next base: position 16,218 of record JBMDXA010000186.1, read on the forward strand.
CCGGGCCGTCCCAGGTGATGTTCCGCTGGTCGCCGCTGGTCCAGATCTCTCCGCCGTTCGGAGTCAGCACCTGGATCGGCGTGACGGGTGCCGGGGAGATCTTGAACGATGCCGAGGTATCTCCGGCCGTCAGGCTGATAACACGCAGCAGCGCGTTCTCGGCCGGCGTGTTCGGCACGGTCCAGTCGTACGTATAGGAATCATCACCCTCGGCCTCGGTCTGGGTGATCTCGGTCCAGGCGGTGCCGCCATCGACCGAGTACTCCACCTTCATCGTGCCGGTCACATCGATCGTATTCCATTCCAGCTGCCTGGTGCTTCCCACGATCATATCCTCGGCACCGGCCGGGGTCACGATCGTGATGGAGGGGACGAGCTGCCGGTTCACGCTGAAGGGGCCATCCGACTGATCGGCCTGGGGGCCGGTCACCGAAGCCACGCGCACCAGATAGCCGGTGCCGGGAGCCGAAGGGGCGCTCCAGTCGTAGTAGCCGGCAGCCGCCGACACGTTCGCCTGGATCACGTTCCAGCTGGCGCCGTCGTTGTTCGAGTAGGAAAGGGTCACGGCCGGCACTCCGGTGGAGTACCAGCGAATCCGGACGTCATCCCCCTCGGTATAGTTCTCTCCGCCGTTCGGTGCAAGCACGCGAAGCTCCGGCCCGGTGGGTTCAACCACCGAGAAGACCCCGCTCTCGCCAACGATGGTGCCGCCCACTTCGCTGATCCTGATCTTTCCCTGGCCGGTGGTCTGGTTCGGCACGGTCCATACATAGCTTCCCTGCGAGGAGAGCATGGAGGGGACCACGGTGCTCCAGCTCGCGCCGTTGTTGCTGCTGTACTGGATCATCACCCGGTCCAGCCTGGGGGCCTCCCAGCTTATCACCGTGGTGGAGCCGGTTGCGAAGCGCTCGCCGGCGCCCGGAGCGTAGACCACTACCGACCTGGCCGGCATGATCTCGAAGGGGGCGTCGGAGACGTCGGAGGTGATGGAACGAACCTCGTCGCTCAGGCGGATGCGCCCCAGTCTGGTGGGGGCTCCGGGGAGCGTCAGGGAGATGCTTCCGAGCGCCGGATCGATGTTCTGCCGGAGCGTGGTCCAGGAGAACCCGTTGTCGGCGGAGAACTGGAGCCGGAGGTTGCCGGTCTCCGATGCGTTCCAGCTCACGCTGATGTTCTGGTTCATCTCATAGCGCTCGCCGCCGTTCGGGGAGAGCACCTGGAGTTCCGGGCGGACGATCGCCAGCGTCGCGTCGGAGGTGTCGATCAGATCGGAACGCTCCATGCTCAGCAGGCGCACCAGCACGTTGGAGGAGGGCCGGTTCGGGATCTTCCACGGGTACTTGCCGATAAATGCCGGCAGGTCGATTCCCGAGGGGACGATATTCTCCCAGGTGGCGCCGCCGTTGATGGAGTATTCCACGCGCACATACTGGGTCTTCACCGAGCTCCAGCGCACCGTATCGACGGTGCCCGCATACAGCTTGCCGCTGTTGGGGGAGAGGAGTGCAACCTGCGGCGGCACCTCGATGGTGAAGGGGGCATCGGAGACGTCCTGGTAGTCGTAGCCGGTCATCCGCACCCGCACCATCGCCTCATCGCTCGGCGTGTTCGGCACGATCCAGGAGAAGGAGTTGGAGCCCGGTTCGTTCGCCGAGACCAGATCATCCTCCACGGCTATCCAGCTATCGCCTCCGTCGGTGGAGTATTCCAGCTGCACCGGGAATCCGGCCGGCAGCATTCTGGAGTTCCAGCCTATCTCCAGGGTTCCTCCCGGCAGCACCGATTCCCCGCCGTTCGGGGAGAGGATCGTGAATTCAGGGCGGACGATCTGGAACGAGGCATCGGAGAGATCGCCCTCCATCTCGTTGGCGACCCTCACCACGCGCACCAGCGCCTGGCTGGTAGCGGCGTCCGGCGTGTGCAGCGTGAAGGTGTTCTCACCCTCTACGGCGGTGAAGGTGCCGGCGCTGGTCCAGCTATCGCCGTTGTCGGTGGAGAGCTGCACGGAAACCTCCATGGCGCGCCGGGCGATGAACTGCACCGGGATCTCATAGGGGATCGGGAACTGCTCGCCGCCGTTCGGAGTGGTCACAAGCAGCCTGCCGCCGTTGAAATTCCCCTCGTCGGCACCGATATCCGGCTGCACCGGATCGTACGGATCGCCGTCGATATCGGCGGTGTAATCGAGCGGGGTGCCGGAGGCCTCCCCTTCGAAGATCTCTGCCGGATCGATATGAAGGTCGCCGTCAACCGCGTTGCGGAACGCCAGGCGGCTGTAGATGCTGTTCATATCCTGGCCGCTCCCCTCCTGCCACTCCTCCAGCGTCTCATGGAAGGCGCCGTCGTAGTTGCCCACGCCGGTGCTGGGCGCATCGCCGTTGTAGAAGAGGTTGTAGTTGCTGGTGAACGGGGCGGTGAACATATCGCGTCCCAGCAGGACGTTCGAGGCGAACGCCGATGCGCTGCGGGTGTTGCTCAGGATGTTGTTCCGCACGGTGATCCCGGACATCGGCACGTAGATGTTGTAGGATGCCGAGAACAGATCGGCCGCGCCGCTGATGGAGACCGTGTTGTGGTCAACGTAGTAGCTGGCGTTCTCGTCGGTGGAGAGGAACATGCCGAACAGATATCCCTCGTTGGCCTCGATGGAGATCATGTTGTGATGGATCGCCATCGGCGAGGTTCCGAGCGCCGCCACATGGATGCCGTGGATCTCCGCCTGCCGGTTGCGCGGGTTCAGGCTCCAGATCCGGTTATAGGCTATCGTATCGTTACGGTTGTTGTCGTACTCGAAATAGATGCCGTTGATGATATCGATGTTGTTGGTAGCGGCGGTCAGCTCGGTCTGGCGGAGATTGTTCCCCCGGATCTTCACCTGGCGGTTGTTGGCCGCCATCAGGATGCCGTAGCTGGTGTTGTTCCCCCGGCCGAAATTGATGATGTCGTTGCCGGTGATCTCGTTAGCCACATTCCGGTTGGTGGCGTGGCCGCGGGCGTAGATGGCGATGCGGGCACGGGTCTGGCCGGTGGAATCGCCGATCGTGTTCCGTGCTATCACGTTGTAGGAGTTCCCCTCGTCGGCCGCATTGGCCGCCAGATGGACGATGCCGGTCTGGGCGCCGTTGCTGGCTCCCACCAGATACATGTTCTGGACCGTGTTGCGGACCGCATCGCCCAGGAACCGGAGCACCGGACCGTTGCCGGTGTTGATGATCTTCCACGCGCGCGAGTTTTCGGTGCCGTCGTTGGAGCCGTCGAGCACATAGAAATCGCCGCCGTTGAAGGTGAATACGGGCGTCGTCATATCCGCGGCTATCGTCACTACCGCGCCGTCCGCCGGCTTGAAGGTGACGCGCCTGTTGCGGGTTGCGCCCGTGACGGGGCCGAGCACGTATCCTTCCGCCGGGGGGGTGTAGGTGCCGCTGTTGATGGTGAACGTCACCGGACCGCTGATGCCGGCGGAGAGGGCGGCGATGGCCTCCTCGATGTTGTCATAGCTGGCGTCGGCGCCGCCGATGCTGTAGGAGCCGTTCAGCTGGGCCAGGGCATCGCTGCCGAAGCAGGTGGCGGCAACCATCGTTGCCAGCAGGAATCTGCGTATTCGCCCGTTTCTCGATACGGGCAAATGGGGTGAACATGGAGCTTCTTGCATGGATACTACCTTTTGGGATGATTAAGAGATCGGCAGCACGTTCGCACCTCCGGAGCGGAAATGCCACCATGTGCGCATTCATTCCGAATGCGGCCGAATCGTATTTCCGGCATGCAACCAACCACGCCGGGAATACCTGCGATGACGAGGAGGGAGAATCTGACAGTCGCGCGGAGAGGGGTCTCCCTCCTCTGTGATACCGGGGATTCCGGTGCTGAACGGAACACGTTCACGGCCGGAACCCTCCTTCAAGGGCCGGATGGGGGGCCTTTTATAAGCGGGGGCGGAATATAAGCCACAGCGTACATCAACAACAATTGATCCGGAATCGGCTTGATTTCTTCCATCCGCCGCTATAGGGGAAGCCGGACGGAATGAGGCGGCGGCGATTCGTCCGCTGCTGCCGGACATGATAACGGGGGAAAATTCGGGGGGGGGAGTGATGGTGCGATGGCTTCCGGGACGTGCGGGGCGGCACGTCCCGGCGCTGGTTCCGGACGTTGCGAGCGGGGCCGATCTCCCCGGCTCAGTTCTTTCGGTTGATAAGGAAGAAGTTGTCCATGTTCCGGATCAGCGCCACCACGCGCCCTTCCAGATAGAACGTGTCCTTTTCATCGATCGGGATGGCGCGGTAGTTCTTGTTGGCCGGCTCCAGGACGATGCGCCCGGCGATGTTGTAGAACCGCTTTACCGTGGTTTCATCCCCCAGCCGGGCCACCACGATCTCGCCGTTGCGCACCGATTCGGTACGCCGCACCAGGATCATATCGTCCTCCATGATCCCCGCCTCGATCATCGAATCTCCCCGTACCCGCAGGAGGAACACCTCCTCGGAGCCGGCGAAATTCATATCCAGCATCATCGCCCCTTCCATGTTCTCTATCGCCATCAGGGGCATGCCCGCCACCACCGAGCCGACGATGGGAACCGAGACGGTGGGGGCCAAGCCGTTCAGGCGGATGCCGCGGCTGCGGCCGTCACGGCGCAGCGTCAGCCGCCCCTTGGTCTCCAGGGCGTTCAGGTGCTTTCTGACGGCACTCTGATGGATGCGGAAATGCTCCGCGATCTCCCGCTCGGTAGGGGGCTGCTGATGCTTATGGAAGAAGGTCTCGATGAACTTCAGGATCGAGCCCTGGCGAGGAGTAAGAACTTGCATGATGATAGATCGAGAATCGGTGCGCCTGCGGGGGCGGCATCCGGATGTTCCAGTAAGGGGCCGGTTCCGTTCCTCCACATGCGAAAGGGAACGCCCCTGGTGCGGTGCGATACGCCGGGGGAGGATGCTCCGATCCAGCCCCGGCTCCGCGGCGGATATCCCTAGAGCTTGGCGGCCTGCTGCTCGGCGATATCGCCTGCAATCGGCAGCTTGAAGGTCTCCCAGTTGTAGGCCTTGTACATCATCACGATCCAGAAGATGAAGTGCAGCAACCCGATGAAGAACGCGAAAAACCGTATGAACGGTATTGAGCCGATAAATGCCGATGCAATGCTCAGCGTCCCGGAGACCAGGATGGACTGCATGGCGTGAAAGCGTACGAACCGGCTCTCCTTCTCGATGAAGAAGAACACCAGCCCGCTGATCCATCCGAAGGCGTAACAGAGCAGGGCGGCGATATTGGCATCCAGCCCTGTTGATGATTTGGTTGTGATATCCTGGCTCATGGGTACTCTGATAAGTGATGCCGTGCAGGTTCCGAATGCAACCCCGTGCAATGAACGGGGCGGCGTTGTCCGTATGGCGATCGGGAGGGATTATGATGCCGATCTTCCGCTCCCCGGTCTTCCCATGAACACCGGTAGCCAAACCTACGCGGAACTTGCCAGATATGCAAGCATCGGCGGCTGCACGATTCCACGGCGTTTCCACGTTATCTTAGCTGCGCCGGTATCCCCACTGGGGACCCCTCCGGGAGATGCTCCGGCCCCGAATCCCGATCCATTCATATCATTCCCGATGCACCGGTTTTCAGCGACAGGCGGCTTGCGCCGCCATGCCACGTTCCATGCGGCTCTCCTCCTTGCGATGGCGGCCATCGCCGGATGTTCCGGCAACAGCGGCCCCGCCTACGATGCCTTCGGCGCCTATAATGCGCTGGGGGGCGCCGGCCGGAGCAACGATTTCTCCGGCGTCAGCTCCGCACCGGTGGGGAATCTGGTGCCGGTGCCCTTCACCTCGCTCGGCGGCGGGTTTCTGGCCCCTCCGCTGGAACTTCAGTACGGGCGCATGGCCCTCCTCTCCCGCTCCGATACGGCCACCGAGCTTGCCATCGTCCTGCGCGATACGGTGCTGCACCGGTTCCGCTTCCCGCAGGGGGAGCATCCGATGCCCTGGCTGGCCGCCGATTCGGCCGGGACCGTCTATGCAACCACCACACGGGGCATACTCTCGGCGTTCGACGGGGAGGGGAAGCAGATGTGGCGCAAGGAGACCTTTGCGGGGATTCCGCCGGAGCGGATCGTGATCCCGGCCGCGCCGCTCGCGCTGAAGGATGGGGTGCTGCTGGGGAACTCCGAGGGGGTGCTCGCCCGCTACGACCGGTCCGGCAACCAGCTCTGGAGCACGCAACGGGGCGGCTCGATCGGCACCTCCTTCGCCGCCGATCCCGCGCTGGGAGCCGCCATCGGTATCACCCAGAACGATTATGACCGCGCCGACAGCATCTCGGTGGTGGATCTTGTGACCGGTGCCGCGCGCTGGACCAAGAGCATTCCGGGAGGAAGGATCATCTACGGCCCGGTGCTGGTGGGGGAGCTGATCGTGGTAGGAGCCGCACGCCGTGGCAGCGACGATCTGCGTACCCCTTCGCTGGTGGCATTCCGGCGCGATGGGGGCGTTGCCTGGCAGCTTCCGCTGCTGCTGATGCCGCGCGGCATCTCCGGCGATGCCACGGGAAATCTCTACGTGGCCTGCGCGGGGGTGAGCGAGCGTGCCAGCGGCGGCGCGCTGATATCGGTGGACCCCGCCGGCAAAAAACGATGGGAGGCAAATTTCGAATCGGGACTGCCGGCACCGCCGCTGGTGAGCGCCGAGTGGATCTACTTCATCTCGCGCCGTGAAGGGCGCACGGGACTCTTCACCTACGGCCGCGACGGTGCCTTCCATTCCTTCATCTCCGTCGATGCCATCCCGGATGTGCTCTCGCTGATAACGCTCTCCTCCTATGGCGAGCCGCTCCTCGTCGGCGTGGATCAGCCTGCCCTGGTGCGAGGCGAGTAGAGAGATTTTCGATTTCAGATTGGCGATTATATACCTGATAGACCCAAGCATGCCAGATGCATCACGCAAAGCCGCGAAGGCGCAAAGAAAGACCTCTTCTTTGCGCCTTCGCGGCTTTGCGTGGGGTTCTTCCGAGAGTGCCTACTCAGGGTCGCTCAAGTATATAGTTGCCTTCAGGTTTTCGATTGACGATTAGGAAGAGGGGGAGGGACCATTGGTTTCCTCCCCCTCCCTTCTTCTCCCTTCCCTCGCCTTCCTCCTCTCCTCATTCCTTGTACTCCGACCCCTACCTTCCACTCCTCCCTGTGCCCAGGTGGTAAGGATTACCCTATAGATGTTACGAGCTGCCCTCTACCGTTCTCCCCTGCTGTACCAGGGTCAGCACTTCGGTCCGATTCGTGAAGATTTCATCTTCTCCCCCCACGATCCGATTCTCATCGCCTCACTCCCGTCCATCAAGATTCGCGAGGATTCGCGGTTAGGGGAACAACGGACGCAGATCCCCGTCTGAACCGGCGCTGGAGATCGCTGACAGAACGGTTCTTCGAAACGATTCTTCGCGATGTGACGGCCATGGGGCCGGATCTTTCTCATGTCTTTCCGGGAGGTTTGTATGCGTTCGCTCGTTATCCCCTTATCGCTGGGAGTTGGAATGGTGGCAATCGGATCGGTGTTCGCTGATTTCAATGTGGAGCAGCGCGAGGAGTTCGCCATCACGAAGAACGCCCGTGCCGAGGGCATTCTTGAAGTTGAGAACAGCAATGGCGCGGTAACCGTGCTGGGGGTATCGGATGGCAACCAGATCCGGATCACCGGCGAGAAGATCGCCAGGGGACGGAGCGAGTCGGACGCCACGGCATCTCTGGGGAAGATCGAGGTGAAGGTCGTGGAGACCGCGCAGGGGCTGTCCGTCAGGACCGTGGTGCCGGATGACCGCTCCTCCAACTCCAGCCATGTGGTCACCTATACCATCGAAGTGCCTCGCAGCTGGGGCGTGCGGGTAGTCAATGCAAACGGCAACGTGTCGATCAACGGGGTTCGCAACTCGGCTGCGGCCACCGTTGCCAACGGCGCGGTACAGCTGAACGATGTGGTGGGGAACCTTCAGGTGAAGGTTGCCAACGGCGGCATCCAGACCACCGGCCAGATTCCGGCCAGCGGCACCTGCACCATCCAGACGAGCAACGGCGCCATCAACGCCAGGCTGATCGTCGATCCCAGCGCCTCGTGCGATCTGGCAACGAGCAATGGAGCCATCACGCTCTCCCTTCCCGCCTCCACCTCCGCAGGGGTTTCGGCCAAGACATCGGTTGGCCGCATCTCGGTACAGGGGCTGGAGTTCTCGAACAAGACGAAGAACCAGAGCATGGTAGGGGGCGAGACCTTCAGCGGCACCCTCGGATCGGGCGCCGGCACGGTGAAGCTGGCGGTTGCGCATGGCGCGATCGCGCTGAAGGGATTTTAAGATTGCCGATTGAGAGATTGGCGATGTTCGGTTGGAAGGGAGGAAGTCCGGATCTATTTCTTTCCCGTCTGAGCCATCGCTGAAGATCGCCCGCATGGCGATTCTCCGAGGGACAGGGGGGATTCTTCTCATGGTTTTCCGGGACGCGTCTACGCGTTCATTCGTTATTCCTTTATCACTGGGAGTTTGAACGATGGCAACTGGGCCGATGTTCGCTGAGGCGAAGGTGGAGCACCGCAGGGAGTTCTCCATGACAGAAGATGTTTCCGCGCAGGGCGTGCTCGAAGTGGAGAACGACAATGGCGGAGTGAGCGTCGTGGGGGTATCGGAGGGGAACCGGATCAGGATCACCGGCGAACAGGTAGCCACCGGAGAAAACGAGTCGGAGGCCGCGGCGCACCTGGAGAAGATCGAAGTGAGGGTTGCGAAGACCGGGGAGGGGCTGCTGGTCAGGACCGTGATGCGGGATGAAATCCCGTCCGGATATCTGGTGAACTATAGGATCGAAGTGCCTCGCGGCTGGGATGTGCGGGTAGCCAATGCAAACGGCAACGTTGCCATCAACGGGGTTCGCAACTCGGCCACCGCCCGCGTCGCCAACGGCAGGGTGGAACTCGACGATGTGGTCGGCAGCGTGCAGGTGAAGGTGGCAAACGGGGAAATCCGTACCACCGGGGAGGTTCCGGCCAGCGGCACCTGCAGCATCCGGACGTCCAACGGCGCTATCCACGCAAAGCTGCTGGTTGACCCCAGTGCCTCGTGCGATCTGATGACGATCAACGGAGCCATCACGCTCTCGCTTCCCGCCACTACCTCCGCAGGCGTTGCGGCCAGGACCGTATTCGGCAGGATTACGGTGCAGGGACTGGCGTTCGCGGGCACGACGAAGGATCGGAGCATGATGGGGGGCGAGAGCTTCAGCGGTACGCTCGGGAGCGGAACCGGGAAGGTGCAGCTTGCGGCCACCAACGGCGCGATTGCGCTGAAGGGGTTTTGAGATTTCCGATCGAGGATGTGGACTGGAGAGCGGTGCGGCCGGGGGAGGAATGAAGGGATGAAACCGGCTTCCGGTGACATGCGGAACTATCCGAAAACGACGAAGGGAACCTGATCTCCAGGTTCCCTCTTTTTTTACCGCCACACCGTCCAGCGGAATTTCCCGCCCGATCCCAAATCGAACATCGTCAATCGAAAGTCTCTATCACGCCTCTTTTCGCCGCAGCAGCCTGCGCAGCCAGCGGAACTCGAAGTTGAACGTGACGGTCTCGCGCGAGACGAGGATGGTGAGATAGGTTCCGAGAATCCCGATGACGCTGTTTGCCATCCACATCGCCACGGCGGGAGAGAGGATGGCGCGGTCGGCGAGCTTTTCGCCGGCCACCAGGCAGGACCAGTAGATGATGAAAAATCCGAGCGCTATCGATGCCGATACGCCGAAGTTGCCGCGCCGCACCAGGATGCCAAGCGGTGCTCCCACGAAGACGAAGACCAGACAGGCGGCCGGTATCGAATACTTCTTGTGGATCTCCACCAGATACTGGTTGGCCGAGCGAACCTGTTCATTGCGGCTCATGCTTTCGGATTCCAGCTGTCCCCGCACCAGGGCAAGCTGTGCCAGCGCGGCCCCGGCGGCGGCACGGCGGGTCTTGGTCTCGGCCGGAATGCCGAGTGGGGAGACGTTCGGCATGCTCGCGAACTGCACTCCCAGCAGGCTGTCGATCTTCTTGTTGGTCCGGCCGCTCTGCGCCAGAGCGGTATCGGCCACCGCCCACATGGTGGCGATGTTCATGGTGCGGTCGGTGCGGCCGAAGGAGCTTGGATCGGAGCGGTTGAAATTGAACCCGCTCACATTCACCGTCACCTGATGATTCACGAAGGAGAGCTTCCGGAACTCGTTCTTGTTCCTGCGGTTCACCACATGCATCTCGCCGTCGTGCAGGCTCATCATCATCTTGCTTGCATCGGTATTGAACCGCAGCTCCGCCCGCTTTGCGTTGATAACGTTCAGGAAATCCCCCTCCTGCCCGTAGATGGTCACGTTCTTCAGCTCGTCGCGGCTGCGGTCCACATCGCGGGCCAGGATGCTGTATCCCTGAAGGGTGCTGAAACGGCCGGGATCGATGGCGAATGTGGGCTTCAACTGCATGATATCGCTCTGGAGCACCATCGCGCGGTGGTTGGTCTCCGGCAGAATGCGATCGTTGAAGATATACATGGTCAGGAACAGGAGCGCTCCCCCCACGATGGCCGGAAGGATGGCCCTGAAGGCGCTTCCCCCGGAGCTTTTGACGATGGTGAGCTCGTTGTTGCCGCTGAGTTTGCCATAGGCCATCAGCGTAGCCACCAGCACCCCCATCGGCACGGCCAGCACCAGCATCCAGGCGATGTTGTAGGCCACGAACTGAAGGATCACCCAGTAGCTGAGCCCCTTTCCCACCAGCTCGTTGATATACTTGAAGATGAGCTGAAGCAGGAAGATGAAGACCACCGCCGAGGTGCCGAACAGAAACGGACCGATGTGCAGACGAAGGATATACCAGGTAAGGCGCATAATGTTATACGGCTCGGAAAGGGCCCGTTGCGGACCGGCAAGCCGCAGTAGGAAACGACGCAGGGCGGGAAGTATTTCCCGGCCACCGGAGGATGCCGGTCATGAGGCGGGGTCGGCGCTCTCCGGAGATTCCTCCTGCTCCGGGGGCCAGGAGAGATCAGGGTTGCTCATACGCCACTTCATCTCCCAGATCCGCTCCTGGAAATAGTCGAACCGTTCCGGCTTGGTGCGGGCCAGGGTCTGAAATGCCTTCAGCGCCTCGGCGAATGCTCCCTGCGATACGAGGATGTTCGCCAGAGTTTCGCTGACGATGGATGTGGTGAAGACCGGGCGATGCTCGGTAACCTCCTCCACAACCGGGATGCGCGCGTTTTCAAGGCGGCGGGCCAGCTCTTCCAGCGGCGTAAGCTCGGCCGATTTCTGAACCGCCTGAACCATCTGGAAGATGTTGCCGGCGAACGGATCGCTCTCCCCTTCGGCTTCCTCCGGCTGGTAGGCCGGTTCCGGGGTTGCGGGGGACTCCAGTTCTTCCAGGATCTCCTGCCAGCCCGGCAGTTCCAGTTCCTCCGCGACCGGCTCCTCCACGATACGCTCCTCCCGGCGTTCCGGTTCCGGCGCCTGGACGGGAGCTGCCGGCGGTTCCGGTTCGCGCTCGCCGATCCGAAGCAGCTCCGGTGCCGGCTCGGCATCCACCAGGGGAGGAAGCGGGGGAAGCTGGATCTCCTTTTCCTCCAGCGGACGTTGCGTCCGGAACGAGGGGTCGGCAACCGGCATCGGCATGGGCTCGCTTATCAGCGGGGCTATCGATTGCTTGCGGGTCTGGTCCTCGTGCCGCAGCGGAGCAAACTCCAGTCCCGGGATCAGGCGGAGGTTGGAGCTACGGAGCCGCGATATGTTCTTTCCCATGTGGAGCGCCAGCGAGCGGGGGCGTTCCTGGATCGTTCCCTGCAATGCCGCTCCCCCCGTGCGGTGCGCCTCGGTCTCCATGCCGCTTTTCCCCTCCAGCGTGCGGAGCGGAGGAAGATGCACCTCGGTTGTATGCAGAGGCGGTTGCTGCTGCGAGCCAAGCTGAACGATGTTCTCGCGCCGTCCCGCTGTGGCGCGCTCCTCCCCTCCGGAGGGGCGCAGCCGGATGGAGAGGGGCGATTCCTCCGGTATCGGCGGCATGGCCGGTGTTTCGGGCGGCGCGGGCGGCTCCCCGGCACGCATCTCCAAGGCATGCTTCTGCTCGGCGGGCTGTTCCGGGAGTTCGGGGCCGGGCGCGGCGTGCAACCCCTGAACAACCGGCTCCGGAGCCGCCGGGAGCGGTGCGGTAGTCTCCAGCTCCGCTGCGGCAGCCGCGGGTTCCGGCATCGGGGGCTCCGTTACGTCCGGCCGCGCAATCGGTTCCGCCGGAGCGGGTTCAGCGGGAACGGTTTCGGGGGCAGGTTCGGCTGCCGGCTCCGCTGCCGGAAGTGTCACGGCCGTGTCCTGCTGCTCTTCCAGTTCTACGAGCGGAGGGGGTTCTGCGGCGAGCGGTTCGGCCGGTTCCAGCGGCTTCCGGAGAGCAAGGGCCGGCTCCTGTTCCTCGGGTCCCTTTTCCGCCATCGCTGTCTCTTCCGCATGGTCGTCCTGCGGGGCAGCCGGGAGTGGAAGTTCCGGAGCTTCCGCCGCCGGGGGCATGCCGGGAACCTCCTGGATGGATGGTTCGGCATCGGCCGGCGCACGCTCTACAGGGGGCGCTTCGGCAGGGGGAGCAGTTTCTTCCGCGGAGGGGACCGCTACGGGCTCCGGCTCGATGATTCCGGGCTCCTCCCCGGCGATCGTTTCCGGTTCGGGGGATATCACCTTATGCTCCGTGGCCGGGAGCGGTTCCGGCTCGGGAGAAATTGCATCCTCACGTTCCGTGGCAGGGAGTGCTTCCGGCAGGGGGGCCTCTTCCGCCGGTGATACTCCGGCAGCGGGCACGGGGGTGATGGCCGGCACCGGCTCGGCAGGCTGCGAATCTGCTGCCGGGACAGTGCTTTCGGGCGCTATCGGCCCGGCGGGTAGCGGCAGTATTTCCGTGGGCGGATGCTCCGCCGCCGGTGTTACGGTCGCTTCCGCGATCTCCTCCTCCGGCCCGATCTCGGCGATCTCGATCTCCATCGCGATCACCTCCTCCTCCACGCTTTCCGGCTCCTGGTTTCCGCTGGCGGCAAGCGGTTCCTCCGGCTGGAGCAACGCATGCTGTAGGGAGATCTCCTGTTCAACCGGGAAGATAGCTTCTTCAGGTTCCGGCACTTCCAGGGGAGCGGGAGCGGGTCCGGCACTATCAGCAGGAAGCGGTTCGGCCTCTTCCGCCACAGCGGGGAGGAGTATATCGTTCTCCGCTGCGGGATATTCTTCTATAGGGATCTCCCCGGCCTCGATCTCTTCGGCGGATGGTACGGGTTCGGTGAGGATCTCCGGTTCCGCTATCATCGCCCTCTCCCCGCCCGGTTCCCCCTGCGGTGCCGGGTCGCGCTCCCCGGCAAGCTCCAGCGCAAGCTCGTTCAGCCGGTCGGAGCCGGTGCGGCGGTAGCCATCCTGAAGGACGTTGAGCGCACGCTCCTTTTCATCCAGCTGGATATAGGATTGCGCCAGCACTACATATCCGGTCGGGTTCGTGGGATAGTAGGCAAGGCCGCGCTTGCATAATTCAACGGCCTGGCGTGCCTCTCCCCGTGCCAGAAGCTGCTGTGCTTCCAGGGCGAAAAGTGCCTTCGGACGTGAAGATCGATCTCGTTGTACTCGTTGAGTTGCCGGCATGAATAGAAGTTACAGAAGCGCGTATGGGTATACAACGTTACGATGAGTATAACGCGGGGCGGAGAGGAGTTCGTAGAGAATAGTTGGCAGATAATGGCTACGGAGAGCCCCATGGCCCGCCGTCTCCCCTGTCTTCCGGCTCTGCGGACCCCAGATATCCTGGACTTCAGACCCCCAGATTTTTTCTCAGCCGCTCGGCCGCCGCATGGAGCGTGTTCCAGTTCTTGCAGAAGCAGAAGCGGATAAGATTCCGTCCATGCTCGGGGCGGAGATAGAAGCTGTCCAGCGGGATGGCCGCCACCCCTCCCTTTCGAACCAGATCCATGCTGAACTCGGTTCCGCTAGCCGGCGAGATGGCGCTGATGTCGGCGATGATGAAATAGCTCCCATCCGGCCGGCGGGGTTGCAGGCCGGTTTCGGCCAGAACATCCATCAGAAAATCGCGGCGGCCGCGGTAGTCCTCCGCCAGCGCCCGGAAATACGAGTCGGGAAGCCCCAGCGCGCCGGCGATGGCATGCTGGAGCGGTGTGGCGCCGGCGAAGACCACGAACTGGTGCACTCTGCGGAGCGCGGTCTGCAGATGTTCCGGCCCGATGGCCCACCCCACCTTCCAGCCGGTAAAGGAGAAGCTCTTGCCGCCGCTGGAGATCGTCAGGGTGCGCTCCTGCATACCCGGCAGGGTTGCCAGACGGATATGGGTTGCCGGTTCGTAGACGATATGTTCGTAGACCTCATCGGTGATCGCCAGCAGATCGAATTCCCGGCACAGCCCGGCGATCGTCTCCATGCTTTCGCGCGGGAGCACCGTGCCGGTAGGATTATGCGGAGTGTTGATGAAGATCGCCTTGGTGCGCCGGTTGCAGGCCGCACGGAGCTCAGCCGGATCGAACAGGAAGGACGGGGCATGAAGCGTGACCGGCACCGGAATGCCGCCGGCCATCCGTATCGCCGGGGCATACGAGTCGTAGCAGGGCTCGAAGACGATCACCTCGTCCCCCGGCTCCACGAACGCAAGGGCGCTGCAGAAGATGGCCTCGGTGGCGCCGCTGGTGACGGTGATCTGCGAGACCGGATCGACCTGCTGACCGTAGAAGCGGGCCGCGTGCCTTGCAATCGCCTCGCGCAGGGCCGGCTCTCCGGCGGAGATGGCATACTGGTTATGTCCGGCCGTTATCGCCTGCCGGGCCAGCTCCCTGATCTCCTCCGGCCCGTCGAAATCGGGGAAACCCTGGCCCAGGTTCACCGCGCCAAGCTCGCGGGCCAGCGCGCTGATCTCGGCAAAGACGCTGGTGCCGAACCCTGCCACCCGTCCGGCCATCATGGTTCTGGGCGGCGCGCCGGCGGGGCCGTGCGATATCGTGGAATCCGTTCCGGCGATCTGTTCCGGGGTCATGCGCATCCTACCTGGTGACGGTGAGTTGTTCCAGCATCTTGGCGGCGTTCCCGTTCTTCGGGTTCAGCGCCAGCGAGCGCTCGTAGTTTTCTATCGCCAGGGCCTTCTCCCCTTTTTTCATATAGGCTTCGCCCAGGCTGTCGTAGACGTTGTAGGATTCCGGGAAGGCGTCCACATTGATCTTGAAGACCGTGATGGCCTGATCGATCTGAGCGGCCTGGAGATATTTGTATCCCACCATGTTCAGCTCCCCCTCGCTCATATAATAATCATCGAACCCGCTCTTCTTGAGCTGCTGGTAGCGGTTCCAGGCGGTTTTGCCGTTGCCGGCATCCAGGGCGGCGGTGATCTCATCCCCCACCGATTTCTTCTTGATGTCGATCAGCTCCACATCGAACACCAGCGTGGAGTTGGGAGGGATCGATGCGATGTTCCGCTCGCCGTAGGCCAGCTTCGCCGGGATGATGAATGTGGCGCGGTCGCCGGCTCGCAGCAGGGCGATTCCTTCGTCCCATCCCTGTATCACCTGTTTCTTTCCAAGCCGGAACGCAAACGGCTCGCGATCGCGCGAGCTGTCGAAGACTGTGCCGTCCAGCAGGGTGCCGGTATAATGTACTACCGCGAGATCGCCGCTCTTCGGCTTCTTCCCCTTCCCCTGATGCGTCATCACATACTTGAGCCCGGACGCCGTGGTGATCGTGTCCTTGTGCGCGTCTGTCGTGCCCTGCTGCGCGCCGGCTGTGCCCGCCGACAGGGCCGCCACCGTAAGCAGGAGAAGGGATGCTCTCAGGATGTTCATGGTTCGTGTACCGCGAATGGACGCGAATTTTTGTGGATGGGCGCTCGGCGTCATGGCCGATATCGCATTATCTGGTATGAAATCTACGCGAATATGAAGGATGATGAACGAAGAAAGAAATGCAGGGGAGAATGAATGTGAAAAAAAGATGGTGATAGCGAAGAGGGACTGGAGTTGCTGCTGAATGTAGAGGGCAGAGCCACAGAGCCGCAACGGAATGCAGGGAGTGTCCAGGCCGGTTCGTATCGTTTTATACTCGTTCTTCTTTGTGGTTCCCTGGCCTTCGCGGCGTTGCGTGCGATGCGTCCGGCGGGTTCCATGCATCGTCGATCGGAGATCTCTTCAGGCATGCATTTTGTCTTTTTCAGAGATACCGAATACAGGTAATCGATGAACAATGTGGAAGGTGAAGCGATGGAGACCAAGGGAAGAATGAGCGAAGGGAATAGGAAGCCGCAATCGATGCAGACCCCGCTTACCGAGTGGGATCAGGATCTGCATCCCGGTTCCATGAGCGGGCAGAATATCGGCTCGGCATCGGGATTGCAGGAGCAGGGGCTCAGGACGGCCTACGATGTGAAGCCGGTTCATCGGATGCTCTCCGGCATTACCGACGACGATCTGAAACAGATACCGATCCTGGCCGAGGGAATGCCCCTTCAACAGGGATCGACCTATCTGGATCTGCAAGGCGAGCAGCCGGAGGAATTTACCGCAACCGGCGAGATGACCGCCGAGCGGGGACATTTCTATATCCCCAAGAGCGAGGTTCCGTATCCTGTGTGGAACCTCATTACCGGCAGGGATACTTCCTCGGGTAGCTCGTCTACCTGAGCGCTGAAGTTGTTTCGATTCGATGACCCTCTCTCAACACGCCGCCGTGTGCCCCGGGCATGCGGCGGCTGTTGCGTTTCATGCCCGACAGATCCATCCGCGTGCCCCTGAAACCGCTCAGGAATCATGACCATCGCTCGATGGCCGGCTGCGATGATGGGGCCCTCCGGTAGAGCGGGCCTGCGGCCTTCCCAGCGCACGCTCGGCCTGTTCCAGCCCGCGCACCGCTTCGAGTGCCGAGATATCGTCGGCCCCCTCCTCCGACTTGAGGATCACGCTGAAATCGCCGTTGGTTTCCAGGATCACCGCCTCCACATCCTCGATGGAGCTTCGCCCCTGCTCCCGCACCAGCGTGAGAATCTCCTTTTCGCTCACCCGCTCCCTCTTCATCATGCCGTGCAGGTAGCGTCCGTTGTAGAAGATGAGCTGCGGCTCCGAGTTGATCCAGCGCTCCAGCAGCCCGTAGCGCGCCACCAGCCTGCTGATAACCACCTGAAGGGTGATGAGAAGCGCAAAGGCGAGAAGTCCATGAGCCAGCGCGATATCCTTTGCCGTGAGGATCGATGCCAGGATGGAGCCGAGCGCAAAGGTGATGATAAGATCGAACGGGCTCATCTTCGACAGGGTCCGCTTGCCGGAGATCCGGAGCATGACGATGAGACCGGCATAGGCGAGCGTGCCCACGATAAGCACTCGCAGGAGGGTATCCCAGCCATCGAACAGCAGATTCTCCATGTATTTCCTTCGGCAGTTCTGAACAGAGGTTTCCTAGAGGATTCCAACCAGATGAACAGCCGAACGTCCTTCCCGCAGAGAATCGAATCGATCCTCACCTGACCGTTGCATGCCGATAGAAGCCCGAGCGGCGCAGCCGCTCACAGGGGAGAACATCAAGCATCCTGCCACGGTTCCGGAACAGGGATGCCGGAACCGTGGCGGAGGCAAATGCTACAACCTGGGATCGACCGGCTCGCTTTCCATGGCGAGGATACCGAAGACGCATTCATGCACGCGGCGGAGCGGCTCTCCGGCCACGAACCGTTCCAGCGCCTCGACTCCCAGCGCGAACTCCCGCATCGCCAGCGATCGTTTCAGTCCCAGGTTTCGCTGGCGGAGCAGTTCCATCTGGCCGGGAGCGGTATACTCCGGGCCGTAGATAATGCGCAGATACTCGCGTCCCCGGCATTTGATCGCCGGCTGTACGATGCCCCGGTTGCCTGCGGCGATGTAATCGAACGGCTTTACCACCATCCCCTCTCCCCCGCGCCCGGTCAGTTCCTCCCACCACCGTATGCCATCGGCCTCCGAAACGGGATCGTTCAGATCGATGATCCTGTAGGGGGTTGCATGCAGCGACGGTGCCCCGGCGGCGAAGCGGGCGATGGTCTCCATATGCCACTGGTGATCCCGTCCGGTATGGGCCCCCCCTTCGGTTGCCAGTATATGGAACGGCGCCAGCTTCAGGTCGTCGGCCGAGCGCACGCTCCAGCAGTACCGGCGGTAGGCGTCGGTATAGCGTTCCAGCATGGCCGCGCGATCGGTGAAGCGTTCCAGCAGCGATGCCACGGGAGCGCCGTTGGATTCGGCCTGCCGGAGCGCCTCCAGGGCCAGGGCAAATCCCCGCTCCGCAGCGGCTCCCACGGCGGCATACTGGGTCTGGAGCAGCTCCTGTGCCTTTGCCGACCATGGCATCAGCTCGCAATCAAGCGCTATCCAATCGGTATCCAGTTCCTTCCAGATTCCAGCGCCTTCCAGTGCCGTATCCAGCCGGCCGAGCAGTTCGTGCTCCACCCCGATATTCCCGAAAAAGCGCCGTCCGGTTCTGGTGTAGCAGAGGCCCCGCTCCGTTCCGGCGGTGCCGAATCGGCGTTGCGCGGCCTCCGGGTTGCGGCAGAGCACCACCACCGCGCGCGATCCCATATGCTTCTCCTCGCAGATCACCCTTGCGATACCCTCCCGGCGGTAGTATGCAAAGGCCTCGGCCGGATGCTCCAGCAGATCCGGGAGCTGGCTTGTGGCCGTTGGGGACATGGTCGGGGGGAGATAGATGAGCCATTTCGGATCGACGGCGAAGCGGCTCATCACCTCCAGCGCGGCGCGGCCGTTCTCCTCGCGAACGGCAATAGCCGGGAGAAGCCGGGTATCGATCAGCCGTTTGCCGAGGATATCTACGAGATCGAGCACATCGTCGTGCAGCTCCTGCGCGGTGAGCGAACCGGCGTCGCTGCGGTGCCCGATAGGGCGCACCGGTTCGGCATGCATGCGTTCGGCCGGGACCGAGACCAGCTCCATCTCCGGATAGCGCAGGGCGGTAAGCGCCCCGCCGAAGACGCAGCCGGTGTCGATGTTGATCGTCCGGTTCAGCCATTCCGGTTTCGGCACGGGCGTGTGGCCGTACACCACGCGCGCGGCGCCACGGTACTCGGCCGCCCAGTTGTAGCGCACCGGCAGCCCGAACTCGTCGGTCTCGCCGGTGGTTTCCCCGAAGAGCGCGAACTCCCGCACCCTGGCCGATGCACGCCCCTGCATGTTCGCCTTCATTCCCGCATGCGCCACCACCAGCCGTCCCTCGTCCAGAACATAATGGCTGATGAGCCGGTCGAGAAATCGCTCCATCTCGCCGGCGTACGCCTGGCGATACTCCGATGGGAGCGCCTCCAGTTCGGCGAGCGTGGATTCCAGTCCATGCCGCACCATCACCATCTCGCCCCGAAGTTTGCGGGCCAGTTTCACATCGTGGTTGCCGGGCACCACGATGGCATCGCCCGCCTCGGCCATGTTGCGCACCAGCTCGTAGCTATCGAGGATGCGGGGGCCGCGATCGACGATATCTCCCAGGAAGATGGCGCGGCGTCCCTCCGGATGATGATATCGCCGGAGGTAGCGCCGCGGGGCTCCATCGGGATTTGCGGGGAGTTCGCTCCAGCGGTAGCCGAGGTTCCCGAGGAGCGTCTCCAGCTCCCCGCAGCAGCCGTGCAGGTCGCCGATGATATCGAACGGTCCGGTCTCGCCTCTGCGATCGGGCCAGAGCGGCTGGCGCAGTACTGTTACGGCCTCGGCTTCCTCCGGGGAGCGGAGCACGAACGAATGGCGAATCCCCTCGCGCTTCAGCGCGCCGAGCGAGCGGCGGAGTTGTGCCCGGTGTTTCCGTATCACCTCTGATCCCACATGCCGGTCGGTGCGGGAACGGTCGCGCTGCACGCAGACGTTCTCGGGCATATCGAGCGTGATGGCGACAAGCGGAACGTGATATTCCCGCGCCAGCGCCAGGAAGGGCTTGCGCGATTCCGCCTGCACGTTGGTGGCATCTATCACCGTAAGACGGCCGGCCGCCAGGCGTTTGGCCGCGATGAAATTGAGCAGGTCGAACGCATCGGGGGTGGCCGCCGGATCGTTTTCATCGTCGGAGACCATGGCACGGCAGGCGTCGGAGGAGATCACCTCGGTGGGCTTGAAATGGGCGCGGGCAAAGGTCGATTTGCCGGAACCGGAGGGGCCGATCAGGAGCACGAGCGCGAGATCGGGTATCGTAATATTCATCTGGTGCGATGAAGAGTTGGTAGCTGGTACTTGATAGTTCGTAGTGCGATGGAGGGATCATCATGCAATCCTCTCCGGGATCTTGTGGTCCTCTACCGGTTGTTGCGCAGCCGTATCAGAAGATCGCTCAGGGCGGGGCGCGCGGTTGCCTGGTCCGGCAGCGCGGTGCGTTCGTGCGCCTGCTTCAGCATCGATTCGAGCCGGGAGAACTCCCGCTGGTGGAATTCCAGGTCGGCGTCGTTCAGTGTCGTACGCTCGGTCTGGGTGGTCTTCCGTTCGATCAGATCATCCAGATAGGAGAGCCTGAATTCCTCGTTCAGCGTCCGCAGGTTGGCCTCCACAACGCCCGTATTCATCAGGTGGATGCCGGTCAGGAGCACGCGATACACATACAGCAGGGGCTTTACTTTCTGAGGGTTCTCCTTCAGGAAGAGATTCCACTGCGTCTGGGCGAAGCCGAGATAGTGATGCACATGATGCCGTGTGATGCAGCTGGCCCCTATCGCCTTCAGCTCTTCATGGGCGGGGCCTCCCAGCACCACCAGCGGGGAGTAGAGCTGTTCCAGCACATACCCGTTGCGCCGCAGCATCAGCTCGAAGAATTTGCGCGCATCGTGCGTCACCAGATCGAACTCGATACCGTTCTCCACCTTGGAGATATCGATGGTCTCGCGTAGCTCGCCAAGGCCCAGCACTTCATCGGCCGGGAGGATATGCACGCCCCGGAGATCGTAATCGGAATCGGGAGAGGGGAAACCGTACAGGTGCGCTCCGCTCACCGTTGCGAACAGGAGCGGATAGGGCTGGGAGGCAGCTTCATTCCTCAGTATCTCGTCTATCATGATATTGGTTCGTTCCAGTTGTTGCCGCTATCACAGTGCGCTGCGGCGCGCGGCTATCAGGAGGGTATTGGCCGCTTCGTAATCGGGGTGTTCCGGGAGCCTGCACGCTCTGAAGGCGGCATCGAGCTGCCGGTGCAGATCCAGCCGCCATGCGTCCACCTCGGGCCAGGGCACCTCTCCCCGCTTGATGGCGAGCAGCCGTTCGCGCAGATCGCCCACCTGCATATTGGGCGTGCCATCGCGGAATATGCCGATGCCCACGCCGAGCAGGCGTACCAGATGCATGGCATGCGGCCAGGATATCTCCCCGGTGGCCTCGCTTCTGCGCTGCATCTTTCTGAACTGCGATATCACATAGCCATTGTAGGTCTGGTAGACGAGTCTGGAGAGGAAGATATCCCGACGTTCCAGTATCGCCCGGGCGGCCGGGGCCGCATACTCAACCAGGGGACTGTACAGGCATTCCAGGATCATCGGGTTGGCCTTCAGCGCCAGCGTGACGAACTTCCCGATCTCCCAGTAGCACTCCTGCGTCGCCTCGTCTTCGAGCTGCTGCGGTATGCCGTAGATCGACCAGTGAAGATCGGCCGGGGGAAGGTAGAACCCGCGCCGGTCGGTATCGGACTCCTCGTGATCGAGCCCGTAGGCGCGCGAGCCTATCACGCAGCGATAGATGATATAGCTGTTGAAGTCCGCCAGGCTTCCGCCGCCTCCCTCCCGGAGTTTCTCCTCTGCCTTGTGGCTGCGGATGGAGAAGCCGGTGATCGGGAGCACGGTCTCGTAGCCGTCGATGAAGCGGATCAGATACCGGCCCTCCGCCGTGGCGCGCTCCACCACTCCCACGGCTCCCTTCGGATGGAGTATCTCCCCGTTGGGATGCAGGATCGGGTTCTCTATCACCACCTGCGTACCGGAGGAGAACGCTCCGGCGTGCATGATCGGGTCACTCACGGATGAACACTCCCATCTGTGTGGGGGCGCCGAGCGCCGGCTCCACCGGGCCAACCGGCGCAAACCGTACCGTGTATCCGTAGCGTGCGGCCAGATCCCGTGCCCATGTCTCGAACTGCTCGCGGGTCCATTCGAACCGGTGATCGCGATGGCGGAATCGTCCGGCGGGAAGCGAGGGCCACATCACATTGTACTCGCTGTTCGGCGTGGTGAGTACCACAACGCCGGGGCGTGCGAACTCGAAGAGGGCCCGCTCGAAATCCCTCAGTCTGTTCTCCTCCAGATGTTCTATCACCTCCACCACCGCCGCCGCGTCGTAGCCTGCCAGGCGGCTGTCGCGATACATGAGGGAGCCCTGGATCAGGCTGGCCCGTTTCGCCATCATCTCCGGAAGCCGGCGCATCCGCTCGGCGGCCATCTCCAGCGGGCGGCTTGCCACGTCCATGCCCAGGATCTCGGCGAACGCCGGTTCCTTCAGCAGTATCTCCATCAGCTTCCCCTCGCCGCACCCCACATCCAGCACCCGCGCTGCCCCGCTCCGCTTCAGTTCTTCGGCCACGGCTGCCAGCCGTTCGGCGTGCAGTCCCATCTTCGCCTCCACGGCCACCTCCTCCCGGTCATTCCGGCTGGCCTGTTCATCCGGTGCGGTCTCTTCCTCGCGCTCCAGTTGTGCCAGGAGCGCGCCGGCCAGGGAGCGCTGGTGGCGGAGGTAGCGCCGGGCGATCAGCTTCCGCTCCGGGTGGTCCGGCAGCCATCGTTCGCCGTGGCGCAGGAGCTTCTCCACTTCATCCTGGCTCACCCAGTAATGCTTCTCATCGTCCAGCACCGGTATCAGCACGTAGAGATGTGCCAGCAGATCGCGCAGCGGGATGTTCCCGCGCAGCTCCACGGTGAAATACTTGCTCTCTCCCCACTCCGGGAACGAGGGGTCGAGCGGGATGCGGCTGGCGTCCACCTGGTAGCCGAGCGGTTCGAACAGGCGGCGAAGCATCCCCTCGCCGCCATGGCATGGGAGCACGGCGATGCGGGCCTCCAGCGGCAGCGGCTGATCGACGAGGTCCGGACGATCCTTGCACCGGCCGTTGAGAGCGGAGGTGAAGACCTCGGCGATGGCGACGCTCAGGAAGGACGATGCCGCATAGGGGCGATCGTTCACATACGGCTGAAGCATGAAATCATTCCCGGCCGATCCTCGGCGTCCGCGCACCAGAGAGAGCGGATCGATATCGAGCAGGAGCGCGGCGGTGCAGCGGTTTTCCCCTGCTTCCGGATAGAAGACATGGGCCTGTCCGGCATTGAGCCGGAAGGTCTGCGCGCGGGCCGGATGTTTATGGAGCAGATAACCGAGGTCTCCTGCCGGAGCCTGTGTGTTCGTGATCGTCAGAAGCATCGAATCGCCGTAGAGCTGCTGGTAAGGGTTGCCGGACGGGAATATCCCGAAGCCCGGGAAGATAGTGCATGGGAGTGCCGTGCGGAGTGCAAATATCCGTGACCTGTACCACGGAGGATGTAGGGGGATAGCGGGAACAAAAAAACTGCCGCTTCAGCAGAAGAGGCAGGGGCGGTGCGATCGTGGGCTGCGCCGGCCGGGAGAGTCTAGCGGTCCCCCATCGCCTCCAGAAGATTTCCGGCCGGATCACGGAACTGAATCCACCAGGTGGTCTCGTTCATCTGCATCGGCTCATCCAGCAGAAGCTCCGCTCCGGCTTCCCGCAACTTCTCCATCAGCGCCCCCACCGAGCCTACCTCGAACGCGATGGCGGAGCGTACCCCCTTGGTCTCGATCGCGGCCGGAGTGCTGCCGCCGATCAGATAAAGGCCGCGGCCATCCGGTAGCCTGAAAAAGCAGGCGCTGGAGCCCATCGGCTGCGAGTCCTCCAGGCCGAGAATATCGGTGTAGAACGGGAGCGCCGCGCTGAAATCATCCACATAACAGGAGATGAACGAAATGCCGGCGATGGCGGAAGAATCGGACATGGGATTTTCGATTTGCGATTTTAGATTGGGGGAGGAGATTTTCGATTGGGCGGAATGGGAGCTGAAGAAGGCTCGGGATGAAACGAGAGATCTGCGATTTTGGATTGGCGATGATATATCTGATGAACCCAACCCTGGCAGATGCATCACGCAAAGCCGCGAAGGCGCAAAGAAATCCTCTTCTTTGCGCCTTCGCGGCTTCCCGTGGGATTATTCTGGCAGTGCACATTCAGGG
>JBMDXA010000187.1:0-21985 GCA_048594725.1 Candidatus Kapaibacteriota bacterium
GACTCCAGACTCCAGACTCCAGACTCCAGACTCCAGACTCCAGACTCCAGACTCCAGACTCCAGACTCCAGACTCCAGACTCCAGACTCCAGACTCCAGACTCCAGACTCCAGACTCCAGACTCCAGACTCCCCCGCCTTCCCGTTATTTCGTAACTTCCTATGCTATGACTGAGAGAAAATGTGTTTACGACCCGCTAGTTGAGCTGATGGCCTACTATGCGGATAAAAAGAGTACCAGAGAACAGGTCGATACCTCGACGCTGACGGTGGAGGAGCGTCTGAAGCGGCGCATCATCGACGGCGATCAGATCGGTATAGACAACGATCTGGTGGAGGCGCTGAAGAGCTACGAAGCCCTCGCCATCATCAACGATATCCTTCTGGAAGGGATGAAGGTGGTGGGGGAACTGTTCGGCGCGGGGCAGATGCAGCTTCCGTTCGTGCTGCAATCGGCCGAGACGATGAAGCGCGCGGTTGCCTATCTGGAACAGTTCATGGAACGCACCGCCGATTCGGCCAAGGGAACCATGGTGCTTGCAACCGTCAAGGGGGATGTGCACGACATCGGGAAGAACCTGGTGGATATCATCCTTACCAACAACGGCTACAACGTGGTGAACCTGGGCATCAAGGTGCCCGTGGAGACGATGCTGGAGGCCGCGCGCGAACATAAGGCCGATGCCATCGGCATGAGCGGCCTGCTGGTGAAAAGCACGCTCATCATGAAGGAGAACCTTCAGCTGATGAAGGGACGCGGCATCGATGTGCCGGTGATCCTCGGCGGCGCGGCCCTGAACCGCCGCTACGTGGAGGGCGATCTGCGCGAGATCTACGGCCGGAACGTGGCCTACGCCGGCGATGCCTTCGACGGGCTCCACTACATGGAACGGATACTTTCCGGAGAGGGAGTAGCCGGCCGGGAGACCGGGCCCGCCGCCGGAGAGGATGCCCCGGAGAGTGCTGACAGCAACTCGATCGAGGAGACCGCCAGCCGCGATGCCTACGCCAATGCCCGCCCCCCGGCGGTGGAGCGCGGAGCGGTGAAGGTGCGCCAGGCGGCCGAGGAGGACCTTGACAAACTGGCAGAGCTGATGGGGGTGATGGCCGAGGATCTCCGCTCCGCCGATATCGCCGAACTGGTGGTGGCGGAGCTGAACGAGCAGATGGTGGGAGGCGGAAGGATACTTCCGGGACAGGAGGGTTCCTACGAGCTTACCAACATCACCATGCTCCCGGAGCAGTGGCAGGCCGGGGCGGGAATGGAGCTGATCCGGGCGATGCGCCGGACCGTCCGGTCGCGGAAACCGGATGCCCCCATCTACGTCACCTGCGATCCCTCCGATGCCGAGCTTGCCCGCTTCTACCGGACCCTCGGCTTCGATCAGGTGCCGGTGGATGATCCCCGCGCCACGATCGCCAACGACAAGATCGATTACTGTATCGATACCTATGGCATGGCCCCGGCCCTCTTCATCTCGAAGTCGGCCGCGCAGGTCTCCGATGGTGTCGGCTCCTCCCTGGAGGTCTCCATGCACCTCCAGCGCGAGCAGAACCTCGATGCCGACTTCCCGGTGACGACCGAGGACTACGAGACCGATCGCGGGGTGCGCCGCCTCAGAGTCACCTCCGATGTGGATCGTACCCTCCCGGTACCTCGCGCTCCGTTCTACGGATCACGCGTGGTGGAGAACATCCACCTGGAGAAGGTGTTCGAATACATCAACGAGGTGGCGTTGATCCGCGGACAGTGGCAGGTGAAGAAGGGGACCCGGAGCGCCGAGGAATATCGCCGCGAACTGGAGGAGGTGGTGCATCCGAAGCTGGAGGAACTGAAGCTTCGCGCCAAGCGCGAGAAGCTGCTGGAGCCGAAGGTGATCTACGGATACTTCCCCTGCCGTGCCGATTATAACTCCCTGGTGATATACAAACCGAAGGGGATGGAGGGGGACCCGCTCATAGGAGAATGGCAGAATGCCGAGATCAGCGAGAGCGGGCTGGAGGAGTGGATGCGCTACGAATTCCCCCGCCAGTCGCATGGCCGCCACCTCTGCATCGCCGACTTCTTCCGCCCGGTGGAAGGGGAGCAGTTCGATGTGGTAGCGTTCCAGATCGTGACGATGGGCCGCCGTGCCGGGGAGTATTCGGCCGAGCTGTTCGCCTCGAACAACTACGCTGACTACCTCTACTTCCATGGCCTTTCGGTGGAGAGCGCCGAGGCGCTTGCCGAGTACTGGCACAAGTCCATCCGTACCGAACTCGGTTTTGCCGGAGAGGATGCCCCCGATATCCGCCGTCTCTTCTCGCAGGGCTACCAGGGGAGCAGGTATTCATTTGGCTACCCCGCCTGCCCCAACCTGGACGACCAGGCGAAGCTCTTCGAGATGCTCCGTCCGGAACGGATCGGGATCACCCTGTCGGAGGAATTCATGCTCGATCCGGAGCAGTCCACCAGCGCGGTGGTAGTGCATCACCCGGCGGCGAAGTACTTCAACGTGCGGGAGTGATGGTAGGCGCCTGAGCACCAGAACAGCCGATATATCGAGAAGCCCTCACATGGTTCTGCCCTGTGGGGGCGTTCTTGTTTCAGAGAAGAGAGACCGCCGAAGAGCGATAGGGGAGGGGGGATGAATGGTGATCGTATGATGACTCCAACTCCCCGGACACCGGGATGTTCCGGAACTCTTTAGGAAGAGTTTAAGCGGAGCGCATAGCGTTATATCTGTTCGATAGATCGATGAGCGCCACGAGAGTAACGAGGGCGGCGGATCACCGGACTACGATGAACAATCGGCCAGGATAAGGCTATGAGAATGACTACGATCCGCCGCTCTCTTCTCTCGGCGCTCTTTGCAGCGCTGGCCCCACGGTATTATGAGGCTGGGATGCCAGCCCTGTCACGGAGGGATAATAGCCCACATAAAGCTAGAATGAAGTAGAAACAAAAGTATTATATCTTCTGTAGATAGGAAGCATCGCTTCAACTATATCTTTAAGGAATAAGGCCGGTATGAATGAGCATAAACCGGCTTAGAAAGTGATGAAGCTTCAGCTCGATCCATTCCTCGTTGCGCCGTCCTCGTCCGGCATCGCCGGAAGCGGGGCATCGGCATCGACTGCTATCCGCAAGAGGATCGCTGCCAGCAGGAAGTACACGGGGGAGGGCTGCCCCTGTCAGTTCATTCTCAGTGATAATCAGAGCGGCAGCCGAAACGGATCGGTGATGACAGTCATGCTCCCGCCGGGTGCAACGATCGCAACCAGCGGTGGCCCAGATGGTGTTCCCACGACCACCTCGGCCACTATCCTCCGGGGCTTACCGAAGAACTTCCTCCCAACGGAACCCTCACCACTTCAGCCGGATAGTTTCAGCGGACATGTTCGAGTTACCGAAACGGCGGGGTAAGGCTGGAGCTTCCAGTACCCCTCGTACGAGCGCGTGCTATGCCGTGATGTCCCTCACCGTTTGGCTCCCCTCCGACCTCGCAGAGCTGGTGCCGGATCGCCGGACAGAAGGCATGTGACTCGCTCTTCCAAGTGACTAGGGTGGGTATCCGCTCACCATCACGATGGG
Source organism: Candidatus Kapaibacteriota bacterium (assembly GCA_048594725.1). Lineage (GTDB taxonomy): Bacteria > Bacteroidota > Ignavibacteria > OLB7 > OLB7 > JAFDZV01. The sequence continues at coordinate 3,574 of JBMDXA010000187.1, forward strand.
GCATTACTGGCGCCGCCTGCATCGTCGCTCCTCCTCCCGGCGCCTAGTTGTACCCCTCTCCCACAGCCCGGTCCCCTTCTCCCCTTTCATCGTTTCGGGTGGCTGGGTGGTGGTCATCATCACGATCACGGGTGGCGCTCCGGAACCGGTCTCTTACCAACGGCATGCTCTGCCGTGGCGCCCGCAAGGGCTGCTGCGAGAGCCGGTCCGAGTCGCTTCTTTGGAAGTACGGACAGCAGGAGGTATCGCTTCACGGTGGCAGAGAAGAGGGTAATCTGCGGTACAACCAGACCAACGGGATCGGGTTTGTTGCCAGCTTCACGGTCTTCAACCCGGCTGTCCGGCCCGCGAGCTCTGCCGGGCTTCAGCGCCCCCGGCATGGTATTCATCCCGGATACGGTTGTATTCGGCAGACGGCCTTCCGGCTCCTGTCCGCCGATGCCGCCGGTGGTGCTCAGCGGACCCGGCGCGTCTGCCAGCGCCACCCCTAGTATTGCCGTCACGACATGCGATTGCTCCCGCCAGCGCTGCCGTAGCCCGGCTATTCATCCACTCTTCCGCACCACTGCAAGACCATGGATTGCTGCTTCGATTTCCGCACGGGCATGGAACCCATACTCCCCGGCATCTGCCAACGGGAGGGTCATGCCGAGCGGTTCCATCGGTGCAGCCGGCACCGGGGGCTCGCCGATGGTGAAGGTGAATGGCCGCGCTCGCCAGCGTCTCCATCACTGCCACTCCGGTCTCCGGATATCCAGTACGGCGCCATCTCCAACCCGCCTTGGAACGGCATCGGGAACCCCCTTTGCCTGCGGCTATGAATGAGCTGGCCTCCATGCAGGCGGGCGTGCCGGTCTACCCTTTACGCTGAAGATGACCCTTCCGCCCCCTGGCATAACCGGAGAATCGGGACGCGATTCGCTAGCGCGCCAGCGTCCGGTGCAGCGATAAGAGCTGCCTCGCCTGCGATGCCCTGATCTGCCGCACGAGTGTCCGGAACATGCTAGTTATCCTGGGTCCGGCGCATCCGGGCGGGGAGACGGAGAAGAGAAAGAACGGGAGGATCTGCCGGAGCGCCGGTGGGAGAGCCGGCATCGGCGGTGCATACCACGGAGCGGATAGGGGCTCTATCGATCCGTTCTTCCGGCGTTTCGGAGGGGGTTGCAGGCTGGGAGATTGCGGGGGCTGGTGATAAAGACCGAGGGTGCCAATCTGGCAGATGTGCGGGCAATGCGGGAGGGATAGGATCTTCTCGTGTCGAACAGCGGCACCTCCCGGAGCTTCCCGGCCGACCCCGGTTCGCTACCTCTGGGTCGGGCTGAACTACGATGCTCCCGGCGGCGCTGGGGGGGACATAGGTAGCTGGTAGCAGGGAGAGGGAAGTGGCGGGCACCCCTCTCTCCCTGCCGTAGCTCTCACTCCGGAATTCTCCCCGATCGAACATCCTACGTTCCTCCGACGAACGGATTCGACTCCCGCTCCTCCCCGATGGTCGTGGCCGGACCATGTCCCGGATAGACGCGCGTATCGTCCGGCAGGGGAAGGAGATGGTCGGTGATGGAGCGGAGGAGCGTGGACCAGTCGCCGCCGGGAAGATCGGTTCGTCCCACCGAGCCGGCGAAGAGCGTATCCCCTACGAAGACCGATCCATGCCCCTTGTCGTACAGGCAGATCCCTCCCTCGGTATGGCCGGGGGTATGCAGCACCTGAAAGCAGATCCCACCCAGCGAGAAGATATCGCCGTGATGCAGATGCCGGTCGGATTCCAGCCCCTCGATGGTGAACGGGAGCGGCCAGACCGTATGCTTCATCGGCTCGTTGAGACGGTATTCATCGGCGGCATGAGCGTAGACGAGCATCTCCGGATAGCGGCGCTTCAGATCGGCGGCATCGGCGGTGTGGTCCCAGTGCGTGTGGGTAAGGATGAGAGCGCCGGGCGTGACCCCGGCAGCCTCGGCGGCGGCGATGATCCGTTCGGCCGATTCCCGTGGCGCATCGATGATGACCGCGCTCCGGGTTTCCGGATCGATCGCGAGATATGCATAGGTGGCTACGGGGCCGGCCTCGAACGCCTGTATCTGTAAGGGCATGATAAGCTGCAAAGTGATTGGTTCGTAGTTCGTAGATCGCACTGGAAGAAGGGACGGGGGGATGGCCTGAACGATAGCCCTTCCGGCATCCGCCAGGGATGGGAGATCACCGGATCCTGCGCATCCGCTCCACCACCCCGCGGAGCGCCGATGCCGCCTCATCTATCTCTGCGGCGGTGGTATAGCGGCTCAGAGAGAATCGCACAGCCGCCCTGGCCTGCTCCGGCGGAAAGCCCATCGCCGACAGCACATGGCTGGGCTGGATGCTCCCGGAGGTGCAGGCCGAGCCGTTCGAAACCGCCACGCCCGCAAGGTCCATCCCCACAATCAGCCCCTCGCCATCCAGATTCCCGGCATCGGCGAAGGTGACGTTGATGATATTGGGAAGAACGTCCACGGACGGCGAGACGAATATGATGCCATCGATCTGCTCCAGGCGCTCGCGGAGCCGGCCGCTCAGTTCCGCCATGCGACCGGCGGCCTCCTGCCGGGTTTCCAGCGCCATGCGGGCCGCCTCATCGAATCCCGCCACCAGCTCTACCGCCTCGGTTCCGCCACGCCTGTTCCGTTCCTGCGCCCCGCCGTGCACCAGCGGCTCCAGCTCGATCTCCTTCCGGATATAGAGCGCGCCGATCCCCTTGGGGCCATGAATCTTGTGCGCGGAGATCGTAATCATATCGGCTCCCAGCTCCGCCGCGGTAAACCGCAGCTTGCCGAAGGTCTGCACCGCATCGGTATGGAACGTGCCGCCGGCCTCGCGGGTGATGCGCGCCAGCTCCCCGATGGGATTGATCGTGCCGGTTTCATTGTTGCCGTGCATGATGCTCACCAGCGGCGGCACTCCGGCCGGCAGTTCCGCAAGCGCCGTGCGGAGCGTCTCCTCCCGGACTCTCCCCTCGCGGTCCACATCGATGAACCTCACCGGGGCGCCGATGCGCTCCATGAACTCGGCGGTATGGAGCACCGCATGATGTTCGTTTTTCGGGACGATGATTCCGGGCCACGCGCCATGCCCGGCGCGCATCTGCAACGCATATCCCTTTATCGCGTGGTTGTCCGATTCGGTCCCCCCCGATGTCAGCACGATCTCCTTCGGCTCGGCTCCCAGGGCGCCGGCCAGATGCTCGCGCGCCTCCTCCAGCCGTACCCGCGCCTGCTGCCCTCCCCGGTGCACCGAGCTTGCATTGGCAAAGCTCCGCTCCCGCCACAGCGACATGGCATCGGCAACTTCCGGTGCAAGAGGGGTGGTGGCGCTGTTGTCGAGGTAGATCATGGGGGATTTTCGATTGACGATGTTGGATTTTCGATTGGAGGGAGAGGGCCGGGGGAGTCTGGGGTCTGGAGTCAAACCATAGGGAGGGGCTCAGGGGAAGTCTCCCGTGCTCTCAGTGTATCCCCCCGCTTCATCTGCTTCATGCTCTTTTCCTTCTCCTACTGGAGCGAATATCGGCCGGGTTGCTTCACTGGCTGATAGAGCGCATGGGCCGCTCCCCTCCGGAGCTTCCAACAGAAATTTCCATCGCTTGCTACACGGATGAGCACCATCTACAGCGACCGCGACAAGCAGGCTCACTGATGTGCAATCCGCGCTACTACCTACTACCGAAGTACTTTGGCAAAAGTTATCTGAAGATTCTGTTGTTGTGTTGTCGCGGAGTTCCACTCCGCGACCCCTGTTGCTACGGTCGCGCACGGAGTAAAACTCCGTGCGAACAGTTCTGTGCGAAGGGGACCGGGGATCTCAGGAAACGTATCCGTAAGTACCTAGGAGTTCTTATCTGCCAGCATCCCCCCAATCTCTTCAATCGAAAATCCAAAATCGAAAATCCCTACAAGGAACCCAGCGGCTGGCGTCCCGGAAATCCCTCTTCGATGCGGTGCCAGAACTGGATGGCCGGTTCCCCGAGCATATAGCAGAGATAGACCTCCTCCCCGTTTTTTCTGATGCAGGGGAAATCGATCAGGCCGCGCTCGATATCCTTCAACTGTATCCCCTTGGTGTTCAGTTCCTGGTAGAGGCGGATCAGCTCCTCCATCTGGTCGGGGAATGCCTTCAATCCATTTGCTCCCACGCCGCCGAAATGCCGGTGCATACGGATGTCATAGCCCTTCGCGTCGAGCTGGCGCTTGAGATCGCGCATCCTAGAAATGGTCTTTATCACGTCCGGAAGCATCGATTCTGCCTCGGAGAGTGTGAAGTGAATAGCGTGGTAATAGGGCATAGAAAAACCGTGTTAGGCGTCCGAGCGTGTGAAATCGAACATACGGCGGGGGGAAGGTTTCATGCAAATGGTGGCGGGTATGGCTGATCTGCACGCGGGGGCCTCCGCATCGGATGCGGCGGCGTACCTTGGAACCGGCCGGCAGAGAGCCGGGCGTGCATCGGGGAGCGAACGGAGGGGAGCATGCGATCGATGAATCGGCGATGCTCCCCCGCGTCCGGTACGGCTCGCTCCGGAGTTGTTATCGTGCCACGATCACCGGCCGCACAACCGGCGCGCCGCCAGCTGTGGAGAGGTGAAGAAAATAGGTGCCGGCCGGGAGCGCATCGCTATTGAGCGGGATATCATGCTCCCCGGCCTCCAGCACGGTGTCCAGCAGAAGCGCCACTTCCCTGCCGAGAGGATCGCAGAGGCTCAGCCGTACGCTTCCCCGCGATGCGGTGCGCACATGAACCATCCCCCTGCCGGCCACCGGGTTCGGTGCCACTGCCAGCGCGGAGCCGTTCTCCGGCGTCGGCCGAACCGCCGACAGGAACGCCCTGGAGGGTGGCAGGGTGCCATCCAGCAGCACAAGCGATCTTCCGGCTCCGATCCACACTGTCCTGGTACGGTCGATATCCACGAACGAGAGCTGATTGCTGGGCAGCCCGGAGTTGGCGGTGGTATACTCCCACCACTGCGTTCCATCATACCGCCACAGACCTCTGCTCCATGTAGCGAGCCAGGGATGGTTCTCATCGTCGAATCTGGAGGCGCCATCCACCAGCCTGGGATCGGTGATGGGAGTGGGGAGATAGGTATCATCCTCCGATCTGATGAGCATCACCCCCCTGTTGAGCAGGATATTGCCGGCAGTATCGGCCGCGGTTGCCGTGATGAGTGAATATTCCGGCATGCCGAGCTCCGTAGCCGAATACTTCATCCAGTACGTTCCATCGAATCGCAGCAGGCTGTAGTACGAGCCGATCCAGACATTTCCCCGCCGGTCGACAAGGAAATTGTGAAGCTCCGCCTCGGGAAGCGGGGAGTTTTTTGGAGTATAGTGCCACCATCTGCTTCCGTCGAATCGCGCCAGCATGCTGGAGCCTGTAATCCAGATATTGCCGAGCGCATCCCCCTGGATGCTGCTGAAGTTGCGGGGATTGCTCCAGTGGATGGCCTGGATGAGCTCCCTGGAAAATCCCGTGCTGCTGTCCGGTTCCGAAAAGAGCGTCCAGACCGAATCGCGCTTCCGCACCATGAAACTCCTTCCGCCTCTGAAGATCGCCCAGACGTTGCCGCCGGCATCCAGCGCCAGCCCGGCAATGCCGTATGGTTTCAGACTGTCCACATACGGCCACCGCTCCGAGGTCCAGGTGGTGCCGTCGAACCGGTAGAGATTCTTCACGTCGGCCAGCCAGGCCACTCCCTTCTCGCGGTCCAGGACAAAGGCGTTGACGCCGCTGGACGTCAATGGAGAATTCGTCTTGTCGTACACCCGCCACGCGCTATGCTGTTCGGCAAGGATCAGCGAGACGGTATCGCGCGTGATATCGGGACCGTTCTTCGCCTCGATGATGATATCGTGCGTGTCGATCTTCTTCGGTCCCGCCACCGCTATCGTCAGAATGGCCGATCGGGTGAACGGAGGATTGAGATACTCCGGAGCGATGGAGATGGATGCCGACGGTAGAGTGGGGCAGTATGCGCTCAGGAAGACGGAAGCCTTGAAACCGGCGGCCGGAGTGACCGTGATGGAGAACGATGTGGTTGAGTCGAGGGTCTTCTGGCGCGGAGAGGCGCTCACCGAAAAGTTCTGCGCGTGGGCGGTCAGAGCCCCCATCGCCAGAAGCATCGGCAGCAGTAGCGAAATACGCTTCATGGAGAGTTCCTTCTACGAAGTTTGGAGAGAACTTGTGAGCGATTTCCTCTTTGCGCCGGTAAAGAGGCGGGATAATGATGCGGGCGTCTGCTATCACCGGAGGTGATGGCCCGCCCGGAGGGTATCGCGAACGCCCCCCTCCACAAGCAGGCAGGGCCGCGTTCGCAGTATCACGGACGCGGCCCTTGCGGGATTGTAACTCTGTTGTGCTGTCGCCCGGGGGTCAGGGCATGCTCAGGCTGGCCTCGTCGCGGGTGATGACGAACTGTACCCGCGCCATCGCCGCATAGCGCGAGGAGCCGTAATCTCTGGTCAGGCGCTCATAATAGTCCTGGGCGCGTGCGGTCTCCTTGTTGCTGTAGGCCACCGTCAGACGGTCGTACAGGAGCATCGAGGTGACGTTGGGGTCCTGATGCTCGTCGATCGCCTGCGCCACATATTCCTGGTAGACCGAATCCGGCTCGCCGGTCCGCTCTATCGTCAGGTTGATGAGCCTGGGGTTGATCGACCAGAGGGGGGAGGCCGGGGGAATGGTCGCGATGGCCGACTTCGCGATGGCCGGGCGGATATCCTTGGCCGCGCCGAGCGTTCCCATATCCAGGTAGCTTACCAGCAGCATCGAACGCAGGAGGGTATCCTGCTCCATCGCAAGCCGCTGCGCAATCTTGTTCAATTCGCCGCGCCAGTTGTAGGAGAACTCGTTGATGCTCCGTCCGGCAATGCGGTTGGCGGTGAGCGCCTGCTGGTACTTCTCCCTGCGCTGGACAATATCGCCATAGAGCTTCGCCATCACGCCGAGCGTGGAATCGCTGAACACCACCGAGGTCTTCGCCTTGGAGCGCACCAGCGACGCGGTGTCGAGCGTGATGGTGATCTTCCCATCCTCCGCATAGGCTATCGAACGATATCCCTCGTTGCCGTCGAACTGGTAGCCGGCGGAACCGGGAGCGTTCACCGGACCCAGCTCGATAAGACCGGCCAGCTGATAGGTGATGGAGGGGGCGCTGGTAGAGATCACCACCGTATACCGTCCATCCTCTCCCTTGGTCATCATGGGCGCATCGTAGAAGGAGTAGCCGTTGAAATCTCCCACCACTCTGATGCTGTCCAGCGTCTTGCGGTAGCTGTACGGCTGCAACTGCACGATGATGGAGGTCTGCGTGCTATCGGTAAGAAGCGTTCCGAGCGTATAGGGGGCGTGATCGACGCCACAATACTGGAGCAGCACAAAGCCCCTCTCGTCGGTCGGAAGCGAGTAGCTCCCGTCCTCGGCCACCTCCACCGTCGTGATAGGATGCAGGCGGTTCGGACGGGTAAGGCTCACCTGCGCCTTCGGCATCGGCTTGCCGTCCTGATCCAGCACCTTGCCCTCGATCATCGCCTTCTGCTGCGCCATCGCCTGGTTTGCCAGGAGATCGCTTCCCAGAAGCATTCCGCATGTTATAAGGAAGAGTATTGCGTATTTCATAAGTCTTGCGTCCTGCATAAGTCCCGACACTTGCCTCTACACGTAATCCTCGTCTGCTCGTTACACTCTCAAGTGCGAATCAGGTTTAACGGGTTCCCCCACCGGGAGCGATATCAACGAGCCAGACGATACTGTTCATTCATCTGAAAGTGGAATCATCACTTTCCATGCCAGATTTAAAAGGGCGCGATTTGAGAGAATTTCGCAGGAAATTGAAGCTAATGAGCCGAAAAAGTGTGGCGGGCTCGAGGGGGATACGGATTGCAGGAAGGGCCCCGGCCTTGCAGCGCAGGGGGCAATATGCCTGCTGTGGCCGATATGTTCCAATCGGTACCAGACAGCCCGGAGGGGCCGGAGGAAACGTCTGCATCGTGCGGGGAGGTGACTGCACCAGACCCGCACGATATCAATCAACTGCCGCTCAACGGTTGTAGCTCATCATGCCGGAGTGCCGCCGGAGATGGCCGCCAGATACCGCCGCACGGTATCGCTCAGGCCGAACTCCAGCGCATCGGCGATAAGAGCGTGCCCTATCGAGACCTCCAGCACCCCCGGCACGGCAGCGGCAAAGGGGGGAAGGTTGTCGCGGTTGAGGTCGTGCCCGGCGTTGATGCCGAGCCCCAGCTCCGAGGCGCGCCGGGCGGCGGCGGCGTAGCGCTCCAGCTCGGCGGCCGGGTCCCCTGCTGCGAACGCGGCCGCGTAGGGCTCGGTATACAGCTCTATCCTGTCGGCGCCGATGGCGGCCACCTCTTCGAACAGGTCGGGCTCGGGGTCCATGAACAGACTTACCCTGCAGCCGAGATCATGCAGTTCGGTGATAACCGGTTTCAGGCGCTCCCGTTCCCCTCTGCTGCGGAGGTTCCAGCCATGATTGCTGGTGAACGCTTCCGGGGAGTCGGGCACGAGCGTGCACTGGGTTGGGCGGAGCGTGCGGGCGTACTCCATGTACTCGTAGAAGGGGTTCCCCTCGATGTTGTATTCCGATCCCGGACGTGCCGCTACCAGTTCGGCCAGCTGGTAGACATCCTCCGGGCGGATATGCCGCGCATCGGGACGCGGATGCACCGTAATGCCGTGCGCCCCCGCGTCCAGGCAGATCCTGGAGAGATAGGCAACATCCGGGATGTTGATGGTCCGCGTGTTCCGCAGCGTTGCGATCTTGTTGACGTTGACACTCAGCTTCATACCGCGAATATACGCGAATCTTGGCCGGCGGGAGCGAGGTGGCAGTGCGGGATTCGAAACGTTGATCTGAAATCTTCACGAATGATGACTGTTGTGCGGGATGAACTGGCGGGATGGAATTGACAGGCTGGGGCAATAAAGAGGAAGAGATGAAGAGATGGGATGGATAGGATAAGATGCGGAGAGGAATCGATGGGGCGATGCAATGATTTCAGAGAGGGTCAGAATGATAGAAGAGAAATAGAAGAGAAAAGGATGGAAGAGAAGAGTAAAGTAACGATGATGATAATGATAATGATGAGAGGCAGGGCAACTGGATGCAACGCCCGCCGGCAATTGCCATCGATCCTCATGCGATAACCGCAGCAACCATTTTCCCCTCGTTCACTCCCCGGCCCCGGACTTCGTCAATCGAAAATCCCTTCTCCCAATCGAAAATCCAAAATCTAAAATCGAAAATAAAAAGGGCCCGTCTCCGGGCCCTTTTGTCTTGTCGTCCTGCGGAGCGGGTTAGCGCACCACCTGCATCGTGCGGCTGAGGGTCTGGCCGCCTGCGGTCAGGCGGTAGATGTAGGTGCCGTTTGCCAGGGTGCTCACATCCAGGCGGGTGATCTGCTCGCCCGCGGTGCGGTTGCCGGCATCCAGAACCCGTACCAGCCGTCCCTGCGCATCGTACAGTGCAAGCTCCACCTGCCCGGCCTCGGCCAGACCGTAGCGGATCTCCACGCTGTGCTGCGCGGGGTTCGGAGCGCTCTGGGCCAGCGTCATGCCGTTGGCCGTTGACACCGCTCCCACGCTGCTGGTGGAGAGGTTCTCCAGTCCGCCGGCCATGCCCACGCCATCCTCGATCACTCCCTGGCGTCCCGGAATCATCACATTCGGGTCGTTCGGGTTCCGGGTCTTCGACGAAGCGTTGATCGGCACCGAGACCGGGCCGTTGGTCATATTGCCGGCGAACTCCAGGCTTGCGGCCAGGGTGCCCGGCGCCACCGCCACATAGGTCAGCTCCAGAAGTTCCGTCTGTCCCGGTGCCAGTGTCAGGCGGGGCATCTTGCCAGCCGTGAACGCGTCGCGATCCGGTCCGGAGATCTCCGGCTGCTCCAGTTCCACCGTCATGGTGCCGGTGTTGGAGATCGAGACCATCTTGCGCTGGTACTTGCCAACCGTCGTCATCGGGAAGGTGATCGCCGTCGGGTTCACCTGCACGGTGCGGGTTCCGGCCTGGCCGGTCAGCTCCGCGGTGAGGGTCTTCAGGTCCGTGGTGCTCACCGTGAGCGTGGCCGTGCGCGTGCCGGGGGTCCCGTTGGCGGCCGGAGCGAAGACGATACCAACCGGCAGTTCCTCTCCCGGCATCAGCATCTTCGGAAGCGCCGGCCATGCGTTGTCCGGATCTTCCGTGAATTCGGCCGCATCGGTTCCATCGATCATCATGGACGCTATCGATACCGGCGTGGAGCCGGTGTTGATGAGGCTCGCCATGTTGTGCTTCTGCTCGTTTGCGCCGCCCCCGATAAGCGCCTCGCCGAAGTCGGCTCCGGCAATCTGCAGACCGGAGCCGCCGCCGCCGTACAGGTTCAGGTAGAACTCGCCACGGTTGTCGATTCCAGGATACTGCACGTTCACATCGTTGGTGCGCAGCCGGATGGTTGCGCGGCGCGATCCCTGCCGTACCGGGGAGAAGCTGAAGGTAAGATCGGCCTTCTCTCCCGGCTTGATCACCAGGTTGTTGGTGGAGTCGGTGCTTCCGGCGGAGACCACCGCGAACTCCTCGATGTCGCCGCCGGTGATCCTGAGGTCCTCCTTGGAGATCCGCAGATCGCACCGTCCGGTGTTGAACACCGAGAGCGTGGAGAACGACGTGGCGCCCACGCCGGTTTCCGGGAAGACCACATGGCGCAGGCGATTGCCGGCCAGATCCCCCGACATCCGCGAGCCGGAGGCGCGCCCGAACAGATCGAATACGAGGAGGCCCTCCACCTGCCTGCCCGAGATATCGGTGCCGGTGATAACCTCATCATTGGTGCGCAGATAGGCGCGTGCATAGCGCTTGCCGGTCTCCCTGCCGATGAAGGTCAGATAGAGCGTACGGGTTTCACCCACACCGAGGGTGATCGGAAGACTTACCGCATTGTTCCTGAACGGATACACGGGCGGGGCCGTGCTGAGGATATAATCGGTCGCGGGGATAAGCTGGTTTGCCTTGTCGCGCAGCAGCGGATAGGAGGGCTGCCCCTGCTTGTACGAGGTATCGGTTCTGTAGATCGCCAGCTCCTGCACCTCGAACGGCAGATTGCCGATGTTGCTCACCTCGAACGGCAGCGTAACCGGGCCGTCGTCCACGCAGCCGTAGGCATTCGAGAACACCTGCGAGCCTTCCACCAGGCGGTTCGACTGTACCGTAAAGGCTCCGCCCACCGCATCCGAATATGCCTTCAGCTGGAACGTGAAGGTCTGCGCTCCGGCGCGCACGGTCAGCACCTCCGGCGTGGTACCGATAAATTCCGGCGAGAAGGTGATCGTGGGGGTAAGCTCCTCACCGGCACCGATCTCCGCTTCGGCCGGATCTATCGAATACTGTCCCTTGCTGATCCCCTCGATCGAGAAGGTTACCCGCACCGGCGGCGACTTCGGGTTCTTGCTGGTGTTAATCACCGTGAACGGCGAGAACTTGTCGCTGCTGCGGCGGCGTACGTGGATGTTCTCCATCAGCACGGCGCCATCCTTCATATCCTCCACCCCTCCCTGATCCGGGTGCCCCACCAGGGCGAGCGACGTGCTGCCGTGGGCGGCCAGGTAATAGGTGTACTTGGCATCCTCGGTCACGATCGTCAGCCATCCAAGACGCTCACCCATCTCCGTCGGCGTGAACGTGATGACCGGGATCACCGGCTCCTTGCTGGTTGCCACGCCCCCCTTCATATCGATCGAATAATCATCGCCCTCCAGATAGATCTCGAACTTCTTCTCCCCCTCGCAGCCCAGCGCGATGGAGATCGGCGAGAACTCCACGGAGCTGTAGAGCGGAACGCTCTGATTCAGCAGAAGGCTGTCGCCGGGCTTCAGTTCGTTCTTGTTGCCAAGCTCCAGATCGCCCCGCATCACCATGGTGCAGGGATCGAAGATATAGAGCGTGCCGGGAGGAATCGGCTCGTTGCGCGGGCTGTAGAAATTATCCGGCTTCTCGGTATTCACCGACGCTCTCCCCTTGGGACCTGGGGTGACGCTGAGGAAATTCGATTCGCCGGCTGCAAGGCCGATCGAGGCGCCGTCACCGTCGTACTCCGGATTGAGATTCTCGTAATAGAACTCGATCTTGTTGGAGCCCTCGTACAGACGCACCTGGAAATTGCTCACCACGCCGCTATTATACCACGTTTCGATATCGAAGAAGCTGAGCACCAGGATACGGCTCCCTTCCTTTCCTACCACAGCGCCGGTGACCGCTCCCAGCACTCTGAGGTCGTCCCAGAACGGCGCGATATGAGGGATTTTTTCGAGCGTATAATCATAAACATCCTCGCCGTTGCCCGGGCAGTCGCCGTTGGGCATCGCCAGATCGTTCACCCAGCAGCTCGAAACCGGCTCCGGACCAAGACCGATGACGCCGTTGCTGCCAACGGTGAACTGATCGTATGGCATACCATCGAAATAGAAGGTAAAGCCGATCTTGTACGCATCGGATGATCCGTCGTCGCGGGGATTGGCACCACGAACGAATTCGATCTCATATTCCTTCGTCTTGATCCACTCGCCGCTGGTGGCGGAGAACTTGTACTCGCCGAGATGGGCCGAGGCATGCGTCGCGGGAAGCAGAAACCCCACGAGCATAAGCAGTAGTAAGGGGATGAGTCTTCTTGGCATGGGTACGATGCTCCTAAATGGGATGATTGGATTCCTGAAAAAAGGGGGGAATCGGGCTGCCGGCTACCGGCCATCTCCGCCACGAAATGCGGTGCCTGCGCCCTGTGGCTTCCTGGCCTGCTCCGGGGACATGGAGAGCGGGAAGCGCGCGGAAAAATGCCGGCGTACGGTTCGATAGCGCTGGGGCTATCCTGTCATGTAGTACTGATGACACTGAAGGATTGCGAATGTCGCATAGAGGGATCGACGCCCGCAAGCCAGTAATACGGTATTTTCGCGCCTCATAAGCCGCCGGTTTTCGATGCCGGGGCTATCGCGCAAAAGATCTCTTCACTATAACTCGCGGCGATTGCATTGTATCACAAGTCACGATAAATAATTGCGCATGGGGCTGCCAGGGGCTCGGATCGTACAGCGATAAAGCAATTCCGGTGATATACTATCTGCTGATGAGCAATGGCCCACAGGCGGAGAAAAGAGTGAAAATAGGACGGTGTCGCCTTGTAGTCTTTAAGAAGCGGGAGGATGCCGGCATATTCCCGCTTCCGGATATCTCATGCGGCGGCCGGAGCCTCCTTCGGTGAGCACCACCGTGCTGCGGGTTTGTGTGGTGCCTCGCGGGCCAGCATCGCATATGCCCCGGCCGCCGGGTCCGCCGGCGTAATCTGAAAGGGCGTTATGTCCGGACGGGAAATCGCGCGAGGCATCGTGGGTGACCTTTACCCATGCGGCGGCATCGTTTCATTTCCCTGCGGATTCATAGGGCGGTGTGCAACGAGCGCTATTGTATATCCGGGGCGGGATGGTACGGGAGCGGAAAAGCAATGATAGTATTGACATCATCATGCAAGACCATTGAATTTTATCAATGGAGAAATAATCATGTGCATGGATCATGAAGAAGGGGGATGAACCCGTGCGGCTCATCCCCCTTCGTCTGTTATCGTACTATTCTTCCGAATCTCCCCGCCTCAGCTTCGGGCAAGCTGCTGGAGCCGTTCCAGTTCCATCATCGCCTGGAGCGGCGTAAGGGCATTGATATCGATGCCGGCGAGCCGTTCGCGCAGTTCCTCCAGCTTCGGATCGGGGGGGGCGGAAAGCTCGAAGAGCGATACCTGGGCGCTCCGTTCCTCGATGGCGCGGCTGTTGGCCCGTGCCACGCGCGGCGCTGCGGCGCGGCCCGCCTCCGCCGGTCCCTCCTCGGTGCCCCCGATCGGTTCCCCTTCGGCCGCGCGCTCCAGTTGCGCCATGATCTCCTTGGCACGCGAGGTCACCTCATCCGGCAGGCCGGCCATCTGGGCCACCTGGATGCCGTAGGAGTGATCGGCGGTGCCGGGGGTAAGCTTCCGGAGGAAGATCACCTTGTCGTCGTGCTCGCGCACCTCCACCTTGTAGTTCTGAACGCGCGGGAATCGATCGGCCAGCCCGTTCAATTCATGGTAATGGGTGGCGAAAAGGGTGCGCGCCCCGATCGTCTCGTGGATATACTCCGTCATCGACCACGCTATCGAGATGCCGTCGAACGTCGAGGTGCCGCGTCCCACCTCATCCAGCAGGATCAGGCTCCGGGGGGTGGCGTTGTTCAGGATGTTCGCCGCCTCGTGCATCTCCACGAGGAACGTGCTCTCGCCGGCCGCGATATTATCCTGGGCTCCCACGCGTGTGAAGATCTTGTCCACGATGCCGATCACCGCCCGCTCGGCCGGCACGAACGAGCCTATCTGCGCAAGCAGGACGATAAGCCCCACCTGCCGCAGGTAGGAGGACTTGCCGGCCATGTTCGGCCCGGTGATGATTGCGATCTGACGGTCGGCGGTATCGAGCGATGTATCGTTCGGCACATACCGGTCGCCGGGGGCCAGGAGGGTTTCCACCACGGGGTGCCGCCCGCCGGTTATCTCCAGGCGGGCCGATTCCTCCACGGAGGGTTTGCGGTAGTCGCGCTCGCGTGCCAGGCGGGCAAATCCCACCAGGCAGTCCAGCATGGCGATCAGCTGCGCGTTGCGGAGTATCGCCTCGCTCCGTTCGGCGGTGAACGCCTGGAGTTCGGTGAAGATCTCCCGTTCCAGCGCCGAGAGCTTCTCCTCGGCGTTCAGGATCTTCTCCTCGTAGGTCTTCAGTTCCGGGGTGATATAGCGTTCGGCGTTCGCCAGGGTCTGCTTCCGGATATAATCATCCGGCGTGCGGTCGCGGTTGGCATTGGTGATCTCCAGGTAGTAGCCGAACACATTGTTGAACCCCACCTTCAGGGAGCTGATGCCGGTGCGCGCCCGTTCCCGTTCCTGAAGGCTTTCCAGATAGCTCTTGCCGCTGGCGCGGAGATCGCGCAGCTCATCCAGTTCCGGCGAGTATCCCCCGCGGATTGCCCCTCCATCGGCCAGCATGGCCGGCGGTTCGTCCGGCAGGGCCAGTTCCAGCCGTTCCAGCAGATCCTCCAGAAGCGAGAAGGAGCGCCCGATGGCGGTGAGGGTTGGCGAGGAGCAGCGGGCCAGAAGCTCCACCGCGCGCGGAACCCGCGCCAGGGTATTGCGCACCGAGCCCAGATCGCGCGGCGTGGCGCGGCCGGTGGCTACACGCGCCACGATCCGCTCCAGATCGCTCATCATCCGGAGTTCCTTCTCCATCTCGGCGGCCACCGAGGGATCGTTGAACAGGCAGTCCACGGCGGTGAGCCGCTTCTCGATCTGCTCCCGCGATTTCAGCGGGTGCACCAGCCATTTCTTCAGCAGGCGCCCCCCCATCGGCGTGGAGGTGCGGTCGATCACGGCCAGAAGCGATCCGTGGCGGCCGCCATCCTGCGAGGAGAAGAGGATTTCCAGGTTCCGCTTGGTAGCCGGGTCCAGCGCGATATAGTCGCCGTAGCTGTAGCGGTTGATCTTCCGGATATGGGTGAGCTGCGCGCGCTGGGTCTCCATCAGGTAGTGCATTACCGCGCCGGCGGCGATCGTGCCCAGGCGGTCGGACTCCATGCCGAACCCTTTCAGCGACTGGGTGCCGAAATGTTCCCGGAGCCGCTCGGCCGCGTACTCCTGTTCGAAGATCCACTCCTCCAGCTTGGTGATGCGCGGCTCGGAGCTGATCCGTTTCGCGCCGAAGAAATCCTTCTGCGAGCGGCTGATGATGATTTCCGCCGGGCCTATCGATTCCAGCACCTCGTCCAGATCGCTCTCCGGCATCTCCGATCCCTGGAACTCGCCGGTGGAGATATCGCAGAACGCCACGCCGGCGCGTCCCCGTTCCAGATAGACCGCCGCCAGATAGTTGTTCCGCCCGGCATCCAGCAGCTTGTCGTTCATCGCCACGCCGGGCGTCACCACCTCTATCACATCGCGGCGGACGATGCCGCGTGCCTGCTTGGGGTCTTCAAGCTGTTCGCAGACCGCCACGCGGTAGCCCGCCTTCACCAGCTTCGGCAGGTAGTTGTCCAGCTGGTGATAGGGGAAGCCTGCCAGCGGGGTATCATCCTCGCTGCCGTTGCCCCGCTTGGTCAGGACGATGCCGCAGACCCGCGCGGTGACCGCCGCATCATCCTCGAACGTCTCGTAGAAATCGCCGAGCCGGAAGAGGAGGATCGTGTCGGGGTACTTTTCCTTGACTTGATGATACTGCCGCATCAGCGGCGTGCGCTGCTTTGCCATCGGTCGTGCTTGCGTATAGGTCCGGAGTTCTGGTCGTATGGAAGCCACAAAGATACAACGGGAAACTTTCTCCGTTCCTCTCCGGTACCGGAGCAGATGAATGCCTCTTCCATGGAGGGAGGTCACACAGAAGGGGATCTTGATCCAGACGGATCGAATTGCTATTCTCACGCATATATGGAGGGTGAGCCCGCTACTTTACTCTCCTATACACGTTTTACAAACATTACGATCATCAATGCACGCTCCCCAGATCAGCACGATAGAAGACGCGCTTGCCATCGAAACCGATCCGAAGAAGAAGCTTGGACTTTTGAACGAGCTGAGCCGGCTGATGGGTTTTCACAACGTGGAGAAGTCGCACGAGCTGGCGGAACAGGCGTTGCAACTGGCCGAAGAGATCGGTGATCCGGAGGGAAGGGTTCGCAGCCTGCTCAGAGTCGGCAATGCCCGCCGAAACCTTGCGCAGTATGAGCCGGCTCGGCAGATGATTGAACAGGCCTGGCAACTTCTGGCCGCCCTGCCGCCGGAGCTGCCGGAGAAGGGGCTGCTGATGGGAGAGTATCATGATAGTATCGGCCAGCTGGAGCAGGTTCTGGACAAGGTGAAGGAGGCAAGCGAGCATCTCCGGATCGCACTGGATATCTATGAGCGGCAGGGGAACCTATCCGGCATGGCTTCCATGTTCTACTGCCTGGGGAAGGCAGAGGCACGGTTGCGGAACGATCTGGCGGGACTCGACTACTACAAACGAGCCCTGGAGATCGCCATCGATCTGGCGGATGCCAGCCTGATAGGCATGACCAGCCATGGCATCGGCAGCCTCTATGTGGAGCTGGGACAGGGGGAACAGGCGCTCACCTATCTGCGCCAGGCACTGGAGCATACCGACGAAACCAGGGCGGTGCGCGTCGCCGCCTTGTACAATTCCATGGCCTCGGCCTACCGCTGCAGCCGTGATACCGATTCGGCGATCGAGTATTCCCGGAAGGCGCTTGATCTGTACCGGGAGGCCCAGGCCCCGCGAGGAATAGCCTATACTCTGCACAACCTGGCCGGCGCTTACGGCGAGGGGGGCGATTACGATACGGCGATGGACTATATGCGGCAGGCGCTTGTGGTGGCCGAATCGGCGGGGCTGCTCAGCCTGATCGAAGGCATCAAGGCAAACCTCGGCACCGCTCACTGGATGAAGGGGGAGCTCAACGAGGCGCTGGAACTTCTGGAATGGGTGGCCGGCCGGGTCGAGGGCAAACGCTATCGGCAGACCTCCTATAGCACCTACTGGGCGCTTGCCAATGTGCATGAGGGATTGGGCAACACCGCGGAGGCCCTGAAATATTTCAAGCTGTGGGCGGATATCAAAGAGGAGATGCAGGGTCGCCAGAAAGCCGAAGCCGTGGCGGTGGTGGAACGCAAGATGCTTCTTGCGCTGCACGAGCGGGAGAAGGAGATCTACCGGCTGAAGAACGAACAACTGGAGAGGGATCTCGCCCACGACCGGCGCGAGCTCGCCAGCCTGGCCGCGCACCTCTCCCAGAAGAATGCGATGATGGCCGCCCTGGAACTGAAGGTTCGCGAACTGGACCAGGTCTCCGGCTACAATCTGGCGGATACCCTCGGCCAGGAGCTGCGCCGCACCTGGGACGAGGGGGGGCAGTGGCAGATGTTCGAGGATCGCTTCCGGCAGGTTCACCCGGAGTTCGTGCGGACTCTTCTGGGACGATATCCGGACCTGACGCCGACGGAGGTGAAGGTGTGCGCACTGATGAGCATCAACATCACGACCAAGGAGATCGCCGATATTCTGTATACCTCGGTTCGTACCGTGGAGGGTCACCGCCGGTTCATCCGCAGGAAGCTGGCTCTGGAGCGCGATGCGAATCTCTCCACCTTCCTGGCCTCGCTCGGCTGATCCTTCCGGCGGCGGCGCCGGGCGGCTGGCGGAACCACGTAATAATCACGTAGTGATGCCGGGGACCGGATATCGTAGTTTGCATTCGTCCCCAGGGTCATGGTAGCGGCAGTACAGGATGGTATCGGGAAACCGTAATGGTCTCCCGGTGAGATCCTTCGGCAGGCGATCC
>JBMDXA010000188.1:0-8108 GCA_048594725.1 Candidatus Kapaibacteriota bacterium
CGCGGCTGATGGAGAGGGAGCGGGGGAAGGAGATCATCGTCTGATGTTCCATCGCGCCGATCGGCGTGTTCACATAGCCCACCTTCTCGAACGGGTAGGTGCCGAACCGTTCCTCGAACCCCCGCACCATCCGTGGCAGGAGCTTGAAGGTTGTGCGGGTGGCCGCCGTATCCGCCCTGCGGGAATACACTACCATCGGCACCTGTTCTCCGGGGAACTCCACCGGCACATAGGCGTCCACCGCGAAGGTGAGCAGATAGGTAGCGCAGGGGATGGAGTGATTCCAGTCGTACAGGGTGGTGCTGTCGCTCGGGGAGCGGGAACTCAGAAGCCCGTTCGAGGCTACCGCCTTGTCGTTCTTCACCAGGAACCTTCCCCGGAAGGTGGCCTTGTCCGACGGATGATCGTAGCAGGGAAGCCAGTGCTGCGTGGCCGAGAGGTAGTTGTTGCTGAAGCCGACCCCCATCGCAAAGAGGGAGTTGCCGGAGGAGGTGACCCCTCCCCAGACGCCGCCGAGTTCCCGTTCCATCCTGCCGCTGTAGAGGATACGGATGGTTGCGGTATCTCCGGTCCGTGCTCCCGGCGGCGGGGTGATGGTATAATGGTAGATGGGGGATTGTACGGTCTCATGCTCCACCGCCGCGGTTGGTACCCCGTCGTAATAGACCGAATCGACACGCAGGCCGCGCAGGTGGAAATAGAAGGGGCCGGATGCGGGATCGCCGGGCCACCAGAGGGTGATCTCGCAGATCCCGGTCATCTCCGGGGAAGGGGCTTTCGTCAGATCCAGCCATGCGTCGTAATGAAGCACATCGAACGGCTGCTGCACGAAGTTCAGCGGGCCGGATATCTCCGCCGGTGCCGGCAGCGGGCGGTGCTGCGCGGCGGCGGGCATTGCCATGGCAACCGCCAGGGCGGCCAGAGCAGGTATGATGAACAAGCGTGGATTCATAGAGGTGCCGAACATGAAGAATGCGATTGTGGGGCACAGGTCCCTGCCGGGTATCCCCCCGGATCAGAACCGGTAGCCGATTCCCGGCATGAACGTATATCGTTCCCGGATAGCTCCGCGGCGATCGAAGAAGCCAAGGAGCTGGGCCTGAAGCACAAGTCCTCCCCGGAATGCGTGTTCCAGCCCGATGTGCCACTCCTTCCAGGAGCCGGTCCAGTTTCCATCATTCTGAAAAGCCATTCCGGTGCCAAGCCCCAGGTAGGGGGATATGCCCCCGGAGAGGATGTAATAGCGGGCCCGCACCGATCCTCCCCACATCGTGGCGGAGACTTCCACCCCGATATCATCCAGCAGGATGATATCTCCCTGCACGCCGAGCGCGGCACGGGGAGTCATCGCGGCGAACCCGATCCTGGCCCCGTACGGGCGTTCGGCACGATGGAATGCGGATACCGGATTCTCCTGCGCCAGCAGCGGTACGGGGCCGCCAGCGGCCAGGAGGAGGAACAAGGCTCGTATCGCCGGATGCTTCATGGCATGTCTCCTGAGATGACCGGGGAGAACATACGCAGATGAGGGCTTTTGCGCCACCCACCCCGGCTCCGCACACCGGCGGCCGGCACGGTATCACGGAGGGATTCTTACAGGGGATTTCAACCTGATAGCGAGGATGATCCCGCTCACGCGGGGCTCCTGCTCCCCCGCGCTCCTAGCCTTCGTTGTTCCACTCCCGCTTCAGGATGGAATACATCTTCAGATCGCGATAGCTCCCTTTGACGAACATCTGCTCGCGCAGTATCCCCTCGTAGCTCATCCCGATCTTCTCCATCACCCGGGCCGAGGCGATGTTCGCCACCTCGCAGCGCGCCTCGATCCGGTTCAGCTTCATCTGCTCGAACCCGAACTTGAGCATCGCGCGTGCCGCCTCGCTCATCATCCCCCTGCCCCAGTAGTCGCGCCCGATCGCGTACCCTATCTCCGAACGTCCGTGATCGATATTCCAGTAGACGAAGCCGCAGGTGCCTATCACCCGGCCGCTCTTCTTCTCGGCGATGCCCCAGGTGGAGACCAGGCCGTTGGTATACTGGTCGATCACCGAATCCACGAACTTCCGGGAGTCCTCCATGGAGTGATGGGTATCCCATGCTACATGGCGCGATACGTCCGGATCGGAGGCGTAGGCGTGTACATCGGGCACATCCTCCATACGGAGTTTCCGGAGGATCATCCGTTCGGTTTCCAGCGTGGGGAGGTCTCGGAAAACCTCATCGATCATCATGGGTGCTCCTGTATTGGAGTATGGACATCCAGGCAAGCGGCGCCGGCGGAGAGGCTTGCACGCCAGGATGTCGGTGCGCAGGGAGGAACGGAGGGCGCTTCGGCAGGGTCTATCGCTGAGCCCCTTCCCGGTTCCAATGGATGCTCTTTTCGGTCAATCAAAAATCGCTCCTTTCTCTCCCGGAATCGCCAATCGTACATCGGCTCAATCGAACATCCTCACGGCCATTCCGCGCGCAGAACCGAGAGAAGTTTCCGGTCGCCGCCGGCCGGATCATCGGCCCGATAGCCGCGCAGCAGCATCTCCTCGCGCAGCCCGATGGTGTGCAGCAACCGGAGCGCCGCCCTGTTGCCGGGAGCGCAGCGCGCCTCGATCCGGTTC
Source organism: Candidatus Kapaibacteriota bacterium (assembly GCA_048594725.1). GTDB lineage: Bacteria > Bacteroidota > Ignavibacteria > OLB7 > OLB7 > JAFDZV01. The sequence continues at coordinate 2,613 of JBMDXA010000188.1, forward strand.
AGTTCCATCACCCTGAACCCGAAGCCGATCACCGTTCGCAGGGTCTCGGTCATATATCCCTGTCCCCGGTATTCCGGCGCCAGCGCGAACCCCAGTTCCGCACGGGAATGCCGCAGGTGCCATACGGTGAACGCGCAGCAGCCGATGGTCTCATCGGTCTCCTTGTGTACCATGCTCCAGTAGGGGGGATGATGCACGCCGAACCCGTCGATGCCGGCGGAGAGGGGGGCCGCGGTGGGGCCGCCCGCCTGATGGTATGGGGGACGTTCCCCGGCCGCAAGAGAGCGGATGAACCTTCCCGTCTCCGCGCCGGTTGCTTCCCAGAGGAGGAGCCGGGGCGTTACCAGGGTGGGGAGATTGCTGAAGATGTCGTCGATCGTCATCGCGCGTTGTCCGGGTTCGCGAACGGGGAGAGAACGGCAAGGGCCCGTCGCGTCACTGTCTGCCACGACGAGCCCTTGCCGATGCTTCCGTGGGTCCTCACCGGCTGGCGGTCTCCTTGCGGACCCGCTCGCTCAGGTCGATAATGGAGTTGACATAGGCGGTGGAGTTGTTGTAGCTCCGGATCGCCTTCCGGCGGCTGCCGTCGTTGCCGATCTTGTAGCCGGACTTGTTCAGGTAGTTCGCCACGGAGTTGATGGCGTCGTGCGGATCGAACAGATCGATCTTGTTGTCACCGTTGCCATCCACCGCGCGGCGGAGGTAGGAGGAGGGGAGGAACTGCGACCAGCCGAACGCCCCCGCCCAGGAGCCGTACAGGGACATCGCCTCGGCGTGCCCCTCACGGTCGATCTTCAGAAGGTTGACCAGTTCCTTGTAGGCCCATTTGGAACGGCTCTGCGCGCGCGATCTGATCCACTCCAGCTCCGCATCGGTTTTTGCCTTGCCTGCCTTGCGTCCCTTCATGGTCTCCTCGGCCTTCTCCAGGCTTTCGTTCAGGAAGCGGGGCTCGGTCATCAGGGCCATGGATGCATAGACGCTGAAGACATGATAATCGCCGGTGACCGCGCCGTGGCGGGTCTCGCAGCGCATCAACGCGGCGATGGTCTCGCGATCCACCCCGTAGCGCGCTTCTGCCTGATCCATGATGCTGCTGTACTTGGCGAGGAATTCCTTGCAGGCGTCGGCCGATTCGCGCGTATCCATCCAGGCATAGGCCGAGGAGCCGCTGCTGCCGGTGCTCCCGCTGCGCGCCTTTACGAGCGTCATCTTGGGGATGAAGACCATGCGCTTGTCCTTGAAGCGCTGGGAGACGAATTCCTCGGACCACCCGGCCTTTATCAGCCGCTGCATCACCGGTTCGAACCGCTTGTCGATGCCGGAGCTTTTCTCCACCACGAACGTGCTGCCGGCGATCGTGGTGATGGTATCGATGGCGATCTCCTCCTCGGTAACCTCATCCTGCGGGCGGGGGAAGTCCTTGGTGGAGTCCTGGGCCATGCCGAAGGCGAAGCCGGCCTTCACCGGAGAGGGGAGGCCCGGATGCGGAAGTTTATCGCCGGACTGGAAACATGCGAACGAGAGGGCGGCGATACCGGTCGCCGCCGAAAGAAGGATGGCCCTGTTCATATCTATGGAGAGGCTTGGGAGTTTACTGATTAGGATTCGCATAGTGTCCTTTGACTCTTCTGTGAAGGGGAAATCGAGAGCCAGGGCCTCAAGAGTATCGTACTGCGGAGCCTTTGCGGCGCATCGGCATGGTATCAGGAAGAACGTATGGCATCAAAAGAAAGTATAGCGCTTTATGGCGCGAAGTTCAAGCCGGGGGGATACGATCTGACGGAAAAAAACGATTATTATTCATTCATCGAATTAGGCAGTAGGATAGGACTGAACGGGGGGCGCGGGGTTTAAGATTCCGGCACCGATGCCGTGCGCATTTCCGGGGTCAAAGTTCGCACAACCGATCAACGATTTCCGCCCGGCGGGGTGCTAGATTGCCCCATCAACAACGGCTATCATGACCCATCTTGAACGCGTCCGCAGGACGATTGATTACATCGAGAAACATCTCAACGACGATCTCCCGGTCGATCTGCTTGCGGGCATCGCGGCATTCTCGCTCTGGCATTTCCAGCGGGTGTTCAGCGCCATGACCGGGCAGACCGTGGCCTGTTATATCCGCCGGCGCAGGCTGGCCTCGGCCGCGGCCCAGCTTGCCGGCACGCGCCGGAAGATCGTGGAGATAGCCTGGGAGCACCGGTTCGAATCGCAGGAGGCGTTCACCAGGGCGTTCAAGGCGATGTTCGGCTCCACTCCCGGGCAGTACAGGCGGGAGAACACCAGGCCGGACGAGGGGTTGTGCATGCTGAATCTTACACAGGAATATCTGGACAGTCTTTACGGAGAAATCGCAATGGAACCAGTTCTCAGGCATATGGAGGAATTCAAGGTGGTGGGGATGGGCTCGCGCTTCATCTCGATTCTCTCGCCGGATTCAACCAGCAGCAATGTGATCGGCGGGCTGTGGGACGTGCTTTTCAAGCGGATCGGGGAGATACGCAATACGGTGCAGGGGCCATCGTACGGCCTGTGCGAAATGCTGCCGCCGGGGGAGCAGGCGCATCAGGGAGAATGCTTCTACCTGGCCGGCGCGGCCGTCGATTCGCTCGATGACATCCCCGGGGGGATGGTGGGGCGCTCGGTGCCGGAATCGCAGTATCTCTGCTTCACCCACACGGGAAAGCTGGATACGCTGGCTACCACCATGGGCTATATCTACGGCGTCTGGCTGCCGAAATCCGGCTACGAGCGGGGGCCGGGCCCGGATGTGGAGCTGTACGACGAGCGGTTCGATCCGCAGTCGGATACCTCGGAAATGGATATTCTGATTCCGGTGAGAAACGGAGCGTGAGTGTTCGATTCGCGAGGCTGGATTATTGATTGGGGAGGCGCAAGGAACATATGTTTTTTTGCGCCTTCAGTTTGATATCACCGCCGGATGAATTTTCAAGTAGAAGTCTGCTTCCCGATAGAGTTTATTCGGTAATGAGGAATTTCCGGCCAAATGTGCGGTTCTCCGATACAAGCTCTATCAGGTACATACCATTGGGAAGGGTGGCAACATCAAGCGATAGCTCATGCGTGTTTTCTCTGTTCAGTTGTTTTTGTAAGACTATATGCCCGTTGATATCCAGGATGCGGATAGTTGCAGCCTCCGGGCCGAGCCGGTTGTACAGGAAAAGAGAGATCGTTCCAGAGGTAGCTGGGTTCGGTGCAACCGTAAAGCCAAAAGCAGATCGGTCCGCGCTGCTTCCTGGTGATGTCTTGGTATTCGGTGTATAGTCGGGCGGGGGGATATTGGGATCATCAGACCACACTACCTGTTTGGTTTGTTCACAGCAATATGCTTTTCTGAACATGCACTTGTCTTCTGCTGAGAGGTCGCCAAACTCATGCGCACTCCATACTGATTTCATTATCGACCCAGGGTGATCGCATTTCGCTCCGAATGGAGGAGTGGGTTCGTCGGAATGTTCAAATCCAAGCCAATGTCCCAGCTCATGCAGCATGACGGTATAGGCATCCAAGTATCTATAGTTGTTTGGCAGATATATATGATTCTCCTTTTCCGTGAGGATGAACCGTGTAGGCCGGCCGAACTTATCCCTCTGAAGAAAAGCCTCTGTCTGATTGAGGACGATCATGGAGTTAGAACAATCTGTTTGGCAACTCCCCGGAAAATGTTGAATGCTTGTAAATGCAGGGTTGTCATATTGAGCCGGACCTACCAGAGTGGGGTCGTCCGACCATACGATCTTGAGAACGCACGGCGGGTATGCCGTATCCGGGCCCTGTGCCGGACAGAGGGCCGACCATGTTTTAGCCGCCAGCTCAGCCCATTTCTGCACATGCTTGTAGTTATAGAGAGGAAACCTGTTCCAGTCCATTGGCTCACCTGGGCCATAGAAGAATATCGTGTCTTCCCCCGATGTCCAATCCTGATATTCGATCTGGAGCGGTATCTGCCTCTTCAGGGGCTTTAGCCCAGGCTCATTATTGGGATTTTTGCTGCACTTCCTGGTCCAATTGCCATTGGCATCGCAGAACTTATACGGGAAGTACATGTCCCGGCACCATTCCTCAGCGCATTCCTCACCGCTGATTTTATTTCCGCCTTGAGCACTACCTACCGAGTAGCACAACATCAGCAGGAAAGCTGCGAGAACCTCTTTCATTTGTGTTCCTCCGTTGAACAGGTAGTGATTAATAGGTTCCGGTGAGGATCTTGGTACGAAGTTCCATGAAGCGGTTCCGCCAGGCGTTGTAGTCCATCATAAGCTGATCGGACCAGATATGATTCACATCGCGGACTTTTCCGTCGATAATCGGCAGGGCGTTGTAGGAGCTGCGGGGACTTGTCGTCAGGCCAATATAGTCGTGGGTATAACTGTATCTCCTCCCAAAATATTCCAGGAATACGATCGCCTCCTGGCCTACATGCATGCTGAACTTTCCATTGTCGGCCAGAAATGCACTATCCTCTACGAATTCCCAGCCGGAAATATCTTGAAAGTAGGCTGAGTTGTAGTACCGGAATTTCGTACAGGGGAAGTTTGGCGCAGGCAGTGCAGGTACAGAATTACTGCTACTCTGTTCCATACATGATAGGAAAACTCTCCCTTTGAGTGTATCGAGTACTTCCACCATCACAGTGTACGAATGAGTGCCACCTCGGGATCCGGATATAGCGAGCGGCTTGGCTAAGGGTATGGAGTCAATCGCTACCACCTTCACCCGCAATACATAATCCGGCAGTATTGTCGATGTTAGTGCATTCGCTTCTTTTGGGTTTGCGGCTACCTGGGATATGGCCTTTGGTAAAGGCTCCGTAAAGCTTCCTATGAACCACTTGAAGATATCTGAATTGAGAGCTGTTTCGATATCATATTGTTTGAAAAGAGCTGGATTGTAATCCGTAGCCCTGTAGTCGCAGGAAACTACCTTTTTCAGAATTTCAGGGTGTGCCACCAGATGTGCCACACCGTTCATTATATCTAGATTGTCGTAAAAGCGAGCGAGACTGTCCAGGTAGATGTAGGCGGCCATAACCTCACACGGCATTCCACTGCTCAGCGGTGGAATCCTGCGAATGATGGGGTATTTCTCGTAATCTCTGGTTTCAAGAAGGGTGCTGTCATACCATATGCTCTTCCTCTTTGTCATCTCATCGGATAGGAAGCGCTTCCCGGATTCATTCTGGGCCGCACATGGCAGCGACAGAAGAAGGATGAACATCATAGAGAGCGAGAACCAGATCATACGTGTTTGAGATGGGCGTGGTGAAGTGAGATGATCTACTGGCTTGATATAATAATCCATTACGAGCGCCTTCAATGAAGTTGGACATATGGAACACTATCGCTGCTTTTCGGCCTGCCTTCCATGGCTAAGATAATATGCAAATAGATGTGCTGGCATACGGGTACATGTTTGTGTACTCTCGGCATGAAGATGATCCCGATAAGATCCGGCAGCAATGGCACATTGCTTTTC
>JBMDXA010000189.1:0-1411 GCA_048594725.1 Candidatus Kapaibacteriota bacterium
GCTATGAGGGTCCCCGTGACATGATAGAGGAAGATCTTGTAGGGATCTGGGAGGAGCTTCTGGGTGTGGATGGGATCGGGATCCACGATAATTTTTTTGCCCTTGGCGGGGATTCGATCATCACCATCCAGGTGGTGAGCCGGGCGCGGCGCAAGGGGCACGATTTTCAGGTCGGGGACATCTTCGAACACCAGACGATCGGCGAACTGGGCTCGAAGATCCGTGCGGGAGAGGTGTTGCCGAATGCGGGAGAAGAGGGGATGCTTTCGGGAGCGAGCGGTCTGTTACCGATCCAGCAATGGTATCTGGAGGGGAAACATGCGGAGGCGTCCCATTTCAATCAGAGCGTTCTGGTGAAGCTGGACAAGCGTATAGGTAGGGCGGTGCTGGACGGGGTGGTGTCGGAGCTGCTTTTGCGGCATGATGCGCTCCGTTACCGTTATACGCATTCGGGGACAGGCTGGGAGCAATATTACGGAGACCGGAGGGAAGGTGTAGCGGAGGAGTCACTGTCGGGATGGGGCAGCGGGGATTTGGCGGACCGGATTGCGGTCTGCGGGCAGCACTACCAGCGGAGCCTTGATATTTATGGCGGTTCGCTGGTAAGGGGGGTACTGATGCATACGGGCGAGGGGGATGAGCATAACCGTTTTTTACTGGTTATCCACCACCTGGCCGTTGACGGGGTTTCATGGCGTATACTGTTGGAAGATATACAGGTGTTGCTGGAAGGGCACCTGAACGGTGGGGGATACGATCTGGGGCAGAAAGGGAGTTCGTACCGTCAGTGGTACGGGAGCCTGGAGAGGTACGGGTCGGGCCGTGGGTTGATCTCGCAACTGCGGTACTGGGAAGAGGTTTCAGGTCGGTATGAGGCCCTTGGCGTAGAAACCGGGGATGATGGCGGGGTACGGATGGAACATACGGTATCGCTGCAGGTATCGCTTTCTGCGGAAGAGACGGAATGGCTCCTGCGGGAAGGAGGGAATAAATACGGTACGGAACTTCAGGAAGTTCTTCTGGGCACCCTGGCGAAGGTGTTTGCCGGTTACAGCGGCAGGCCCGGGGTTGTGGTAGGACTGGAAGGTCACGGACGGGAGGGTTCTGTAGACAGCACGGTTGATACCAGCCGCACGGTGGGCTGGTTTACGAACCTTTATCCGGTTTACCTGCATGGACCGGAGGCTGGGAGTGTTGCTGACTGGGTTAAGGGTACGAAGGAAAGCCTGCGGCAGGTTCCCGATAAGGGAATGGGCTATGGCGTACTGAAATATATAAACAGGGAGCCGTCGTTACAGGGCGGTGACCCGTGGGACATTGTGTTCAATTACCTGGGACAGTTTGATAATCTGTTTAGGGGAACGGAGCTGTTTTCCGGGGCGGAGGAGTTCTGCGGGGAGGAGATCAGCGG
>JBMDXA010000019.1:0-21062 GCA_048594725.1 Candidatus Kapaibacteriota bacterium
TGGAGTTCACCCTGCTCCCCATCCCCAGCTTCGATCCGGCGTGTGGCACCTTCCGGCGGGGAACCTCCTCCGGCTGGCAGGCCGGTGCCCTCGTGGAGTTTCCGCTGGGGGATCTCTTCTGGCTACAGCTACGCCCCTCCATCACACGCCATACCGGCTCTCTGCGCGAACCTATTCCGGACGACCAGCCCATCGCCATGGAGAATGGGAGCTATGCGCTTGCCCTGGTCGAACAGGTGCTGGAATACGAGCGTACCGAGATCGGCCTGAGCGCGCTTGCCCGCCTGGCGCTCCCCGGCCGGTTCCGGTTGCAGGGGGGAGCCGGCATCTCCCGCGCCATCGCCGGCGGCCAGCGCCATCTCCAGGTTGCCGTGGAGCCGGAGGATCTGCTCTTCGCCAACGGAAGCCGGGAGCTGGAGCTTGGAAGGGGAACGATTCTGGAGGATGCTCCGCTGGCGCTCCGGGCCGAGGCCGGTGCCGCCTACGATCTGCCGGTTTCCGGCGCATCCACCCTTTCGCCGGAGATCATGGCATCGATTCCCCTTACCACCCTCTCGCAGGCGGGGGCCTGGCGGACTCTCTCGCTTCGCATCGGTGCCGCGCTCCGCTTCGGTGTACGAACCGCATCCCCTCCCATCACTCCTCCTCCGGTTGCCGAGACCACGGCGGTTCCACCGCCTCCACGGCTGGTCTCTTCCATCAGCACCTATCCGGCTGTGGTAAGCGTCAGGATCGAGGAGTACGATTCCACGGAGGTGCTGCCGCTGCTGAACCAGATCTTCTTCGCCGAGGGCTCCGCCAGTCTGCGTCCCGAGTACCGCCGGCTGGCGCAGGCCGAGGCGAACGCCTTTTCCAACGCCCAGCTTCTCGGCTCGGCGCTCGATGTCTATTACCATGTGCTCAATGTGGCCGGCAGGCGGCTGCGCGAGAGCGATGCCACGCTGGCGATCACCGGCTACCGGAACGGACGGGAGGGGGATGCCGGGCTCTCCATGCGCCGTGCCGAGGCGGTCAGGCGCTACCTGGCCGATGTCTGGAAGATCCCGTTGCGCAGGCTGAAGACCGCCGGCAGGGGGCTTCCTCCGGACCCCTCGCGCGAGGCCACCTCCGAGGGATACGAGGAAAATGCGCGGGTGGAAATCATCCCATCCGATCCGAACATATTGGCGCCCGTCTTCCGTCGTCATATCCAGCGCATCGCCACTCCATCGGCCATCACGTTCCATATGCGCGTAGCCGCCGATGCCGGCGTTGCCCGTTGGAGCCTTGCGGTCGATGAGGAGGGGGCTGGCCGGTTCAGGATGTTCGAGGGGAGCGGCGCACCCCCCGATTCGATCGTCTGGAACTGGCGCAGCAACGGCGGCGATCTCCCGAAACTGCCGCTGCAGCTCCGTTACACCTTTACCGTGGCCGACAGCGCGGGCGGAGTCTCGGCCTCGGAGCCCGTGCCGATCGATGTGGCGTACCAGTCGGTGCAGGAGAAGCTGCTGCACCGGGTGCGCGATACGACCATCGAGAATTTCTCCCTTCTTCTGTTCAAGTACGACAGCCCGAAGGTGAGCCAGAGCGACGAGGAGCTTCTCCGCGCCATCGCCGAGGGGGTCAGCCCCGGAGCCCATGTCCGCTTCACCGGCTATACCGATTCGCTCGGCGACGAGACCCACAACCGGGCTCTGGCTACCGCGCGCGCGCGGGAGGCGGCCGCGATGTTCCGCGGGCTTGTCCCATCCGATGTCACCATCGTTGTCGATGAGGATGGAGGAGAATGGGAGCGCTTCCCCTTCACGACGCCGGAAGGGCGTTCCCACTGCCGCACCGTGGTGATCGAGGTTCGCACCCCCAAGGGGGGGGATGGATCGTAGATTCCTTTCCGTGTCTTCATTCTTCATAGCGTAACTTCCCCTCCCTTGCCGGTGTTTTCATGCCCGCCGGTGCGCGATATCATTCCCTGTTGAAGCGATGCATTCATCGATGGTGTTCGAATGCCGGCCCTGCCGGTGCCGCGCCGGCCGGAATCAACTATGAACCTATCTACGGAACATAACGAACGTGCCGCCTGCCCCGGGAGCTGTTTGCCGGGGGGGGACGGGTTTGCTCCCGCCTGCGGCCGCTGGCATGCCGTCCGGAGGCTGTTGCTGGCGGCCGTCATCCTTCTGCTTGGTTCGGCACCGCTCCGGGCGCAGAACGCCTCGTACGGCGTCCCGCGCGTATTTCTGGAGAACAGGGGGCAGTGGAACCCATCGGCGGCCTATATGCTCGATGCGGGGAGGATGCGGGTATGGTTCGGCCGGGAGGGGGTGCTCTACGATCTGAAGGGAGGGCTCCGGGAGGGGCATGTGCTGCGGCAGCGTTTCATCGGCGCCGGGGAGCAACGTCCGTGCGGCGAGGAGAGGACGCCGGGGAGATGGAATTTCATCGGTGCCGGGGGGAGCCATACGGGCGCTGCCGGATTCGAAGAGGTGCGATACAGGGGGCTGTACCATGGGATCGATGCGCGCTACTACCATGAGGGAGGGGGGCTGAAATACGATCTGATCGTGGCCCCCTGGAGCGATCCCGGTCTGATCCGCGTTCGCTACGATGGCGCCACGGCCATGCAGATCCGCCCCGGCGGCGGGCTGCGGGTGGGAAGCTCGGTGGGGGATCTGCTGGAGGGAGTACCCTACTCCTATCAGGAGATCGGCGGCGTGCGGCGGCGCGTGGAGTGCCGCTTCATCCTGGACGAACGGGGGGCCGGATTTCAGCTCGGCCCGTACGATCGCTCGCTTCCGCTTGTGATCGATCCGGCGCTGATCTACAGCTCCTATCTCGGTGGCGCCGCCGCCGATGAGGGGCGGGGCATCACCTTGGATGCCGGGGGCAACGTCTATGTGACCGGTTATACCCGCTCGGAGAATTTCCCGGTCACCATCGGGGCCTACCGCACCACGATCGATCCGGTGAACCCCGCGGTGCCATCGGAGGATATCTTCATTGCGAAGTTCGATCCCACCGGCAGCATCCTCCTGTACGGCACCTACATCAACGCCAGCCGCGAGGACCGGCCGGTTGCTATAGCGGTGCGAAGGGATGGGGTTGCGGTAGTGGCGGGCATCACCTCATCGGCCGATTTTCCGGTCACCGCCGGTGCCTACGATACCTCGGCGGCGGGGGGGCACGATGGTTTTGTGCTGGGTCTGAGCGCCGATGGGGACAGCGTCCTGTTTGCGACGTTCCTTGGAGGGGCCGGGGAGGACCGCATTGAATCGATGGCGCTCAGCGCCGGGGAGGATGTGGTGGTGGCCGGATGGACCACCTCATCCGATTTTCCCGTTACCACCGGCACCCCGTTTCATCCCGGCAAGGATGGCTTTATCACCCGGCTGGACCCGCTGGCAACGGCGCTCCGCTCCAGCACCTGGCTGGGGGGGAGCGGCGATGAGGAGATACTCTCGGTGAGCGTCGATAGCGGCGGCAGCGTCTGGGCTACGGGCTGGACCGCCTCGGCCGACTTCCCGGCCGATACCACGTTCGGCGGGAGCGGAGGGGGGCTGCGCGATTGCTTCATCATCGGGCTTCGCCCCGATCTCGCCTCAAGCTACTACAGCATGCTGGCCGGCGGCACGGGGAACGATGAAGCTCGGGCGATCTCGCTCAGAGCCCGCACCGACAACGGCCCGCGCGCCGATACGATCTATATCACCGGCTTCTCCGGCTCGGGCGATTTTCCGGTGGAACCGGCGGGACTGGGGGGGACGGCAAGTTCATGGTTCGCCATGAAAGTGTTCTGGAACGGGCTGGCGCTCCGTGCCACGCTCGTCTACAGCCGCTATCTCGGCACCACGAACGGAGGGGGAGGATATACCGTGCAGGGGGATCGCGAGGGGAGAGCCTTTCTCGCCGGCACGGTTCGCTCCGCACGTCCCGACCTGGATCTGCTGCTGGTACGGCTTGATGCCTCCGGCCGCGAGACCCTTCCGAACCGCACCATCGGCGGCAGCTCCGATGAGATCCCCTGGCGCGCCAGCTTCCTGACCGCCTACGGCGATCTCTATCTTACCGGCACTACCTGGTCGCGCGACCTGCCGGCCACCACCGGTGCGTTCGACCGGAAGCTGAACGACAGCGGCGGCCCCGGAAGCGATGCGTTCATGCTCCGCTATGCCTTTCTGAGCCGCCCGGCCATCTATGCCAGGCCGCTGCGCGATCTCGGGACGCTCCATTGCTCCGCCGCTCTGCTCGATACCTTCCATGTCTATAATCTCGGCGAGGAAACTCTCGAGATCCGCAATCATTATTTCCTTCAGAGCAACGGGTTCTCGCTCCTCTCTCCCGATCTCCAGGCCAGGCCCACGATAGCTCCCGGCGATTCGCTCCGCTATATCGTGCGCTACAATCCCGCCATGGCCGGCGCCGACAGCAACCGGCTCGTCATCTTCAGCAACGATGAGCTTCCGGGGCGCAAGCCGCTGGAGATACGCTACCGGCTCGTCAAGCAGGTGCTGCGTGCCGATTCTGCAATCGCATTCGGGCGGGTGCAGTTCTGCGCCGGCGCCGGCGCCACCAGGACGCTGCCGCTCGCTATCAGTCTGACGCCGGCCATCAAGGCCACTGTGGAGATAAGTTTCCGTTCGGCTCCGTCGGCGGGGGCGTTTCGTATCAACGGCCCGGCGCGCTTTACGGTGGACCGCAACAGCCAGATCGATGTGCTCTTCCAGCCGAAGGGAGTTGGGCTTTTCACCGATACGCTGCTGGTGGTGATCGCCGGCTCCGGTTGCCGCGATACGTCGCGGGTGGTTCTCCAGGGGATCGGTGATACGGTGTCGTTTGCGGTGGCCGAGAGCGAGCTCCGGTTTCCTCCGGTCTCCAGTTGTTCGGATACCGTCGCGTTCGTGGATACGGCGTTCACGGTGGTCAATACCGGCCTGCTGCCGGTGACGGTCACCTCCGTGACGCTGGCCGCGGGGACGGTCACGCTTCTGACTCCTCTGCCGGTGACGCTGCCGGCCGGGGGATCGGGCCGGTTCCTCCTCCGGTTCCGTCCGGGCAAGCGCCCCGATACCGTGTACGATTATCCCCACATCTATATCGCGGAGTGCAATCTCTTCCGCACTCTCCCGCTCATGGCGGAGGTTCGTGCCGAAGGGCGCCCGTCGGTATTCCCGGAGCTCGATTTCGGGTTCTTGAGCGGCTGCGCCGATTCTCCCGCCGCAGCCGACAGCGCCATCCGTATCGAGAACCGGAACGGGGACGCTGTGGCGATCGATACGATAGTGCTGGATGATCCCTCCGGAACGGGGGAGTTTATCGTGGGGGAGATCATTTCGTTCCCTCTGGTGATCCCCCCGGCCGGATCGGCGGAGCTTCCGGTGCGCTACGCTCCGGCCGGTGCCGGTGCCGATAGCGCGCGCGTGCTGGTGGTCTACCGCACGGGAGGTTGTACCGATACCATCGTGGTGAGGCTTCGGGGAGCGCAGCAGATCGAGCGGGTGGAGGCGGCCGAGCCGGTCATCGAGATACCGCCGCTCTCGGAGTGCGCCGGGGATCAGGCGGTTGCCGTGGTTCTGAGGAACCTTTCGGCTGCCCCGGTCAGGATCATCTCCGTGCTCCGCAGCGATGGGGCCGATGCGATGGAGGGATCGCTTCAGCTCCCCTTTACGGTTCCGGCCGGCGGGACCGTCACCGACAGCGTCCTGTTCGCTCCGCGCCATGCCGGGGCCGCCGAGGAGCGCGTCACCTACGTCACCGCTCTCTGCGGCGACAGCATCACCGTGACGCTTCGCGGAAGCCGGCGTGGCGTGGTGCTGACCTCTGCCGGCGATAGCCTGGTCTTCCCTGCGGTGCTGGCCTGCCAGGACGTTGCGCCGCGTCTGGATTCGATGCTGCTGACGAATAACGGCGATGCGGGAACGGTAGCCACCATCCTCTCGGCGCGGATACGGGGGAGTGCGGCGTTCGCGCTCGCCGGCGATCCCTCCGGCAGCACGCTTGCCGCCGGAGGCGGGGGGCTGGCGATTCCGGTACGATTTGCTCCGGCCGGGCCGGGGTCCTATCGCGCCGTGCTGGAACTACGGTTCGATCCCTGCAATGGGGTTATCGAGCTTCCGCTCGCCGCCGATGTGCTGCAGCCTGCTCTGGAGGTGCGTGGCGGCGAGTTCGGTACGGTGGCCGTGGGCTCTTCTGCGGTGGAATCGGTGACGGTGGTGAACCGCAACCCGATGCCGGTACGGTTGGAGCGGCTGGCGGGAGTGGTTCCGCCGTTTGCGCCGGCCGGAGGTGACCCGCTTCCGGTTACGCTCGCTCCGGGAGATTCGGCGGTGCTGCTGATCCGGTTTGCGCCGGAGTTCGAGGGAACGTTCGGTCCCACCGCGGCGGCCGAGATCACCGATCCCTGCTCGTTTGCCGGAAATGTTCCGCTGGCGGGTATCGCCGTTGCCACGCTCGATTCGGTCGGTTTCTGCCTGGATGGATTCTATAGCGGCGGTGCCGGGGATACCGTGGAAATGCTGCTGCGCGCGGAGATGGGCCTGGAACTGCCGGGGGAGGCGGTCTATCATATCCGGTACGACTGGCGCCGCCTGCAACTGCTGGGGATCGATGGTCCTCCGGGACTGGCCGGTCCCGTTGTGGGGGCGGGAACGGGGCGTGCCTCGTTCCGGCAGAGCGCCGGCACCGCTACCGGCGATATTCGCCTCCGGTTCCGGCTGCTTGTGGGAGAGGGGAGCGGAGCGCTCGCCCGTCTGGATTCGGTTACGATAGCCTCGGCTCTGCTGGCTCCGGCGGTCTGCGCCGATTCGGCCAGGGTCTTTATCGCCGATGGCTGCCTGGTTACCGATGTGCATCTCGGAAAATTCCGGAACCTTCTGGATGATGCCCGCCCCAATCCGGCCGAAGAGTGGGTGGAGATCACCTACCAGCAGCTGGAGGATGCGCGCGCGGTGCTCAGGGTGTTCGATGCCGGAGGACGTGAGGTGCTGCGCCCGCTCGATGCGGTGATGCCGGGAGGACGCTACACCATCGGCTTCAGTGTGCAGGATCTGCCCGCCGGAAGCTATTACTACAGTATCGATGCGGGACGCTACAGCCAGGCCAAACGCCTGCTCATCCTCCCCTAGCCGCGAATCTGCGCGAATCTTGATTGGCGGGGGTGAGGGATGGCGTCGGCTATCACTCGTTGAGGATGAAATCTTCGCGAATGAGTAGAGAATAGTAGAGCGAGTAAAGAATAGTAGAGCGAGTAGGGAATAGTAGAGCGAGTAGAGAATAGTAGAGTGAGTAGAGAATAGTAGAGTGAGTAGAGAATAGTAGAGTGAGTAGGGAATAGTAGAGTGAAAGGAGAAGGGCTAGAGCGGTTTTCAATTGAATTGATCGGTTCAGGCTCCCGTAGGAGAGCACCCGTCTGTAGCTATGGTGTCAGTGTTTTCTTCGGAAGCTCCGGAGGAGCGGCCCATTCCTCTGACGAGCGTTACCTCACACTCAACTGAAACCCGCTCTAGTGATTGGGTGGAGAATAGTAGAATGAGTACAGAATGGTAGAGTGAATGGAGACTCGCTGTGCTCACTATCCTTTCAGTTCCTCTCTCTGCCGTTCGGTGACGTGCTCGATTTCGCGCTGGAGAAAATAATTCAGTGCGGTTCTCAGCACCACGATCGCACCGAGTTTTCCGATCTCCTCCCAGGTGGGTGCCACCGCCGTGCGAAGGATGTCGGCGGCCAGCTCGAACTCCAGCGCAAGCGCCAGCCACCGCCCCAGCTTCAGACGGATATTCTCCAGCTCTCCGGGGTTCTGATTTCCCGTAGGCGTTCCCGGCCGCCGGAAGAAATACACGAGCGCCAGCCATATCGCCTGTACCGCCGCAAGACCTATCAGCAGCGCGGCGCATCCCTCCACCGCTACCGACAGCATCAGAGACCATTGTTTGAAAACTTCTTCCATACCCCTTGCTCCGGTTGGGTGCCACTGTTCATGACGCCATCGTTGCCTATCTCGTAACCATCTTCATCCTGCAACCATCTTCGCGCCAGGGCTCCGGAATATGCTCCGGAATATGGAGCACGGGAATTGATGGAATGCCTCCGGAGATTCTACTGGAATGGAGTCTGTAAATCCATAAACGGGGAGATAAGCCGGGCCTCGCTTCCTGCCGTCATCGCGCTCGTGCATCTGCCTGGAGGAGGCATGCCATCGGTAGTTGGCGCGCTCCGTTTCTCCCCCGGTAGGAGACCAGCCCAATTGAAATCCGCTCTAGGAAATCAACGGGAATTGTTCATCTTAGCCGCGTACCGGGCGGTGGAGTAATCTCCCCCTGTTCTTCCGCCGGCGAGAAGATCTGTCGCACACAATACCGGAGTAGTAAGCCTATGCCTCTCGTAAAGGAATTTTCCACGATCGCGGGGATGTTCCTCGGCGTCACAGGAACGCTGGCCCAGGAGCGGAAGGATGCGTTCCGCCGGAAGGTGGCCGGAACCTATGTGGGAACTTCGTATGAGGAACTCTACGAGCAGGTGGAGGCGGTCGCGCTCTCGCTCCGTGCGCTCGGCCTCTCGCACGGCGACCGTATCGGGATGATGTCGGAGAACCGCCTGGAATGGGTGGTCGCCGATTTCGCCTGCGCCTGCGCCGGCTTCGTCGATGTGCCGGTCTTCCCGATCCTCACCCCGAAGCAGGTGGAGTATATCTTCAACAATGCCGAGGTGAAGGCGGTGATCTGCTCGAACACCCTGCAGCTGGGGAAATTGTTGAAGGTGGCCGATGCCATCCCCACGCTGGAACATATCATCGTGATGCAGGAGGATGCGATAGAGCGGAACGCCGGGGCAGCAGACCGGGGGGTGATCCTCTTCCGCCGGCTGGTGGAGGAGGGACGCAAGCTGGCCGCGGCCGTGCCGGGACAGCTGGAACGCCTCGCCACCACTATCTCTCCCGACGATCTTCTGACGCTGATCTATACCAGCGGCACTACCGGTAACCCGAAAGGGGTGATGCTGACGCATGGGAATTTCGCCAGCAACGTGACCGGTACCGCATCGGCGTTCGAGGTCTATGCCACCGATGTGGTCCTCAGCTATCTGCCGCTCTGCCACGCCTACGAGCGCACCGCCGGCTACTACACCTGTTTCGCCTGCGGCTCCACCATCGCCTTCGCCGATTCCATCGAGACCGTCACCGAGAACCTGCTGGAGGTGAAGCCCACGATCATGACGTCGGTGCCGCGCCTGTTCGAGCGGATAAAGAACCGGGTGGAGAAGAGCGTGAAGGAGGGCCCGGAGAAGAACCTGAAGATCTTCAACTGGGCGTTCAAGGTGGGCAAGGAGCGGTACCGCATCCTGCAACGCGGGGGATGGGTGGGGCCGATCATGGCCGCGAAATATGCGCTCGCCAACAAGCTGGTGTTCGCCAAGATCCGCGAGCGCACCGGCGGCAGGATCAGAATGTTCGTCTCCGGCGGCGCCGCTCTGTCGGCCGATATCGCCGAGTTCTTTTTTGCGATGGGGATGAATATCGTCGAGGGGTACGGTCTTACCGAGGCCTCCCCCATCATCGCGGCCAACCCGCTGGAGCGCCCGAAGGTCGGCACCGTGGGCAAGCCCATCACCAACGTGGAGGTGAAGATCGCCGAGGATGGGGAGATCCTGGCGCGCGGCCCGAACGTGATGCGCGGCTACTACCGCGAGCCGCTCGCAACCTCCGAGGCCATCGACGCGCAGGGATGGCTTCATACCGGCGATATCGGTGTGATCGACACGGACGGCTATCTCCGTATTACCGACCGGAAGAAACATCTGTTCATCTCCTCCGGCGGCAAGAATATCGCGCCGGGTCCCATCGAAACCCTCCTTGCCGAGAGCCGGTTCGTGGATCAGATCATGCTGATCGGTGACAAGCGCCCGTTCATCACCGCCCTGATCGTCCCCGACTTCGATGCGCTGAAGGATGTGGCCGAGATGCAGGGGATGAAGGTGCCCAGCCTGAATGAACCGGCCGCCCGCGAGGCGTTCCTGGACTCCGAGCCGGTGGTGCTCGCCATCGAGGAGGATATCAAGCGGCTGCAACGGGATCTGGCGGCGTTTGAGCGGGTGCGCCGCTTCGAGCTGCTGGGGGAGCCGTTCACCGTGGAGAATGGGATGCTCACCCCCACGCTCAAGGTGAAGCGGAAAGTGGTGGAGGAGAAATACAGGGAGAAGATCGAGGGGATGTATGCGGGGGTGGAGATCGATTAGGATGTGCCGCTGGCGGCGCGCAGCGATGCCGCTGCTGTGATGCCACGTTCCGTCTATCGGCAATGGTGTCAGAGACGGGGGGAGGAGAATTCACGCAAAGCCGCAGAGCCGCAAAGAGAAGGAGAGGGTATCTCGTTCTTCTTTGCGGCCTGGCGTCTCTGCATGATGCGTTGTACCGGTTACACCACCAACGGCTCGCCGAGTTCGGAATGGATGCGTTCCCGCTCCCGTTCTATCTGCTCGGAGGTTGCGCCCAGGCGCTGCATGATCGTTGTCGTCATCGCAAGGGCAACTTCCCCCTCGGCCGAGAACACGTCATGTATCCCGGCGTCCCGCATCGCGCGAACCTCCTGTGCGTAGGTGGCGCGTGCCAGTATCCAGATGCCCGGATTGATCTCTCGTGCCGCCTTGACCACATCGGCGATATTGGTCAGACCGCCCACCGTGATGATAAGGCTCTGCGCATTGCCCACTCCCGCGGTACGCAGGGTCTCGCTATGGCTGGCATCGCCGTACTCGGCACGTTCCCCGCTCTCGCGCAGGGAGCGCACTGTTTCCAGGTTCATCTCCACGATGATGGGGGTGATCCGGTTCTCCCGCAGCAGCCGCGAGACGGTGCGGCCAACAGGGCCGTAGCCGATAATCACAGCCTGATGCTGATTGCCGAACGTATGCGCCTCGTGCGGGGTATCGTCCGAGCCGGGGAGCAGCGATTGGGTGCGGCTGCTGAGCCAGTTCCACAACCGGGGCTGCCGCATTGCCCAGCTCTCCATAGGGGACACAAGCCGGTAGAGAATGGGATTGAGCGTGATGGCGACGATGGCCGCCGTGATGATGGCGTTCGTTGCCAGCGGCGTCAGCAGGCCAAGCTCGCGCCCGAGCGAGGCAAGGATGAACGAGAACTCCCCGATCTGCGCCAGTGCCACCGCCACCGACAGGGCAACCCTCAGCGGGAAGCGCAGCAGCACCACGATGGCGACCGCCGCCACCGATTTGCCGATCAGTATCACGCCCAGAGTTGCCAGCACCAGCAATGGATTCTCCAGAAGCTGGGTGGGATTGAACAGCATCCCTATGGAGACGAAGAAAAGCACCGCGAAGGCATCGCGCATCGGCAGCACTTCGGTGGCCGCGCGAAGGCTGAAGTCGGAACGGCCCACGATGATGCCCGCGAGGAATGCGCCCAGCGCCATTGAAACGCCGAACACCAGCGATGAGCCTACCGCGATCCCGAGTGCCACCGCCAGCACCGAGAGATTGAAAAGCTCCTTGGATTTCGTGATGACGATCCGTTCCAGCATCCACGGCACCACCTTTCCTCCCACCACGAACACCACCGCCACCAGACCCGCCACCTTCAGCAGCGTGATCCCCACGCCGATAGCCAGATCCCCTATGCCGCTATGTTCCGACCCGAACAGCGTTGGCAGAATAACGAGGATGAACACCGTGAACAGATCTTCCACCACAAGCCATCCCACGGCGATATGCCCGGTGGGAGTGTGAAGATCGTTGTTGTCGGACAGGACACGGATCAGCACCACGGTGCTCGCCACCGCTATCGACAGGCCGAAGACAACGCCGGCCGACATATTCCATCCGAAGATGACTCCCACCACCATACCCAGCAGGGTCGCTACAAGGCTTTGCGCGACCGCTCCCGGTATCGCCACCCGCCGCACGGCAAGCAGCTCCTTGATGTGAAAGGTGAGTCCCACGCCGAACATCAGCAGCACCACGCCTATTTCGGCGAGCTGTTCGGCAAATGCATGATTGGCGACATAGCCGGGGGTGAACGGCCCCACGGCGATTCCGGCGAGCAGATAGCCGACGATCGGCGATAGTCCTATCCGCTGTGTGATATACCCGAGGATCAGGGCAATGGTAAGTCCCGCCGTTATCGTGAGGATAAGATCGATATTATGCATAGTCCTCCAGTTACAGGTGCATATAAAAACGGATCGGAACTCTCGATGCCAGCTGGAGCGGCCCAGCTTGAGAGATGCAATAACCGCATTGACAGTATCGTGGAAGATAGGGATTGTGGGGTGGATTCCGGGAGGCGCAACCATGATTTTATGTCATCCTATCGGACGGTATCATAGCTCGCGAAGAGGCCGGTAGAAGCTCTTGTTTCCGGCGGGGCAGGCTGGTAGTAAGACAGCCTGGGAGAGAATCGAACCAGGGGAGCAGGACGCAGAGGGATAGGGGAAGAATCACGCGAATGTCCCTGCACGGTGGCCTGGCGGCGGCCGGGGGCTGGCATCTGTGGGGACTCTCTGCGGGGGCTATCGCCGCTCGGGCGGTCCGGTGGTGGGATCATCCCCTATGCCGAAGCCGTAGAGATCGTAGCCGCCGCATCCTCCCGGCCGGTTGGAGGCCAGATAGAGCGTGTTCCCCAGAAGAAAGGGGGTGAAGTCGTCGTCGTCGGAGTTGTAGGGAGGGGGAAGACGGCGGCGCGTGGTGCTGCCGGCATCCAGCGCGAAGATATCGAGGCCGGAGGATGGTGTGGCCGAGACGAAATAGAGCCGTCTGGTGCGGGAATCGAAAAAAGGGGAGAAGTCGTCTCCGGGGGTGTTCACGTCGGGCCCGGCGTTGCGGGGCTCGCCCCAGGCGCCGGTTCCCAGCCGCTCGGAATACCAGATATCGCTTCCTCCCAGGCCCCCCGCCCGGTCGGAGGCGAAGTAGAGGCGGGCGCCGTCGGAGGTCACGAACGGGTGTCCGTCCCAGGCCGCCGAGTTGATCTCCTTTCCCAGATTCACCAGCGTGACCGACTGCTGTTCCACCACCGCATACAGATCGCACCCTCCTATCGTATCGGGGCGGCCGCAGGCGCTCACGAACGCCACGGTATTGAACGGCAGGCCGGGAGGGGCAAAGCTGACCGTGGCGGCCTCGGCGCGGTTGCCGCCCCCGTTGACCAGCAGCCGGTAGTGCTGGGCATCATCCCAGTTCTCCTCCAGGCGCATCGAAAAGAAAAGGCGGGTGGGGCGGGTGGATTGATAGAACTGCTGGAGTCCCCCTTCGCCCGGATCGATCCGGTTGCTGGTGAACACCAGCGTGGCGGTATCGGAGAGAGCGGGGGCATAATCGTCGTACGGGGAGTTCACGGCCGGACCCAGATTGCCGAACGCCGCCACGTTCAGGCAGCGTGTGGGGCCGCAGCCGCCTGCCGCCAGGGCGCCGCCCAGCAGGGCAGCCGGCAGAAGCAGACAACCGAGCAGATACCGGAAAGGGGACGGCGATGCCGTCCCCCCGATATTTTCAGCGATGTCTCCAGGATGCTTAGAGGACATAGCGGCTGCGTTCGCGGTTCTCCACGGTGGCGCCAAGGCGGTCGCGGACCATCTTGGCAGTGACCGTGATGGTGCGTTCGCTGATGTTGTCCGGAGCATCGAACAGGATCTCCTCCAGCAGCGAGGTAAGCACCGTATGCAGGCGGCGAGCGCCGATATTCTCCACTTCCTCGTTCACCTCGGCGGCCACGTCGGCAAGCTCCTGAATCCCCTCGCTGGTGAACACCAGCTCGATCCCCTCTGTTGCCAGGATGGCGCTGTACTGCTTCACCAGGGCGTTCTGCGGCACCGTCAGGATGTCGTAGAAATCCCCCGCGGTAAGCGAGTCCAGCTCCACGCGGATCGGGAAGCGTCCCTGAAGCTCCGGCAGCAGATCGCTCGGCTTGGAGATATGGAACGCGCCGGAGGCGATGAACAGAACATGATCGGAGCGGACCGGGCCGTACTTGGTGCTGACAGTGGAGCCCTCCACGATCGGCAGCAGGTCGCGCTGCACGCCCTCGCGGGAGACATCGGGGCCGGAGCCGCCGCCTGCGCCGGCGATCTTGTCGATCTCGTCCAGGAAGACGATGCCGGAGTTCTCCACGCGCTCCACGGCCTCGCGGATCACCGCCTCGTTGTCCACCAGGCGGGAGGTCTCCTCATTGACCACATGGCGGCGGGCTTCCGACAGGGAGAGGGCGCGGCGCATGGTGCGGCGGGGCATCATCGAGCCCATCAGCTCCTGGAGGTTGCGTCCCATCTCATCGCCGGCAAGCTGCGAGAACATGGAGCCCATCTGCGAGTTATGGGAATCGTCCACCACATCCATCTCCACCGGATAGGACTCCAGCTCGCCGGTACGAAGGCGCTGGCGAAGCTCCTCGCGCTCGCGCATCCGCTGGTCGGGGTCGGAGTGGGTCATGGTCTGCGCGGGCACGCCCGGCATGGCGAACGGGAAGTTGATCTGGTGCTGCGGGGCCGGCTGCAGCAGGTCCAGGAGGCGTTCCTCCACCTGCATCTCCGCCTGTTCGCGCAGGCGCACGGCGTGCTCGGCGCGCACCATCGTAACGGCCAGCTCGGCCAGATCGCGGATGATCGACTCCACGTCGCGTCCCACGTATCCGACCTCGGTGAACTTGGTGGCCTCCACCTTCAGGAACGGAGCATTGGCAAGGCGCGCCAGACGCCGGGCAATCTCCGTCTTGCCGACACCGGTCGGCCCGATCATGATGATATTGTTCGGCATGATCTCCTCGCGCATGCCGCCGCCGATCTGCTGCCGGCGCCAGCGATTGCGCAGGGCGATTGCCACCGCCTTCTTCGCATTGTGCTGGCCGACGATGTATTTATCGAGTTCGGCGACGATCTGACTGGGCGTCAGCTCGGTTGCGTTCGCAGGATGTGATGCGGAATTCATTATGTACTAAGCTCCTTGCAAGAATGTTCTACCTCATGGGTGCGCGCCGGGTCCTTGTGGCACGCGTCTGCTCTGGCGCCGGATGCGGCATCATGGATGCCCATCGTGGATGCCCCTTGCCGGCGGCATCTGCAATGCCCGGCATACGGGCCGGTGGCAGGAGGGTTTCCCTCCGGGCCGGGATGCCGCATCCGTCCGGGTGCTCCATAGTAGCGTAGCAAAATAGCGAGTAGTTGCGGAAGATCGCACATTCCGATCCGGAATTATGCGCGCGGCCTTCCGTGGCGGAGACGGCAACGCCCGGGGGAGATATCCCGCCGGGCGTTGCGCTACCGTCGTGCTTCCCTGCCGATGCCGCCGGGTCCGATCCGTTCCGGAGCCCCTGGGGCCGATCAGCGTGCCGGAGAGAGATGACGCTAATCGCAGGTGTTCGGGATCGTTGTTCGGTTCCAGCCGGCCCGGGCAATGGGGGCCTGACGGTGGGATCATCTCCTAGCCGGGCACCCGTTCGCGGACTGCCGGATGGTTGTAGTTGACCAGGATGATCGAATAATCATACGGCTCGCCACGGCGCTTTTCGATTCTGATGGCGCCGGCCGCCTCCAGGGTCATCAGCAATGCCTTCCGCTCGAAATCCGCCAGGCGGGGGAGCGCATCGGAGAGCTTGCGGAGAAAGGGGCTCATCCAGACTTCCGGGTGATGGCCGTAGTTCTTCAGCAGCACCTCCAGGCAGATCTTTTCGGCTTCCGAGACGATCGGGGAGACCGGGTTGAAGCCTTCCGGCACCATCTCGAAGAAGCGTGCGGGGGAGGGGTGATATTCCTCCTCATCCTCATCGATATCGGCGCCTCTATGGAGAGGTTCGCTGCTGCTGCCGTGGACTGCGCTGTGGCCTCCGCCGTATCCGTTGCCATTCCCGTTTCCTCCAAGGTAGGGGCGTCCCTCCTCGATGGCGGCCTGGGCTTCGCGCCGTTCCAGTTCCAGCGTGCGCTGCTCGTCGCGCTCCCGCTCGGCCTCCTCGATCTCGCGGTGCCTGCGGGCGGAATCCTCCAGCCGGCCGAGCATGTCCGGGCCTATCAGCGTCAGGGCATCGATGAAGTTCTGCGGTCCGATATTCAGCAGAAGATCGCCGGAGATATTGCCACGGAAGGCCACGGCGAACACCGAGCGGGCCTGCTTCTTCAGATGCTGGATCACCGGGATATAATCGCGGTCGCCGGCCAGAAAGATGAACGACTCTATCTCCGGGCGGGTATACAGGGTCTCCAGGGCATCGATACAGAGCTTCATGTCGGCGGAGTTCTTGTGATCGGTGCCGAGCACGTTATGGGTTTCCACTCCCATCAGATACAGCGAGCCCTGGGGTGCCGATTTCAGGCGTTCGAAATCCGCATACGCCTTCATGATGATACACTGAAGCCCGAGACGGCGTTCAAGATGATGCTGGAGGTTGCGAAGCATCTCGAACAGATAATCATTCAGATCGGCGAGATCTCCATAATTATCCTTCAGGTAGTAATAGATATTCTCGAAATCGATAAAGATCGCCGCGAATCCACGCGATCGGTGCGTGGCGTGCGACTTGGAGTTATAGCTGGATGTCATAGGATAAATGTGTCTGTCGGAGAATAGTCTCTCGTTATACGACGCTGGCAGCAGATAAAAATCACGGCCGGCGGCACACCCCGTATACAGGGATGGACGAGTGTTGACCGGCCTCATAACCAAGACGGTGCGAGGGCGCCTCTTGTTGGGGCTCCCGGGGGGCAAAGGGTTCCGAGCAGAAGCGGGGGGTGCCTCCCGCACGATACAACGGTGAGAGGGAGAGCGAGGTACGGCATGCTGGATGCCGGTGAGACCTTGAGGGAGAGGTTGGAGACTGCACCCGGTTGCGATACGCCGCAAAGATACAAGGGACAATACGAATTCGGTGAATCAATAAAAAGCCCTCCGGTGCGCGGAGGGCTCTAGTATCGAATCGTTATTATCTGCGCCGCTGCACGCGCGCATCCGGGGGCTTAGAGCGCCCTGCGGAGCCGGGCCACCGGGATGTTCATCTGCTCGCGGTACTTCGCCACCGTGCGGCGCGCCACGTAGAAGCCGGCATCCTCCATCTCCTTGCTGATCGCGTCGTCCGAGAGCGGCTTGCTCTTGTCCTCGGCGTCGATCAGTTCCTGGATGCGGGACTTGACGATCTTGGTGGACACCTCCTCGCCGGAGGTGGTCTCCAGTTTCTCGGAGAAGAAGTAGCGAAGCTCGAAGGTGCCGTAATCGGTCTGGGCATACTTGCCGTTGACCACGCGGCAGACCGTGGAGATATCCATGCCGATTCTTTCCGCCACATCCTTGTAGATCATCGGCCGGATCTGGTTGGGCCCCTGGAGGAAGAAATCGATCTGGAGATCGACGATCGCGCGCATCACTTTCATCATCGTCTGGCGGCGCTGCTGGATCGATGCGATAAACCACTTGGCCGCCTCGAACTTGTCGCGGATGAACTTCCGCGTGTCGCGGTCGATCTCCTTCTTCTTGCCGCTGCCACGGCGCATCAGTTCCTGGTAGGCGCGGTTGATCCGGAGGATCGGGATATGGCGGTCGTTCGGGATGATGACGAAATCATCCACATCGCGCTCGATCACGAAATCGGGGGTGAGATAGTTGTCCTCCACGATGGAGACCGAGCCCTCGCCCGGCTTCGGGTTGAGCATCTTGATAACCTCGATGCCATCCTTCAGGTCGTCGATGGAGCAGCCGAGCTTGTGGCAGATCTTCTCGAAATGCTTCATGGTGAACTCGCTGTAGGTCTCCTGGATCACCCGGTAGGCCAGGCGATGTCCCTCGGAGCGGTCCTGATCCAGTTCGAGCTGCACCAGCAGGCACTCGCGCAGGTCGCGCGCGCCGATGCCGGGGGGGTCCAGGCGCTGGATGCGATGCAGCACCCGCTCGGCCTCTGCCAGCGAAAACACCTCTATGATCTCCTCCTCCCCCATCGCCGGTGCCACGCCGTCGCGGTGGGCGGGGCCGGCTGCCGGCTCGGCATGTCCCAGCACCGGGGGGGCCAGCGCGGAGGTACCCTGCTCCAGCAGCCGCGCCAGATCCTCGATGGAGAGACGCGACATCTCTTCCAGCGAGAGCGATGCTGCCGGCGCTGCCGGTGCCACGGCAACCGCCGTTCCGCCATGGCTTCCGTTGGAACCGTTGCCGTTGGAACGGGAGGAGCCGTTGGAGCCGCGCGGGGGGAGGTCGTCATCGTCGAAGCTGACGGCGAACGGGTCCACCGGCAGATCGTCCATCTCATCGTGGCCGTTCGTATCGTAGCCGTTCTCCGGCTCGTTCATGATGCTTGCGATCAGGCGATCGCGCCCGAACGGTTCATCCGGCATCACATCGGCATAGGCCTCGAAGTGGCCGTCGCCGATCTGCGGGTGCGCATCCCTCTGGATCTCGGCCGAGCGCCGGGTGCTGGCGATGAACTTGTTGAGATCCTCCACGATCTCCTGGAGATCGCGCCGCAGGTAGCCGTGATCGTCGATATTTCCGATGATCTCCTCGGCAAGCGCCAGCTCGTCCTCGGCCATGAGCTGCATTCTCAGCTGCCCAAGCAGAAGATCCGAGAGCGACTGTTCGGCACGCTGGGGGAATTCCTCCTGCTCCTCGTTGTCGGAGCCGGTGAAGGAGGGGGCCTTGTAGCCGTCGTAATCGCCGGAGGCATATTCATCCCAATCCAGTTCCTGTTCCCGGATAGGCGGTTCCTCGATGGGGCGCTCGGGCTCCCCTCCGGATTCACCGCCATCGGAATCGGGCTGCTCGTTACGGCGTTCGGTCAGCCCGGTGGTCTGCTCCTGATCGAAATCGGGTTCAATCTCCTGGGCGATATCCGACAACTCTTCCAGCAACGGGTTCACCTCCAGCTCCTGCTTGATACGCTGTTCAAGCGCCACCACGGGGAGCTGCAGCATCTTCAGGTATTGAACCTGCTGGGGTGAGAGTCGCTGTTGTAATGACTGGCGTTGAGAAAGGGATAGCATGGCCGTGCTGACTCGCTGGAATGTATGTGCTAAGAGCGCTTGCCAGAATGAGAGGGGAGACCTGCCCGCGCACCGACCGGGGTGTTCGTCAGCCGTGGGTGCGTTGTCACAGAGCGAGAGAATGTACCCGTTCTTCCCCCATTTCCCATACTGGTTTGTTGCTCGAGAGTGATCTAGGTAACTACTATTACGCACAAATAGTGCCAAAGTTGTTCCATGCACTCTTTTCCTGTGAGACCCTGGGGCGAAATATAGCTACGAGATCGGTGCAATTGTTCTCCGGCGGACCCATTTTTCCTTGAAATTCTCATATCACGTCCCTTTTTGCCTCCTGATGAGCCCGGATATGTAAAAAATCTTCCGCCGGACAGTTTCTATCGTTTGCGCCCCCCTTCGATCTGCGCTACCAGCTCCGCGTAGAATTCCTCGCCGTAGGCGCGGGTAAGGGCTTCCTTCAGGAACTTGTAGAGGGGGATGCCCTTGTTCCGGCCATTCTCCAGCGCCGGATTGCATTCGTCGATATGCTCGTAGCGGAGATAGTCCATATCGAAGACGGAGCTGATGCGGATGGGGAAGAGGTGGCAGCTGATCGGCTTGCGGAACGTCGTCTCCCCATTGAAGTATGCCTTCTCGATGGCGCACTTGGCGGCACCGGCATCGTAATAGACGAAGACGCAGTCGCGCTCGTCGATACAGCGCGTGGCATGATCGCCGCGACGTCCCTCCACGGCTCCCTGGGAGGCAATGATGAGACGGTTGCGCTCGCTGAGATATTTGGATGCGGCGGGGATGGACTCTTTCACGAGCGCCACTTCGTTCTCCTCCAGGGGGGCTCCGCGCCCGCCGGGGGTGGTGCAGCATGCTCCTTTGCAGGCGTTCAGATCGCAGGCGAACCTGGTGGTTGCCAGGGCATTATCGGCGACGTTATCGAGGATTGTAAACATGGTTGAATAATAGCAGGTTCGTGGGGTATGACGATCACCTGCAAGACATAATGTTACACTATGGCGCAACTCAGCTTTGTATGATTGCGCTAGCGTTCTTCCGCGAAACCAACGGGGGGAACACCGTACGCAGCCAGCCACGGCAGGGTTCCGTTTCCGGGAGTATCCCCATGAAAACGGGGTCATTGCGTTCAGGCTCATCCTGGATGCCAGGGCCGGGGACGTTCCGGCATCGCCGCCAGAGGCGGGGCTTGCAGGCGATCCCCTTTGTGAGAATTCATCCCAACCCGCTTATCGGTCAGAGGCCTATAGTCGGATCTCTATTTGCTACATCAGTTCAACCCAATGCAGCCCAACGAGCAACGCTCATCGCAGCACCGGACTGGGGGGTCTTCCTCGGAAAGGACCGCCAGCGATGCGCTCGAATTCGCTGAGCCGATTCCGGAATATCTCAGGGCGGGCTATCGGGTGCTGATGGCTGGCGACGGCAATACGGCGATACGGCTGTGGGAGGCACTGTACGAGCGTTATCCCTCGGCGGAAGTCTGCGGGCACCTGGCCCGCGCACACTACTACCAGACCTTTTTTCTCGGCCACGGCATCGATCATCCGCTGTACGAAGAGCACATCAAGAGGATGAAGCTCTGGGCGGAGCGCGCGCTTTCGCTGAACCCCAACTCCTCGATAGGGCACTCGATGCTGGCCTCGGCCATCGGGCGGCTGGCGCAGCTTACCCGCTCGCAGCGGCAGATCGTCAATGCCTCGTGGCAGGTGCGCCAGCACGCCGAGCGCGCCCTGCTGATCGACAACAGCTGGGTGGCGCACAACGTGCTCGGGACATGGCACCGGGAGATCGCATCGGTGCATCCGGCGCTTCGCGCGCTGGCCGGGCTGATCCGCGCCAAGATCCCGGAGGGCTCGTATGCCGAATCGATACGGCATTTCGAGGAGGTGCTGAAACAGTACCCCGACAACAATACCATCTACGCGGAGATGGCCTATACCTACGAGAAGCTCGGCGATCTGCGCCGCGCCCGCGAGATGTACGAGCGCGCCCTCTCGATGCCGGTGTTCAGGCATCCGGCAGCCCCCTATCTTACCAGGATCGCCGAGGAGCGCTACCAGAAACTGATCGGCGGCTCCAAGGGGGGGCGCTGATCCCCGGCAACCAGAATCCACATCCTGCCGGAACTTC